>CAITYU010000082.1 GCA_903896675.1 uncultured Planctomycetaceae bacterium
GCATCCCGGCGGCCGGCGAGGCCCTGCGGCGGGCCGATCAGCGAGTGTCGGCGGGCGAGCTGAGTGAGGTGACTCTGCAGTTGCTGCTGCGGGCGGCGACAGCGGATCCGCGAGCGGAAGCAGTGAAGGCGGGAGAGAGCGAGGCTGAGTCACTGCAGCAGCGACGTCAGCGGGTGCTGGAACTGCTGGGGCGTCTGCAGCAGCTGGCGGAGCAATTGCCGGCAGGTGGGCGACGGCGACTGACTGTGCAACTGCTGGGGTGGATGCGACAGCAGGCGGGGGCCGATGCAGAGGCTGCCGAGGTGGCAGCACTGGCAGCGGAGCGTGATCAGAGCTGGCGAGAGGTGGCGGAAGGTCAGTGGAATCTGGTTCCAGTGAGTACGACCGGGGCGATGACGCTGCGAGCCAATTCCAGTACGACGCTGCGTCGTCATGGTGTGGACGATCCGGTGCTGCAGGGAATCGACTGGCGGCTGCGACGTGAGTCGGATGAGATCATAGGTGAGGCGGCTTATGCTGCGGGTGGGGAAGCGTGGCGCATCCGACCTCAGGCTTCGGACGCGCGGCAGGCAATGGTACTTACGGAGGAGTCAATTTCGCGGGCTGGTACAGTGCTGATTCATCGCAGTCGGGAAGCGATCAGTGCCTTTTCGATTGTGGATCGTCGTCTGCTGTGGACGAAGGCCATGACGGGCGATGCCGAAATGCTGCTGCTGATGGACCGCACCTTCGAAAAATTCATTTTTGACGAGAAATGGCAGTTGTTGTACGAACGCAGTCGGCAGATTTGCGGGCACAGTGCACGCTGGATCTGTCTGTTGGGAGATGCGCGGCTGGAGATGGTGGATCTGCTGACGGGCGAACTGCTGTGGAGTCTGTCGTCGGCAGGTCTGTCGCGGCAGGTTTTTGCGGCCGATCAGGTTGTGCTGCTGCGGGATCCGCGCAGTGGTCGTGAAGTGCAGCTGGAACCGCTGACCGGGGTACCGCGACGTCGTACAGCAGCGACTCAGCAGATGGCGTCCGATCAGCCGCTGCGACTGCCATTCCGGGTGCGGGCAGCGGCGCTTTCGGGAAAGATCATTCGTGCGACCGGGAACCAGCTGGTGGCGTGGGATCCTGAAGCCAGTCTGGATGATCGCAGCACTCTGCAGTGGCTGGATGCTGTCACGCTGGAGGTGGTTCGGACGATTGAGCTGACTGGTCTGGTGCGTGCGCAGTTTCCTGCGAGTGGGCTGCTGGCTGTGCTCCGGCAGACTCCGGAGATCCAGCTGATCAATCTTGAGACGGGCGCGGAGCAGGTGCTGAGTTATGCGACGGCGGACGGTAAACCGCTGAACCTGCAGCGGGTGGAGCTGGCAGTGGATTCCGGCAATGTCTATCTGTTCGAGGTCCCGGCTCGTCAGAACGGACTGATTCAGCCACAGATGATGCTTGGGTTACGGGGCGATGCAGTTCGCGGTGAGTTGCTGGCCATCAGTCGCAGCACGGGGCAGCTGGCATGGAGGGCGACGATTCCTGAAGATTCGCTGGTGACGTTTGATGGTTCGGAGAGTGCGGGGCTGCTGCTGACGTCGATGACGACGCTGCAGCGGGCGGCGAATGCCAACAATATTCCCGGGCTGAATTTTCCCGGTGACACGCAGTTCATTGTCACTGCACTGGCTCGCAGTAATGGACGGCGGCTGCTGAGCTACACTGTGGTGTCTCAGTTCCCCAGTCCGGGGCTGCGATTCAGTCGGGTGTCCGCAGATGCTTTCGATCTGGAAGCCTTTGGAAATCGTGCGCGGTTGATACGAAAGATGCCCGTGGTGCAATAGACTGCGACTGCGGATCTGCGGTTTACAGCCACCGGCATCAATACAGTTTGGGAACAGGGACCATGAGCAGCGGGAAGTCGACCGACGTAACAGTTCAGGAGGTGCAGATCAGTTTTGCACCAGTGCCGTATCGATCGGCTCTGAAGTTCGGCGGTCGTGTTGTCAGCAGTGGCTGGCTGGTGAATGTGCAGGTGGTGATTGAAAGTCGGCTGGGGCAGCGGGCCACTGGTTATGGCAGCATGCCGGTGGGGAACGTGTGGGCGTGGCCGTCGTCGCAGCTGGAACCGGACCGTACGGAACTGGCGATGAAGGAGTTTTCGCTGGGAGCGGGCGAACTGTTCCGGGGGTGTGGTGAGTGGGGGCATCCGCTGGAGATTGAGGCGGCTGTTGCCGGACAGTATGCGGACCTTGCCGTGCGGACAGCGACGTCGCTGGGATTGTCCGAGACGCCACCGGTGCTGGCACAACTGGTCTCAGCAAGTCCGGTGGATGCGGCCGTGCACGACGCGTACGGTCGACTGCATCAGCTCAATGCATTTGATACGTTGTCGCAGCACTTCTGCAATCGTGATCTGTCGACGTATCTTGACGATCGCTTCCGGGGTGAGTTTGCGGATCGCTACACACTGCGGGCTCCGGCCTCTTCGCTGCCCTTGTATCATCTGGTGGGTGCGCTGGATCCACTGACTCCGGAAGACGCGGGGCATCGACCGTCAGACAGTCTGCCATGGACGCTGGGTGAATGGATTCTGGCGGATCAGCTGACGCATCTGAAAATCAAGCTCAATGGAGATCAGCTGGACTGGGACGTGGAGCGAGTGCTGGCGATTGAGCGAGTGGCATTGCAGACGCAGCAGCAGCGCGGGTGTACGGAGTGGTTTTATTCGTGTGATTTCAACGAGAAGTGTCGGTCTGCAGATTATGTGGTGGAGTTTCTGCGGCGGATTGAGGCAGTCAGTGTTTCGGCCTTCCGGCGAATTCAGTATATCGAGCAGCCGACCAGTCGAAATCTGCAGGCCGCAGATGCTCCGGATATGCATGCGGCGGCGGCGGTGAAGCCGGTGGTGATTGATGAAGCTTTGATTTCGTATGAGTCCCTGCTGATGGCTCGTGACCAGGGGTACTCGGGGATCGCACTGAAAGCCTGCAAGGGGCAGTCGGAATCGATTCTGATGGCGGCAGCGGCGCAGAAGTTCGGTATGTTTCTGTGTGTTCAGGACCTGACATGTCCGGGGGCCTCATTTCTGCATTCTGCCAGTCTGGCAGCGCACATTCCAGGCGTGGCTGCCGTGGAAGGAAACTCGCGGCAGTATTGTCCGGCAGCAAACGCGGAATGGTCGGCGCGTTTACCTGCGGCGTTCCTGCTGCGCAACGGAAGAATCGACACAAGCGGTCTGAACGGAGTCGGTCTGGGGTTCTACTGAATCTTCCTGTGGGCTGCATAACGCTGGTATTCGGCGTGGGGCGAGCGAAGTGTGGCAGGGGAGAAAAAAGTGCTTCGCCCGGGGAAACAGGCTCTGGCAGGCACTGACAGCCTCCGTGGAAGGCTCGGAATATAACGAACCTGCCAGGAATTCCGGAAAGTTCTGAAAACAACAGTTTTTCCGTCTGCGGAAATCTGGAGTTTGCTTTTTGGGTATGGGTATTATGGTCGAAGGATCCGTCGGGATTTTTTAGTCTCGACAGGGTCTTTGCGCGCAGAATGCAAAGGTAGCCTGGCGCCCCTCCCGGTTTTCTGTCCTTCGGCGGATCCTCCCCATGAATCCTGTGTTCCGAAAAGGTCTGTTGCTGGCACTTTCAGGATGGGTGCCCACGGTGAATGCTCAGGAGGAGACACCCCCGGCCCCTGCTGCCCCTGCTGCGGCTCAGCCGGCCGAATCTCAGGATGGACGGGCGATCTACTCGGTCCCCAGCCTGAAACCGCAGTGGCAGGCTCGGGCGGTACTGAATCGAGCTACGGACAAGCTGAAGCATCTGACGGCGGATGAGGACGTCGTGGTGGCTCAGTCCATGTCCGGCGTGATCACTGTGCTGAACTCGGAAAACGGCCGCGAGTACTGGTCCAGTCACATTGGCCGCATCAACGACGCGACGATGCCGGCGGCGACGGACAGTCAGTTGCTGGCGGTAATCACCGGCCCGACCATTCATGCATTTGAAAAATTTACGGGGCGGCGACTGTTCAGTTATCGCATGCCGCAAAGCCCTTCGGCAGCGCCGATTATCTTTCGTCGCGAAGTGACCTACGGGACTTCCACGCGCATGCTGCGGTGGATCGTAGTGCCCATGATTGATGGCTCGATCGTTTCCTTCGATGTGGAATCTCTGGAACGGATGGGGCGACTGGGAACACTGCCGGATGATGTTTGGCGTGGTGAGCAGTGGCGTTTTGTAATCAGTGAAGATGTTCGTTTCAGCGTGCTGGCGGGAAGTAGTCGTCTGGGATTTGCCACGGGTGCCGGAAATATCTACAGCATCATGCTGTCGGGATCGGACGCCGGTCAGGGGCGATTTCAGTTCATCATGAAGAGCGGCGCAAGTGCTCCGCCGGTACTGGCAGTGCGGGGTACTGACGAGCGTGTGGTGTCGGCCACAAAGGATGGGCGATTGTTCTGTGTGGATCTCAACAGTGCCGGACGCATGCACTGGGGACTGGCTCTGGCTGCACCTGTGATGAAGCCCATGCTGGCCGTTCAGAATGATCTGTATTTCGTGACCCATGACGGCGTACTGGCAAAACATGACATTCTGTCCGGTGATGCCGGACAGATCAGCAGTGGCACCGGTGCCGTAGCTTCGCAGAGTGAATCCAGCCGTGGTGAACTGCGGGCATACGGGGCACTGGTGGAAGCCAATATCGATGGGCTGACAGCGTTTGCACCATTTCGGATTGCCAACCGTTCCACTCAGCAGGAAGTCCGGTCCATTTCAATCGACCTCAGCCGTACTGCTCTGACATTCACAGCGTCTGCCGCTGATCCGGCTGTACCGGCGATTACTGTTCTGGGGGATGGGCGGGAATCCACCGGGATGACCGGGATGACGCTCAGCCCTGACCAGAAGCTGGCGACCCTTGAATTCACGGGCTTTGATGCTGACGAATACCTGTATCTGAATCTGGGACTGCAGCATCCTGAGCTGCCCGTGCAGAAGATTGCTGACAGTCATCTGGCGGGCGCCGATATCCGGGCCCTGGTGGCTCCGAAACGAGCAGCGTCGGCGATCGCTGCCGGGGCTGCTGAAGCCTATCCGCCGCGTACCATCAAAGGCCGACTCTCCACGGGCTCGCGGCCGTGGAAAGTTTCCGGAGTGGCCTCAATCCTGGCGGCCTCCGAGGCCACGATTTACTGCGAGGATCTGTCGGGATCGATTGTCGGGATCAATCGCAGCAACGGCAGCATTGAGTTTTCGATGAATGCGGCGGATCAGTCCATCCGCCTGTTCAACGATCGGACCGATCGAGTGATCACCAGTACTCTGACCGGGCAGATCACATTGTGGGCTGAGCGTCGGATTCAGTACGGAGTGACACCGATACCAATTGCCGGAGCGTTCACATGGGTTGTAACTCCGGTGGCTGAGCTGCAGACTGATTTTGCCCGGTATCATCGCAATCCGGAGCAGCGTCCGCTGATGCCTGATGTTCCGGCTCGGGAACCGCAGGTCGCCACAGCTCCGGAAGAATCTGGTGCCGGTGGCTGAAGCAAACAGACGCCTGTCTTCCGCAACCGGGTGGCAGGCGTTTTTTCACGCGCGTCGGGGTGGCCTGCCAGGGTCGGCGTTACCGGGAACCAGGGTACCGCTGTCGCTCGATATAGGTCGAAGTTCCCACAGCAGGCTGCGACTCCCACAGAACACAATCCTGCAGCTCTGTGTCAAGCGACAGATCACGGCAGTTGTCCAGAAACTGCTGCAGCAGGCGTTGATCGGGATTTCGGAATCTGGCGACCGTTACGTGTGGCAGCCATTCCCGATCCTCACAGCGCAGTCCCAGTCCTTCAATGACGGTCCGCTGTCGCTGCTGCAGAGACCGCAGCACTTCCACAGCGGCAGAAGACTGCAGCCCTGCCCACAGCACTCCGGAGCCCGACTCACGGCCAAACACACCGCCGGTCGACAACCGCACGCTGACCTGAGGTGTGGGGATTTCGGCCAGAGCATCGGCAAGTCTGAGGGCCTGGACTTCAGCGACCTGGCCGAGGAAATGCAGAGTCAGGTGCAGATTCGAAGCGGAAACCGGTCGCAGGCTGGGGCTGTTGGGAACCAGCGCAAGCAGTGCTGTGGCGACGGCTGACGGAATCGGGATACCGGTGAACAGTCGTGGCATTCAGCGCTACCTGCGGCTGCGGATTTTGTCGACAGCCAGTGCTGCAGGGATGCGAACTTCTCTGTCCGTTGAAGTTGCCAGGGACTCAAGCAACGGCAGACTTGCGGCCGAACCTACATCGCCCAACACTTCAATCAGTGCTCGTTTTCCAGGACCTGTGGTCACATTCGGCCACGACTGCAGCACCAGTTTCTCAGCCTCTGCTCCCTGCGCCGTCAGTGCCTGCTGGATGTCGTAGCTGAACAGGAAATCGTCGAGACTGCTGACGACAGCCGGATCCAGTGCTGAAGTCTGTATGGCGATCAGTGTTTTCAGGGCCTTGCGTCGAGTTGCCATGTAGGTGGGATCGGTGCTGGTGGCCAGTCGCTGCAACTCTGCCAGTTGTCCCTTGTCAGCCCAGACGGCAAAGTTTTCCGCGGCCATGGAGGCCACCATGGGGTGTTGTGCGGCCAGCAGAGGCTTGATCGTTTCCAGCACTTCGGATCGCAGTTCCGGCGTCACGGGACGCAGCGACAGCAGGCCCAGCGGAAGCACTGCGTTGGGTTTGCTGTTACACGACTTGATTTCCAGCAGGAGTTGTTGAATCTGTTCCTGGTCGTTGCCTGTCGGTATCCCGGGTACCGACGCATTCCCGGCAGGATCTGCGGGAGCCGGTATGGGAGGTGTGGCGGGTTCACCAACGCCCTGGGGAGGCCCTAAGGCCCGCGGAGCACCAAATCCCTGCGGAGGTCCGAAGCCCTGCGGCGGTCCGAAGCCCTGCGGCGGCCCGAAACCGGGGCGTGGTGGTCGGCCAGCAGATGGAGGTCCTTCGAAGGAGGGAGGTCCACCGAAGGAGGGCGGTCGGCCAACTGTTGGCGGTTCGTCGAGATTGTTGCGGATGCGTTCCAGGTCCTGCTGTATTTTTTCGCGTATTTCGCTGAGTCGACTGTCCGCCTCACCGGGACCGGGCGATGATGGCCTGCCGACGGGGCTTTCCGCCGTGGTGTTCAGCGAGTCACTCAAGCCTGGTGGCAGTGAGCCACTGTGCGGTCGTATTGCCAGCCGGATTCCGAAGTACATGGCTGCCGTGACAGCGCCGCCAGCACACAGGACGATGGCAACCGCGGTCAGCGGTCCCATTTGCACTCCGCGTTTCACTGGGGTTGCCTGTTTTTCACCGGACTTTCGCGTCCTCGACTTCGCGGAATCACTCTCAGTTCGGACGGGCACAGCGGGAGTCGGTGCTTTTTTCTTTTCCCTGGGAGGCCGCGGACGGGCGTGGCGGGTGTCCAGAGATTCGCCGCAGCGCGGGCAGTGGAGTGGAACCGGGTTGGCCAGATCACGAATTCGAAATTCGGTCCGACAGTCTGGGCAGTCCAGCAGATGGATTGTCATGTCAGTCTGCTCCGGAAGAACCATTTCGCACCCTGCGACCTGCAGCCAGCGGGCCGTGTTATGTAAATCCTAGCGGTCTTCGATTTGAAAGTCAGCCGCTGTGGCGTCAGAATTCCAGGCTCAGGCGCGGCGAAACGTTTCGTTGGCCTGCCGGATTTATTTGTGACAGGGACCCACGAACCATGAAGAGACTGTTCAAGAGCCTTGCCTGCTGTGTCATGCTGACAGCATCCACTGTTGCTGCGGCTCAGGAGATTTTTCTGAAGCCGGAGGAAGCTGGTGCGGAATTCGCCGTTCAGGGCGAATACTCGGGCAGCCTGGAAATCGATGGCCAGAAAGTGCCGGTTGGTCTGCAGGTGATTGCACTCGGTGATGGGAAGTTTGACGCCGTGGCCTATCCGGGCGGGTTGCCGGGGGCCGGCTGGCTGGGGACGGAAAAGCATCGTGCCAGCGGCATGCTGCAGGATGGTGTGGCGAAGTTTACCAGTGGGGACGGCATGATGGCAGAGATTCGCAACGGCGAAGTCTCGGTGAAGTCCGGTTCAGGCGGTTCACTGGGATCGCTGAAGAAGACTGAGCGCGTCAGTCCGACGCTGGGGGCAAAACCGCCGGCCGGTGCCGTGGTGTTATTTGATGGCAAGTCAGCCGACAGCTTTCAGCGAGGCCAGCTGATGCTGGGTGATCTGCTGGCGGCAGACTGCGAAACAAAGGAAAAATTCGGCAGTCACGTGCTGCACATTGAGTTTCGGACGCCATTCAAGCCCAAGGGACGCGGGCAGGATCGCGGCAACAGCGGCGTGTACATTCAGGGTCGCTATGAGTGTCAGGTGCTGGACTCGTTCGGCCTTGAAGGTGAAAACAACGAGTGTGGTGGGATCTATTCCATCGCCCGACCGGCCGTCAACGCCTGTTTCCCGCCACTGTCATGGCAGACCTACGACATTGACTTTACGGCAGCACAGTACGAGGGTGAGCGCAAGGTGAAGAATTCCCGCGTCACGATTCGCCATAACGGCATCGTGATTCATGACAACCTTGAACTGCCAAAGGGGACTCCGGGCAAGAACCCCGAAGGTCCTGGTCCTGACGTGATTTATCTGCAGGGGCACGGGAATCCGGTTGCGTATCGCAATATCTGGGTGGTGCGCAAGTGAGGCGGACGCGGGTGGCTGCGGCACTTTGATTCCCGCTGGCAGTTGCTTCGCATGTTTTCCACTTGACGCATTTTGTGCGGCTGTCCTATAACGTTGTCTGGCTGGAACTGGCGGGGCCTGTTTACCCCGCCGCAGCCTTTGATCTCGCGGTTGTTCGTGCCCGGCACCGGCGAACATCCTGCACTGGATTCGGTGTCGAAGACTCCCCACGGAGGAACATGGGAATGGCCGCAAAGAGCAAAGCAGCAAAGACCCCGGCAGCAGCGCCGGCAGCACCAGCACCAGCAGCGAAGGCCAGCAAGGCCGCCGCTCCTGCTGCAGCAAAGTCAACCAAGGCCAAGGCCGGCGCTGCCAAGCCGGCTGCCAAGTCTGCCAAGGGTAAGACCACCGGCAAGAAGTGATCTGCTGCAGAGCTTACTGACCGGATAATCTGACGGCCGAAGTCTTCTCTGAAGACTTCGGCCGTTTCCGATTCTGCACTGCACGACTGCGTTGCTCACACCGAATTCTGCAACCACCGGCTACGGCTGCACCGCCAGCAGGCAGGCCCCCAGCGCAGCACACAGCAGTGAAGCCCCTGCCGCGATCAAAACAAGGCAGCCACCGGGGCGAGGTAATCCGAGCCGGATCAGTCGGGCGAGCGGAGAATACCAGCCCAGCTGGCGTTTTGCTTTGCGTACCTGATTGGGCCACCAGCGAAACGGAGCCATTACGGCATTGATTCCGAGGGCCTTCTTCACGCGTTTCTTCGCGCGAGTCACACCCAGTACCGTTTTCCATGACGGCCGACGATAGCGAAAGAACTTCATGGCAGGCTGCTCCGAAATCACCACGCAGCACGGTGTCTGCTGCTCTGCAGCCGGTATCCTCAATTGTTCGGGCAGGACAGGCAACCCTTCGCAGTCACATTCGTGGACACTCCGCTGAAATTCTGCGAGCATTCTGCGGCATCGGACTGCGGAATCAACTTCTTTTTATGCCAATCAGTCAAAGGTCCGCTTCTCGTGAAATCCGTGCACCTGCTGCTGCTGGTCAGCGTCATGCTGAGTTTCGCTCGGTTTTGTCCCGGGCAGGATCGTCGTCCGAATGTTCTGCTGATCGTCGTTGACGACCAGTCCCCTCAGGATCTGCAGCTTTACAACCGAGCATCACCGCTGCGAACTCCCAATCTCGATCGGCTGGCTGCCCGCGGTACCGTGCTGGAGAACGCCGTGCATATGGGATCCTTCAGCGGCGCTGTCTGTACGCCGTCCAGACACATGCTGATGTGCGGACGCACTCTGTGGCATCTGCCCATCGGTCCACTGGCTGCTCGGAACCCGTTGCCGGGGTTACCTCGCCAGACTCTGGCGGCGGTCTTCAATGACGCCGGATACGCCACCATGCGTACCTGTAAAAAGGGCAACAGCTACGAAGGTGCCAATCGCCAGTTCTCCGTTCGCCGTGATGCCACCAAACGTGAGGGCACAGTGGAGGGAGGCAGCGCGTGGCATGCACAACAGGTCCTTGATTATCTCAGTGAAAGACAAGCCGCACAGGATGCTCGACCGTTCCTGATCTGGTTCGGATTCTCTCATCCGCACGATACCCGCAACGGCACTCCGGAACTGCTGGCCCGTTACGGCGCTGTCAATCACACCGATATGACGACACCACCACCGCTGACCCCTGCGCTGCCGGCCCTTCCACCAAACTATCTGCCACAGCATCCATTCAATAATTCCCATGCCGATGTGCGGGATGAGGTGGCAGTCAGCGGAGTCTGGACGAGGCGGGATCCGGCAACCGTCCGCAACGAGCTGGGCCGGGAATTCGCCTGCAGCGAAAACATCGATCAGCAGATCGGAAAAGTACTGCAGCGATTACAGGAACTGGGGGAACTTGAGAATACTGTGGTGGTCTACACCGCTGACCATGGCATGTCGATCGGACGACACGGGCTGATGGGCAAGCAGAATCTGTACCAGCATACGTGGCAGGTACCGTTCATTGCCGCAGGGCCCGGGATTGTCGCCGGGCGTCGCGCGCCGGGCAACGTGTACCTGCTGGATCTGCTGGCAACGGTCTGCGACTTCGCGGGAATCCGGCCACCGCAGACCAATGAGGGCATCAGCATCAAGCCGGTGCTGACCGGACAGACCGAGACGATTCGTGACGTGCTGTATGGTGCGTATTCCGGCGGTGCCAGTCCCGGCATTCGCTGTGTCAGCAGGGGTGACTGGAAACTGATTGTGTATAAAGCTCCGCAGTTGAACGTGGATCATGTGCAGTTGTTCAATCTGCAGCAGAATCCCCACGAGCTGCTGCCGGAGCATCACGGCGAAACTGTCCGTCGGGAGCTGCCTGCTGCACCTGCACCCGAGCAGACCAATCTGGCCGATCAGCCCCAGTACGCTGCTCAGTTGCTGCAGATGCAGCGGCTGCTGAAGTCCGAGATGCAGCGGCTGGATGACCCGGCTGTCAGCGAATTCTGACTGCGTTCCGGAATCACTGTGTCTCTGCTGCTGTTTCACATCTCAGCCATCGGAATTCCATCATGCTTGCCGGACTGCTTGCTGCTCCTCGCCGAATCCAGCTCACTGAGATTCCGGAACCGGAACTTCCGGCTGCCGATCAGGCACCGGGAATGATTCTGTTTCAGCCGGAGATGACGTGTCTGTGCGGTTCAGATCTGCCGTATTTCGATGGTGATTTTGAGGGCCATCCGATTGAATATCCGCAGCCGGTGGGCATGAGTCTGCATGAGATGGTGGGCACGGTGGTCGACACCAATGGCAGTCGCTGGAAGCGTGGGCAGCGAGTGCTGGCAGTTCCGCTCGGTCAGCAGGGACTGTTCGAACGTTTTGTGCTCCCTGAAACGCGGGCTGTGGCACTGCACCCGGGATTGTCGGATGAAATGGCGATGCTGGCACAGCCGTTTGGAACCGTCGTGCATGCATTGAAGAAGCTGCCCAACATGATTGATCGTGACGTGGTGGTCCTCGGCCAGGGACCGATCGGGCAGATGTTCAATGCTGGTCTGCGAAATCTTGGCGCGAGGCGAATCATCGGGGTTGATCCGCTGGCATCGCGCCTGCAGGTGAGTCTGCAGATGGGCGCGACGGCCACCGTATGTGCCAGAGGGATCGATGCCGAACAGGCCGTTCGTGCTCAACTGGATGGGCTGCTGCCGGAATTTGTGATTGAAGCGGTGGGTCATCGGGCCCACGCCTTCAACGATGCGGTTCGACTGGTGCGGGATTACGGGACAGTGCTGTTCTTCGGGGTTCCTCCGCACACCATCGACGGGGCCACTCTGCGCGCTCTGATGTGGAAGAATGGGACGCTGCTGACCAGCCTGCACCCGGATTTTGAACGCACGTTTCCACTGGCCATGCAGTGGATCGCTGAAGGTCGCGTCAATCTGGCGCCCCTGCTGACTCACCGGTTTGCCCTGCGTGATCTGCAGCAGGCTTTTGATGTGTTCCGTGATCGCACCGACGGTGCACAGAAGGTGCTGGTGGAATTCCCCGCACTGGCAGCAAAAACAGCGAAAGAATGACACCTGCGAGCGGGACGTCAGGCGTCGCCGGTTTGAAGCATCAGGTTTGCACGGCCTGCAGTGCCTGTGTCACGTGTTCATCCGACGCAAAGGCGGCTGTGAAGACTCTTCGAATGATCCCGGCAGAATCTATGACGAACGTGGTTCGACCGGGAAACAGGCCGAGTGTCCGGGGGACCTGATACAGTCTGCGCAGCGCACCATCCTCGTCTGAAATCAGCGCAAATGGCAGTTGATGGCGTTCGCGAAATCGATCGTGGCTGTCATTTGTATCGCTGCTGACTCCGACTACTTCAAAGCCGGCTGCCTGAAATGCGGCATAGGAATCACGAAAGGCACAGACTTCGGCACGGCAGATCGGAGTTTCATCTTTGGGATAGAAAAACAGGATCAGGCCCCGCTTCCCACGCAGTGCGGACAGGCTGACCTCCGTGCCGTCGCTGGTGCGAGCTGAGAACTGCGGTGCCGGACTGCCTTCAGCAAGCGATGCCATCTGCAGACTTTCCATGGCCAAAGGCCTGTCAGGCACTGAAGACCGGACAGGTCAGCGTTTTGCCGCTTTCCCCGAAACTGTCCTGTTCGATCCCCATCGACTGCAGGATGCTGAGATAAAGACTGGACATCAGGCCATCCTGAGCCTTCCAGTACTGGCCATGACGCAATCCAAGATTGCCTCCGCCCGCCAGCAGCGTCGGCAGATTGGCGGGATTGTGTGTTGTGCTGCAGCCACTTCCGTACAGCACCACGGTGTTGTCCAGCACACTTCCGTTGCGATCCTGATACTGCTGCAGACGCTGCAGGAATCCGGCAATCTGCTGGCTGAGAAACAGGTCGTATCTGGCAAATTCCAGTTGTCCGTCCCTGTCACCGGCGTGCGACAGATTGTGATGAGTGCGGGTGAGCCCCAGTTTCAGCGGGAATGTGTCACTGATCCCCATGCCGTCTTCGCGGTTCAGCATGAAGGATACGGACCGCGTGATGTCAGCATCGAAGGCCAGTGCAATCAGGTCAAACATGTTGCGGTAGTATTCTGCCGGAGCACCTTCGTTGGTTGCGTCGAGGTTCAGGTGCGAGTAATCCTGAGGCTTCAGGGGAATGTCAATCCAGCGTTCCGAGGCTGTCAGACGTCCCTCAATCTCATTCAGCGATGTCAGATACTGTTCCATCCTGTCGCGGTCTGATTTGCCAAGCTGGCGATTGAGGGCACGAGTCCCTTCAAGGACGGCGTCCACCAGACGCATGCGATGAGCAAGATCTGCACGACGCGTCTGAGCCGAATTCGTGTCCCCACGAAACAGCCGGTCAAAAACTCGTCGCGGATTGTTCTCTGCCGGAATCGGTTTGCCTTCAATATTCCACGAAATCGTTCCGGTGCGTGAGAGAAATCCGACGCCCGCATCAATCGACAGCACCAGCGACGGCTGTCGGCAGTACTGGCGAGTGTGCAGGGCGATGACCTGATCGATACTGACACTGTTGAATGTGCCAGGTCTGGGATTGTGCAGCGGAGCCCCGGTGAGCCACATGTCCGAACACATGTGCGGGTCAGCCTTGAGCCCGGCAGCGTGGTGCAGGCCACCGAGAAAACTGACCTTCTCGCGGAACGGGCTGAGTGGCTGAGTGGACTGTCCGAACTGAAAGTCGCGTCCCTCAGCCTGTGGAAACCAGCTCCAGTCACTAAGACCGTTGTCCGCAGCCGGCAGCGACATGCCGTTGGCTGTGTACATGGCACAGAATCGTCGCGGTGCCTGCTGCCCGCCTTCCTGTCCCATGGCGTCCAGCAGTGGCAACGCAAGGCTAACACCCGCAGCACCGCGGATCACAGCACGACGTGACAGCATCTTCATGGGCGGCACCTGCAGGGCGGGTCAGAGGAAGGCGGGAACTGTTCAGATCCTGAAGAATAACGGCTGATCGCAGCGCATCCAACAGGAAATGACTGATGACAGTCACGAAATCGGGGATCGAACTGCACCTGGTGGACGGCCGTGTGCACCTTTCCGGCGCAAGCACCTGCCCCCGGATTCAACGGGCTGCTGGCTGGTAATCCTGCCACATCCAAACCAGTGTTTCCGCCAGAGTCTGCTCGAAGACACTGCGGTCACAGTGTCGACTGGCTTTGCTGAAAACATAGCGGTAGTCATAGCCTTTGGCCGCCAGCGCCGCCGCCGTTCGCTCATTCGCCATCACCCAGTTGTGGTACGTCTCCTCCGGATCATTCGCCCGATTGTCAAACTCTGCCACATGCGTGAAAATTCTCAACGGCTTTTTCGGACTCTTCTCGATCAGTTTCAGTCCCGAATGATAGTCCCATGCCCCCAGCGGATACTGAGCTTCTTCCGGGGCATCATCGTCCTGCTGATCAACAAATGTGCCGGAATAGGTGATCAGCCGACGAAACAAATCCGGCCGAAACCACCCCATCGTCAGCGCAGCAGCTCCACCCGAGCTGCAGCCCATCACAGCACGCCCCGCGGGATCGCTGGTCAGGGTCAGACCGGGGTATGCCCGCTGAATCTCCGCATTCGACTGCACCGCCACCAGCACTTCCTCACTGATGAATCGCGCAAAACGATCGGACATGGTGTCATACTCCAGCCCCCGCTCACTGCCCTTCCCATCATTGCCACCATTCTGCACTGAAACCACAACGAATGCCGGCAGACGCCTGTTCGGGTCCTGCGAAACCGTCAGGTTGTCCAGAGCATATCGCACAAGATTCAACTGGCTGGGGCCGTCAAGCGTCACCAGCAGAGGAACATCCCGAACGTCCTTCAAAGCCGCCGGAACATACACCCAGATCTTCCGATCCCTGCGAACGTCTTTGGCAGGATCCAGAGTCGAGTCGGTCCCGGGAAAAATTCGACTGTCAGCCAGCTTCAGCGAAAACTCAAACTGACGCCCCTGAGGATTGCCCTGGTCCGTCAGTGTCGGATCCAGCTGGTACTCAGGACCGATGACAACATTCCCGTTGCCCGGTGGCTCGGTCGCTGCGGCCACGGCCGGCAGCAATCCCACCAGCACCAGTACCAGCTTCAACACCGCACTGTTCGTCATCTGCCTCATCACCTGCTCCCTGTTCCGGTTGCTTCGACTTATCTCACCGTTGATTCTTCGATTTCTGTGCCACCCTGCCGCTCAGGAAAGAACTCCTCACGCACCACTGTACACACCCGCAGCTCATACTGCTGATACCACACCTCGCGCCCCAACTGCTGCACCTGCAGATGTTCGGCCTGCTGTTTCCATAACCCTGCCGCTTCAGGACAGGTCCAGTAGGACACCGTAATACCAAAGCCATCCGCATCGCGAACAGAATCCATTCCGAGGTATCCGGTCTGCTGCTGCACAAGCTCCAGCATCCGCGCGGCGGCCCGCTGATAGCCGGCCGCATCTGCTGATGTCCGACGGGATGTAAAGATCACTGCCGCTCCAACTCGTGCCATTCTCCCAGTCGCTCCTGCTGTCAGTTCCACGTTTCAGTTGGATGCGGGTGCGGCAACGGCCGAGTCCGCAGGCACAGGGCGGGGCTGAGCCTTGATTTCCGCGTTCCGCCGCAGCCGCTGTAATCCCGTTGTGATCACTCGATCTTCCAGAGTCAGGCCCGCCCGAATGACTCGACGGCCACCCTCCAGAGGTCCCGTTTCAATGTACCGTGCTTCAGCAATTTCCTTCCCGTCCTGCTCCACCGCCACAAACACGAAGGGACGGCCCTGGTCCGATGCCAGACACTCCTCCGGTATCAACAGCGATTCACGAGGTTCCCCGATCGGGTACCGCAGTCGCACAAACAGCCCCGGTGACAGCAGTCCTGAGGCATTGTCCACAACAGCCCGCATCCGCTGTGTTCCCGTGGCAGGATCCACCTGGTTATCCTGAAAATCCATCACGCCGTCGAGCGTGAATTCGTCCGAGTCTGCCAGTGCAATCCGCACGCGAACCGCACTGTTGTCTGCAGCCATAAGCTGGCCAGCCTGCTGCATCCTGCGCAGCCGCAGTACCGTGCGTTCGTCCATATCAAACAGCACATTGATCTTCTCAACCGGCACAATCGTGGCCAGCAGTGTCTGATCCTGCACCACCAGGTTTCCCACGTCCACCTGTCGTTGCCCGATCAGTCCCGTCAAAGGCGCCGTGATGGTGGTGAAGTCCAGATTGAGCGTGGCAGTTTCATGAGCAGCCTGCGCAGCTTCCAGCGAAGCCTCAGCCTCCGTCAGTTCGTACTGCGCTGCTTCATACTCCTCCTGAGACATCGCGCGTTTTTCCAGCAGTGATCGCGCTCGCTGTTCCTGAGCACGCAGTCGTTTGGCCCGTGCTTCAAACTGAGCGGCCGCAGCCTGAGTTCGCTTTTCTTCTGCCCGAAACGAACGCTCATCAATGCGAAACAGCACCTGCCCCTTCTGTACCAGTCTGCCTTCGGCAAAATCCACCTGCTGCAGATATCCACTCACCCGCGCTCGCAGCTCCACACGCTCAGTCGCAGCCGTCCGACCGGTAAACTCCTCCTGCTCCGTAATCCGTTGCATTTCCGGCAGAACAAACTGCACCGTCAGCGGCTTTGGTGGCGGAGCATTCGGCGCCGATTTCTGGCAGCCCGCCAGTCCCACCGTCAGACAGAATACCAGCAACAGTCCGACAGTTCTGAAGCGATGCTGCGAATCGTGCCACGTGTCGGGCAGGAGGAAAAATGCTGCTGTCATGGGAATCTTCAGAGCAGGCGGGACGTAAGCTGCGGGAATCGAGTACCTGACACTAAACGTTCAGCCACAGGAATTCAATCGTCATCACTGCTGCGCCAGAAATCGCCGCAAACTCACATCAATCCGCTCGCTCACCGCCTGCAGCAGACCCTGATGCAGGCCAAACGGCGGAGTCACCAGCCATTGCACCTCCGGGTGAACAGCAGCGGCCTGCTCCACCAGCCGCGGAATGTCCTCAGTCCAGTGACGACCCGGCGAAAGAAACCACGGAAAGACCACAATCCGTCGGGCTCCCCGCACAACACAACGATCAAACGCCTGCTGTATCGAAGGCTCGGCCAGTTCCATATGAGCCGGCTCCACGATCTGCCAGCCCGAATACGTGGCAAACCGCTCAGCGGCCTGGTGCAGCAACAGGTTGCTCTCCGCCCGCCGTGAACCGTGATCCACGATCAATAGCCCTGTCTGTACCACTTCGGACGACATCAGCCACGTTCCCCTTCCCCCGCGCAGCAGGAACCCCACCGCCAGACGACGAAAACCTATTTCTTTCGATCCTTCCTGCCGTCGCGATTCTTTTTGCTCTCGGCCTGCCGCTGAGCCTCCTCGGCCGCATCCATCAGCCGCTGCCAGAACCCCGGAGCCCGCGGAGCTTTGTCGGTCTGTACCGGTGACTGCGCATCCTTACGGCCACGCTCCGCAGATCCAGCAGATTCCGATTCGACAACCACCACGCTGGCCGCACCACCAGCCGCCGCCGCCACCGGGCGCCCCGTTCCCAGCAGCTTACGCTCGGTAATACCCCACAAGCTGGAGGCGATGAAATAAACCGACAGACCAGACGGCTGATGCCAGAAAAATACTCCCATGATCAGTGTCATGAAATTCATCATCTTCTGCTGCATCACCTCCTGCTCGGTCGTTGCCGGAGGCATGAACATCTTCTGCTGCACAAGAAACAGCCCGACCGTGCACAATGGCAGGATGCTGAAGTCATACCCCATGCCGAATGGCAGGGGAAAAGGCAGACGGAACAGAGCATCCGGAGCCGCAAGGTTGGTAATCCAGAGGAAATGCTGCCCACGCAGGTCAACCGCCGAATTCAGAGCAGTGTAGAGACCAACCAGAATCGGCAGCTGCAGAAACACCGGCAGACAGCCGGACAACGGGTTGATGTTGTGTTTCCGCCAGAGCTCCATCTGGGCGCGAGCGAACTTCTGCTGATCATCGGCATACTTCTGTCGCAGTGCCGTCAGCTCCGGCTGCAGCTCTTTCTGACGAGCAGCCATAATCGCCTGTTTTTTCGAAATCGGAAAAATGCAGCCGCGCACCAGCACCGTCAGAGAAATGATGCACAGCACATACGGCAATCCCAGACTGTAAAAGAAGTCCAGCAGGTAGTGCATCACACGAGCCACCGGGCCGAACCAGCCGTAATTCAACACCTGCCCCGCCTCGAACGGTGCCGGATCAAGCAACTCACGACGTTTGGGACCGACAAAGAAAGCATACGAATGCGATACTGACTGCTTCGCTGGTACGGTCACCGGCACCGAAGCGAATCGGAAACTGAGTTCTGCAGTGTGAGGATCCACAGCCCTGCCCACAAACGCCCTGACCAGACCCTTGACCATCCGGGAGGCAAAAAAGGGTTCCGGCTGCTCGCGCAAGTCGGGGCCGATCAGCATCGGATACGTCCGATCCAGCCAGTCCACACGCACTTCCTCAGGCTGCTCAGCGTTGTCCACCGGAATCTTTGGCAGCGGAGCCACCATCGCTGAAAAGAACTGCACATCCACGCCGGCATACCGCGGAGGCTCAGTCCACTCATAGTCCTCACGCAGCTTCGTCTTCAGTTCCGGCAGCGAAGCGGGCTCACCCAGGTCGTGGTCAATCTGGTCGCAGTAGCCTTGCAGCGTGGAGATATTCAGGGTCACCGGTTTACCACCCGGGAACTCAAGATGAATGTCCTGATACTTGTAGGTATGTTCCTTGTTTTCAAGCAGAAGTCCCACAGGTCCCTGCAGCTCATAGTTCACCACCTGCGGGGATTCCGTCAGATTGACAACTTCCAGAGTCAGCGACAGAGTGTACAGGGACGGAGTATTTCGCAGAGCAGTCTGCAGTACCGCGCCCACCTGCTCGGAACGCGGCAACTGATAGATCTTGCGCAGCCGCAGCCGGCCATCCGGCGAATCGTACTCAAAGACCACGCGACCACCGGACTGGTCCGAACCGGTTTCCGCCAGTTTCCAGTGCACCATTTCCAGAGTCACACCGCGTTCCTGCAGCAACGCGTCCACTTCTGAGACCGCTGTGGTAAACGTGCGATCGTCACTGAGATTATTGCCGATCAGTTGCACCTGCTGATTGGGATTCTGCAGATCACGAAACTGCGGCGATGTCAGCCAGACACCCTCGACCGATGCCCCGATCGAACTGAGCTGCACCTGCAATCCATAGCCACTGTCGGCCTGCAGTGAACCCAGCAGCGGAGCCGTGGCTTCGTAGTCCGGGAAGTTCAGTGTCGGTGCACCGGCCGCCGGGTTCACGGGATCAACCGGGGGCTGAGCCGTCACAGCAGACCCGGCAGCGCCCGCGCCGGGCGGATCTGCCGCAGCGTCCCCGGCAGCAGTCAGTTGGCCCGCCGACTGGTCCCCTGAAAGATCCGCACCCGGGTTGTCCTCGGCAATCAGAGCCGCATCACCGTCCTGAGCATCGGGCTCGGGCTGAGGCGGCGCCAGAAAGTTGCTCCACAACCACAGAAAGGTCATGGTGGACAGCAAAAACAAAAACAGTCGTCGGTTTTCCATATGCGACTTGTCAGCAGAGCTTCAGATCGGGAGTTCCGCAAGCGGGGAAAGATCCGGCAAAAGCATACAGAAAACCGGCGCCGGGCGCGATCAGCCAGCCGGACCCTTCAGGGATTTCTCGCGGAATTCGGGGAAATGACGTCAAGGTCCTCGAAAATTCCCTTTTCGCGATTCTTTCTGACCCGCTGCGGATCAAAAACACGGCCACTCATCGCCAGAAAAACGCCGTCCTCAGGACCAGCCATCAGCACACCGATGGCCTGCCCGATATTGAAGATCGCATCCGTGTTGTGAAAATTCGCCGGCTGCATGGCACCCGTCAGAACAACCCGGCGATCCGGGATCCCCACCAGCAGACGCGCTGTGTCAATCATCGTGTCCGTGCCATGGGTGATTACAATCAGGCGTTCCGGAGATCGCCGGACGGCCTGCACCACCAGCTGGCGGTCCTGATCGTCCATGTCCAGACTGTCCTTGCGCAGCAGCGACTGGACCTCATACTCAAATGCAACCGGCAGCTCACGCAGAATCCGCTCCACTCCCGGTGGCCCAACCTCGTACTGGCTGAGCTTGTCGAAGTAGACTTTGTCGATGGTGCCACCAACCGTCAGAAATCTGATACGCATGCGAATCTACTGCTTTTTCTCGGCCTGCCCGGCACCCGGCGAACGCTGCTCCCGTTTCGCTTTTTCGACCTTCAGCTCCAGCGTATTCTGCGCCACCCGTCGGATGTCCACTTTCAGAGGAGAACTGTTGTAGGAACCATACAGCGGATCCACCGGAGAACCATGGTCCGTGGTGTGACGCACCATGCCGTCGAAAATCATCAACTGAGAAATGATGGCCTTGTGCGGTCCATCACAGGCACCGTCATCGGGGGTGTATGTGCCCAGCACAAAACTGCCATCCTCGCCGATCTTCCCTGATGCCGTCGTGCCATGGTTCTGCGACAGCAGCTCGACCGTACCCAGTTTCACCGGTGTTCCGTCCGAGAAAATCACACGGCCTTTCGCAGGATAAGCACGCGGACGATCCTCACCACAGCCCGCCGTCAGCAGCAGGCACAGAACAGCCATCAGAGACGCCGGACCGCGACCCGGAAATCGTTGGCAGGCTCCACCACATCGCATCAATCAGTATCCCTCGAAACGCAGCCCGTCACCACGGTTGCAGAGACTGGAAAGAACCTGAGAACTGATGGATGTTCCCAACGCCCTGGCACTTCCATCAACAAATGCAAACTGACACACCTCGGCATGCCAACTGCCAAAGGAATAGATCGAAGCACGCGTATCACGAGCATTATGGGCGATCGGAATCCCCGGACCACCCACGCGGCAGAAATGCGTCAGGTAACGCCCCAGCAGCGCCGGACCATTCCACGGGGCTTTGGACAATTCCTGCTCCGGTACATGACTTTCACCCAGCAACAGCGTGTTGCTGGTACCATCACGCACGTCCGTGAGCGTGATCTGGTCCATCCACTCCGACTGCAGCTCGATGGGATCGGAATCGGATGCACGCGGCTTCAGTTTTGGACGACTGGAAATCAACACGCCAGTCCCCCGGCCACCCCAGAAAAAATCAGTCTCACGTCCGATCGCTCCCGGTGAATTGTCCCCGTGATTGCCCACGTAATCCGTCACCCAGCCACCGGGTACAAACTGACGACCAATCGGACAGCCACAGGGGGCCATCACGACGGTGTCAGCATCGTCAGTGACCATCTTCGTGGCTGCACGACGTTCGGGGCAGGCAAATGTCCCCACTGCAGCCAGCCGGACGGATTTCGGCTGCACACCGTATGGCTTGTACAGGTCCCACTGCTCGGCCAGCGACGCTTGTTCGAGATAGGGCAGAATGTGGCCCACCCAACTGGGCTCATCCAAAGCCGGCTCTTTCCCGTCCATACTGCCAACGTTCTTTTCACGGTAGCTGATCAGCCGGGCCGGAGGGAACTTCTGGTGAGCATCGTGGAAATTGTGCAGTGCCAGCGCAATCTGCTTCAGATTATTCAGACACTGCGTGCGACGGGCCGCAGCACGCGCCTGCTGGACTGCGGGCAGCAGAAGCGATATCAGCACCGCCACGATGGCAATCACCACCAGCAGCTCGATCAGCGTAAAACCGGTCCGGTCCGACATACGGCAGACGCAGCCCTGTGACCGTTGTTGCTTCTTCATCGTCTTCTTCCGCTGTTGGTCCAGCCACCAAATACCGTGGGAATTCTACTCGTTTTTGCCGAAATCAAACACTTCCGTGATCCATTCACACTTAGAATTCGTTGAATACCGTCAGCTCTGCTGACATTCTCTACTGAAAAAAGTGAAAATTCTGGTGTTTTTTCCGTCCAGGCCTCCTGAACGGCTGATGCTGGTCAAATGTTTATGAAGCAATGTCTGGCAACGATCCTGTTCCTGTGCACATGGCTGCCGTTGCCGGCAGACGAACCGCAGGGCGCTGCCGCCGTCGGGAATCCGCCGTCGCGTGGCCGTTTCGTGACGCTGCCTGCGCCGCTGTCCGATGCCGGTATCAGTATGGTGGCCAGGGTAGCGGCCGGGTTGCATCAGCAGGCATTGCAGTCCGGACGTCCCGCGGTCCTCGTGCTGCAGATTCCGCCTGGCACCGGACGCTTTGGTGCCGTCCGGGATCTGATCGCGGTGATGCACTCGCCGCAGTATGCTCAGGTTCGTTTCGTGGCGTGGCTGCCGCAGTCGGTATCGGGCAGTCAACTTGCAGTGGCACTGGCCTGCCATGAAATTGTGGCCTCGGGCAAGGCAGACCTCGGTGATCTGCGGCAGGGGCTGTCCCTCGAACCCGGCGACGAGCAATACCTGTTGTCACTGGCAGATCGCGGTCGGAACGCGGGGCTTTCTGCGGCGGTCATTCGGTCTTTGCTGGATCCGGCTGCGGCTTTGCAACGGGCTGTGCTGCGCGATGCGGCAGGCCGACAGAAAACGCAGTTTCTGACAGACGAAGAGCTGCGAGGTCTGCAGGCACAGCAGCAGGAAATCCTCAGCGTGCAGGAAATACGCGCCGCCGGGACAACGCCCAGCTTCAATGCCGAACGAGCTCAGTCCGCAGGTTTTCTGGTGACCCGTCTGGCAGCGGATCGCGCCGAGGTTGCTCGACAGTTGCGACTGTCCGCGGAATCGCTGCGAGAGCCAACGGCGGCAGGTGTGAATAAGGTGCGAATTCTGGAACTGAAGGGGATGCTGGGCCGGGCGGCTCGGGATTTCGCCACTCGCGAAATTCGACGGGCCAAAGCTGATCGCGTGGAGACGCTGGTTGTCCAGCTGGATTCAACCGGCGGGGACTTGCCGGTCTGTCAGGAACTGGCAATGCTGCTGGCCGAGACGGATTCTGAGCAGATGCATACAGTGGCGTGGATTCCTCGGACGGCCACCGGCGCTGCGGCGATGGTGGCAGCCGGTTGTGCTGAGATTGTGCTCAGCCCTGAAGCAGCCTGGGGTGACATCCCGGATGCCGGTCAGCCTGCTGCGGCGATTGTGCAGTTTATGACAGCCATTGCACGCCTGCGGAATCGTTCGGAAGGTCTGCTGCAGTCGATGGTTTCCGGAGCCGAAGCTGTGTTCGAATGCACCAGCCCGGCCGATGGGCGGCGGGCATGGATGACCGAGACTGAACGCAGGGCACAGCCGCAGGTCTGGCAGGCCGGTCAGCAGCTTGCGGAACAAGCCATGCAGCAGCCGTCCGCAGCGGTCGTATTGACCGGCCAGCGGGCTTTTGAACTGGGGCTGGCGCTTGAGCCGTGTGTCGATCTGGATTCACTGCGACAGAGAGTCGGAATTTCCGCGGAACAGGTGCTGACCCCTGTCAGGTTGACGTGGGTTGATCGGTTCGTGACCCTGCTGAATTCCAAAGGTGGTGCCTTCGTTCTGATCTCTCTGGGACTGATCTTTCTGTACATCGAGCTGCATGCACCGTCGGCCATCTTCGGTATCGGTACTGTGCTGTGCTTTTCACTGTTTTTCTGGAGCCGGTTTCTGGGGGGCACAGCGGGGGTGCTTGAGTTGATCCTGTTTCTGCTGGGATTCGGGTTGCTGGCGCTTGAGCTGCTGGTGATCCCCGGATTCGGCGTCTGCGGGATCACCGGGATCGGGTTGGTGGTGGCATCGCTCGTTATGGCCAGTCAGACATTTGCCGGACTGACAGCCGGTCAGACGCTGGACCGTGCGGCACGTGGATTTATGCCGATTGCAGGTGCCCTCGTGACGGTGATCGCCGCCGGTGTTGTGCTCAGCCGATTTCTGCCATCCCTGCCATGGCTGAATCGCATGATTCTGACTCCGCCTGGATACATTCCCGAGGGCCCTCGACTGCGTCCGGATCTGCTGTCAGCAGACACTGGCGGACCGGTACGAATCGGGGAACGCTGCCAAACGGTGTCGCCGCTGCGACCGGCCGGCAAAGTGCAGTTGGGGGACATGCTGCTGGACGTGGTCAGTGAGGGTGGCTGGGTGGATGCCGGACAGGCCGTGGAGGTGGTGCAGGTTGAGGGCAATCGAGTGGTCGTGCGTGCGACTTCCGTTTGACAGTCGGAGTAGGCAGATTTATGGCTCAGGCAGAAAACACGGATCCGACAGCAACTGGTGAAACTCCGACAGGTACAGCGGCGCTGGCAACGGAGGTCCGCGAGCGACTGCTGGAACTGGTGGCTCGCAGTCAGCAGGTGATGGCTCACGGCTGGATGATTCGGACCTTCATCAAGCATTGTGATGAGGTCGAGGACTTCCCGGAATTGAACGAGATGGCGCGCACGATTTTCGATGTATTCCGTGCCGTGGAAACTCAGGTTGAAGATCCTGTAAGTTATTTTCGCACAGTGCGGAAGAAGCTGTCGAAGCTGAAGTCTGCGGCCGAGCAGTTTCAGCAGGACGCGTGGCACGCCTCGACTCACACCAACTTCCAGCAGTGTGCAATCGCGGCAAAATTCCTCGGCCAGCAACTGGAAGAACTGCTGCAGCAGGCCGAAGCGCTGCTGCCCCGACCGGCACCTCCGAAGATCACCCTGCCAGGCCGACCTCCGGCGCCCTGAAGACTGTTCCTGTGGATTGCCCCACGTGCCGTGTTGCACCACGAACAGCACGAAACTGCATGGCTGTGGTGACAGTCCCAGGTGAGCTGTCGGCTTCCGCTGACGATGCGTCACTTATGCCTTTTGCTGCAGACGAACATGGGAAGGTTCTCAGCTTTCAGTGGGCAGTCGTGGTGGCAAGGCCTGCAGATGCGATGGCTGAAAAGTCGAGGGCAGCGCCGGGAGCGTGTTCGGTGGGCAGTTTTTTACAGTAGAGTCAGGAGGAGCAGACGAGTCGCAGGATTCAGCAGCTTGGCAGCTTTTCGGCTCAGCAGGAGCTTCGCCCTCCCGAAGGAAGAACAACCTGAGGCCGGAAACCCTGTTTTCGGGGTCGTTTCAGTTCTGCCTGAACAACTCTCTGTCAACACCCCGGGCAATGCAATCTGCCACTGCGCACAAGCCTTCGCGTTGATCCGGCGTAACTAACGCACCGGAATTTGACGAGCAGAAACCGTAGCCTCGGCTTGAGCCCGGGATGGCTACTCCACACCCACGAAAACCACTGCGTTTTGCCACGGGAGGGCAGTGGACTTGAGCACCCGTAACCCAACTTCTGTCCCCTGCGTCATTCCTTCCCTGCCCAGGTTGGGAACAGCATATCGGGTTGCCAGCAGTAACTTCTGCCCTGCGACCCCCGGAATTCCCATCGCGTCTCCGCTGCCGTAATGCTGCCAGCCAGCGATGAACCTCGCGTAAATACGCCGGGGGGCTGGTAAAAAACTCTGACGGCCGATGAGGTCAGGTGTTTGGCCCCGGGGCACAACCTGATCGGCTGCACGCAGGCTGCTCGGGCATGTTGATTGAGGCCCCACCCCTACCGACCTCTCCGTCGCGTGGATGCCTCACCCGCCACGGAACTGACTTCAGACTTCCGGCCGTGGGATCGTTTTTGACCTGCAGACTGCCCCGAGAGGGACACAACAGGGAAGCAATCGAGCACCGTGGCTCCGTGGCGGTCAGCACGCTGCGGAAAATGGCGGCAACGAACCTGCTGTTCCCAGCCAATCTGAAACGGCGAGAAACACAAATTCTCTCGTGGGATTTCGGCGGATTCGGCTAACTTATTGTCAATGGACGACAAATCCCCAAACGAGCCACCTTCGCTGCGGTACCTCGAGATGGTGACGCAGTCACAACGGACGCTGTATGGCGTGCTGTGGTCGCTGCTGCGCAATGCCGATGATGTGGATGATGTGCTGCAGGAAACCAATGCTGTGCTGTGGCAGAAGGCGGCAGAATTTGATGCGGAGCGTCAGTTTCTGCCGTGGGCATTGAAGATCGCTCAGTTGCAGGTGCTCGCTTTTCACAAGCGGCGACTGCGCGACAAACTGGTATTTGATGAGGGGCTCCTGACCGCACTTGTAGAGAACAGCATTCGTGATATCGATCAGGTCGAATCGCGACGGCGGGCGCTGGCGGGCTGTTTGCAGAAGCTGCCGGGTGATCATCGTACGTTGGTGTTGAAGCGTTACGAGGCCAGCGGTTCAGTGAATGAGATGGCGGAAGAAACCGGCCGCAGCCCGAAGGCGGTTTCAGAAGCCTTGCGGCGAATTCGAGCGGCGTTGCTGGAGTGCATTGAGCGGACACTGGCTCAGGAGGCTCGGACATGACACCGGGCGATTCACTGAAGCTCGAACGATTAATGAATCAAGTCGTCGACGGCGTGCTGTCCGATGCCGAGGAACTGCTGCTTGAGACCTGGCTGCGTGATGATTCGACGGCGCGAGATCGCTATCTCTGCTTTATGATGCTGCACGCCGACCTGTTGTGGGATCACGGAGCGGCTGCGTCGCTGATCGGCAGGGAATCGCTTGCCACGTCCGCAGATCAGCCTCGCGACGTGTCGCCATCACTGTCGCTTTCGCACAGCACTCGGCCCTTGTTATCAGGATGGTTGTCGCCCCGGTTGGCGGTTGCTGTGGGACTCGTGCTGGTGGGACTGACTGCGTGGCTCGTTCCCCGGTTCGTGCGGCAGCATGGAAATGCGGGCTCCGGGGTTCGTGTGTCAGCGGCGTTGATTATCACGCTCGAAGCACTTCAGGGAACGGCAGAATGGAGCGATGGTGCCAGGAAGTGGCAGCCTGGTTCCGACTCCGAACAACGGTTGCCGGCGGGAACTCTGCGACTCGATGGTGAAGGCTCGTCGTGCCAGCTGAGGTTTGATGATGGGACTCGCATCACGGTATCCGGCGACGCGGAAGCCGAGTTTGCGCAGGACTCACAGAAGCGACTGTACCTGCGTCGAGGAAGTCTTACGGCGGATGTCGCACGGCAGCCGGACGGGCAGCCGTGCGTGATCGAAACGCCAACCGCTCGCATCGAAGTGATCGGCACGGTCTTTACGCTTGTCGCCGACAGCGAACAGACGGCGTTGAATGTCGAACGAGGTGCGGTTCGCATGCAGCGATTGGTTGACGGGCATGAAGTGGAGGTGCTCGATCAACGCCAGGCGATCGCGTCACTGGATGCGACCGCCGAAATGCAATCGGTTCGCGTCGGAGCGCCCCCGGACTCATGGCGACAGACTTTCGATCAGCCGCCACCAGCGATCTGCAAAGGTACGTGGCTCGCTGCGGTTGCCGGGCAGCCAAACCGCGTACGCGGTGTGCCGTGTGTCGCCAGTCGCAGAAAGTCAGGGAAGCCGATCGTGCATCATGGCATCACAGCTCGCAGCGGTGTCGAAACGCGTCTCGTCACGCTGCATCCGACCAGCGTCCTCAAAGTGCGATACCGGCTCACGGGGGAAGCTTCGCTGCGAATCATGTTGGGGACAAATCAGCCGGGCGGAAGCTTTGGCGGAAACTTTGAAGTCAAGCGAAGTTCGCAGCAGCAAACGCTCGACGCTGACGGCTGGCGCACCCTGACGGTGCCGCTGAGCGAGTTTCAGCCGCTGATGAAGCGATTCCCAGGGCCGCTGGACGGCAGCCACGTCTCATTGCTGATGATCAACTCGCACGAACGCGATGTCGGCCTCGAAGTGTGTGAAATCGAAATTCGGTCGCAGGTTCCGTAGTTTTTCCTGTCGCAGGTTTTGCATGTCATTCAAACTTCAATCCACGCCGACTCGACGCGGACTCTTACGAGGGCTTGGCGTTGCCATTGCGTTGCCGTGTCTGGAATCCCTGGCACGAGGACCACGCTTCGCAGCGGAGGCAGCGGGTTCGCCAAAGCGGTTTGCATTCATCTACACGCCGAATGGGTATCGACAGGACACGTTCGTGCCGCTGCACAACGGTCGGCTGGATCAGCTTCCGCCGGCGCTCGAACCGCTGGCGAAGGTGCGGCAGCATGTCACCCTCGTTACAGGACTCGATCGCCAGTTCGTGCCCGGGACCGGAGTGCACGCTCAAGCCGGCGCGTGCTGGCTGACCAGTTCTGCGCCCCAGGACACGCTTGACGGGGGCTTTCCTACGCATATCACGCTCGACCAAATGCTGGCTCGCGAGCTGGGACGCGACACCGTGTTGCCGTCGCTGGAACTCAGTTGCAACGACTTCGCCGACAACAAAGAGACGAAGTATTTCGAAAGCATTTCCTGGTACGGGCCAGGTTATGCCGCGAATGTCGAGAAGCATCCGACAGCCGTCTTTCAACGACTCTTCGGCAAGCCGGTCTCAGGGGCAACCAGAAGCGTGCTCGATGCCGTTCAAGCCGATGCTGCGGCACTGCAACGACGGCTCGGACGCACCGATCGCGCGAAGCTCGACGAGTACCTGACGAGTGTCCGTGAGATCGAACGGCGCATCGAATCAGCCGATCAGCGCCGAACTGCCGGGACACAGACCACGACGCTTCCGGTGCCGCCTGTTGCTGCTGCTTCGGGCATCCCGGAACGACGCGGGGACTATCTGCGTTTGATGGCTGACTTGATCGTGCTTGCGTTTCAGAACGATCTGACTCGCGTCGCGACGCTGGTCGTCGACCCGGAACGGTGGGACTCCCCGCGCCTCTATCACGGCGTCTTTGACAAGCCGCAGAATCATCACGTCCTCACGCACACCAAAGGGGACGAAGCCAAAGAGTCACTGACGAAGATCGATCGCTTTCACGTTGACTTCTTCGCGCAGGTCGTCTCGCGACTGGCGTCGATTCGCGAAGGCGAACAGTCACTGCTCGACTCATGCTGCCTCGCGATGGGCAGCGGGATCAGCGACGGCGATTCACACAATTACCGGGACTTGCAGGTGCTTCTCGCCGGCCGCGCTTCCGGAGCGATCGCACCGGGACGGCACCTGCACTTCAACGGCGATCGACCACTGGCTGATCTCTGGTTGACGCTGGCCCGCGCCGGCGAAGTACATCTCGAACGCTTCGCCGACAGCACCGGGGCGTTGAATGAACTGGGCTCTTAAGGATCGTCTGTTTTTTCTGTGGGACCACTTTGTCATCCGTGGGCCTGCGAATTTCGAATGACCACGGATGACATGGCGGTCCCACGAATGAGAACAGGATGTGTGCGAACGAGTTTGCTGCCGCTCTTCGTGTTGTTTTCCTGCGTCAGTGCCGCGGCCGATGAACCGCAGGCCGTGACGTTGCTCTTTGCCGGAAGCAGTTCGACGTATTGGAACGACATGCCGCGTGAGGTGGCGCGGGTTGTTGATGGCAGGCTGGCGGGTGCACGGAAGGCTCGAGTGCTGCCGGAGATTGTGGGCCGCAGCGGGAGCGACATTCGGGTCTACATGGAGCCGGGGTTCAACAGATACGAATACGGCGTGAAGTCCGGGCAGACATTTCTCGACAAGCTGCGCGATGAGCGACCGCGATTCGTCGTGCTGCAGGTCGTCAGTCGCTTCATCACGGGTGACACCGATCCAACTGGCACTGGCAGCGCCCATGCGCAGGCGATCACGAAATACTGTGACGCCGTGCGAGCAGCGGGTGGCGAGCCGATCTTTTACGAGATGGGTTGGGGCCGATCGGATCGTGACGCAGAAGGTCGCCGCCGCATTCTGGAAATGGCCACGGCGCAAAGGATTCGCTATTTTGCACCGTGTTCAACCGCGTGGGCTCGGGTGTATCGCGAAAAGCCGGACCTCGCGCTGCAGCATCCCAAAGACAGCGCACATCCAGGTGATCTCGGTCATTTCCTGAATCTGGCGTGCTTCTTCGCGGCGCTGACGCACCAGTCGCCCATCGGTCACTTGCCTCGAACATACCCCGTGTGGCCGCATGCGCTGGGCAACCCTGACAGTGATGCTGAGAGGGCCGAAGAAGTGGCTCGCATCGCGGCGTTCAAACCGGACGAATACCAGGCTCGCATGCCCGGATGGATGCGCCGCAACATGTCCGCTGTCACGCAGTTTTCACTCGATGAATCCACGGCGAATTACCTCGAGTCCGTCGCGTGGGAGACGTGGCAGGAGATCCATCAGCAACTCACCAGGTAAGCGTTGAACGCCAGACACGGCTCTGCCTCAGCACCTTTGCCGGAGACATCCAGCATGGACCGACGTAATTTTCTGTCAACCGCACTCGGAGCCGTGACCGCGACCGCCTGCAGTACAACGCAAGCCAGCGAACCAGCGGCCCGAAAGCTTCCGTTTATCGGAGTGCAGATTCATCCCTTCAGTTTTTATGACGAAGGGATCGAACGCGTCCTTGATCTGCTGCAGGAGACGGCGAGCATCAACGCGCTGTTCGTTTATTCGCATCTCTACGCGTCCGATCAGCAGATGCCCGCGGAAGTCCTCGCCCATGACCATCCTGGTTTCACGCCCATCGACCCGAAATTAAGGCGGTATCGGCGAGTCTGGGCGCGCCACGTACCCGGGGAATTCGACGGGCAGTTGCTGAGGCATGCCATTGATGCGGCCGATGTGGAATTTGCGGGGAAAGACCTCTTCGCGGAACTTGCACCGCAATGCCACAAACGGGGCATGAAGCTGTTGGGCCGGATTCTCGAACCACGTGGCAGGCACGGCGCGGAACTTATTCAGAACTTTTCGCAGGTCCTGACGGTCAGTCTCGATGGCAAGCCCGGGACGAACGCCTGCTGGAACAACCCGGACTACCGCTCATTCTGGCAGGTAACCGTCGCCGACACCTTTCGACAGAACCCTCTAGAGGGTTTCATGCTGGGTGCCGAACGCACGGGACCGCTTTACCGATTGATACAAGCCGGTGAATCGCCGTCCTGTTTTTGTCGGCATTGTCAACTGCGAATGAAAGACAGGGAGATCAGCGAACGTCGTCTGCGAACCGGTTACGCGGCAATCAACGAATGGATTCAGGCCATGCGTCGCGGGGCCAGTCGACCGGCCGATGGAGCCCTCGTGACATTCCTCCGACTGCTGATGCGACACCCTGAGGTACTGGCGTGGGAACGCGAGTGGGCGTTGTCACTGGAAGAGTCGCTCGGGGCGCTGGTAAGGAGCATCAAGTCGGTAAAACCCGCTGCATTGGTTGGTCGCCATATCGACCATCAACAGTCGTCATGGGACATCTTCTATCGAGCCGCCGTCAGCTACTCTGAGATGGCCGAGTCGATGAACTTCCTCAAGCCGGTGGTCTACCACGACATCGCCGCGCCGCGAGTGAATCGCTGGATGCTTGCCGAGTTCAGCAAGTCGATCCTGTCCGATCTATCGCAGACTCAATCGCTCGATCTGTACTACGCGGTTTTTGGACTCGACCCGCAGCAGGAACCGGCGTTTCAGGAAATGCTGAGCGGAAGTTTCTCGCCGGACTACGTCTATCGCGAAACGAAGCGATGTGTGGACAGTGTCGGTGGCAGGACGCTCGTCTACCCGGGCATCGGTTTCGACATCCCATTCCATCGCCCCAATGCCCCGCCACTCGCACACCCCAGCCAGCCCGACGTTCTCGCCGCCGCTGCGACGAAGGCGTTCGAAGCCGGAGCCGAGGGCATCGTCGTCTGCCGTGAGTACCAGGAAATGCGTCTGCCGAATCTCAGAGCAATCGGCCGCGCTGTTCGGGACCTGCCGACATCAGGGAGCAAAAGCCGATGACCAACTCTCCACGTGCTTTCATTCGTGGTACCACAATGTCATTCGTGCCTGTTAAACCTCACCTGGCCACGGATGATTCAGCGGTCCGTCGGATGCAGAATAAAAAGGGAACGCTGCTGCTTGTGGCGATGCTGACGCTGATTGTCACCGCGCGATCATTCGGCGACGAATTCAGCAAAGACATACAGCCACTGTTGAAAACGTTTTGCTTCGACTGTCATCACAACGCCGACCAGCCGGAGGGTGGAGTAAATCTGGCTCAGTTCACATCCGACGCCGATGTGCTGCGCGAGAGGGCTGTGTGGAAAGAGGTCTTCAACAAGCTCGAATCGCGACAGATGCCACCGCCAAAGCACGATCCGCTGCCGTCGGAGAAAGAGCGGCAACGCCTGCTCGATTGGATCAGCGAAGTTGCAGCAAGGCCCAATCCGACACTCAACGCACGCGATCCCGGTAAACCGGTGATCCGGCGACTCACGCGACTCGAATACAACAACACCGTTCGCGATTTGCTGGAACTTGAGACCGACGTTTTCATGTTTTCGGAACGGCTGCCGCTGGCCGACAGGACTTACTGGCGCACGGCACTGACGGCGGGGCGAATGGGGGATGCGGTCGAGATTCGGCTGCGCGAGTACGGGACGAAATATCCGGTGCTGTTGCCGCAGCACGGGCTGCCTGCGGACGGTCGGGCCGAGCATGGATTTCGCAATCGCGGTGAGATGATGAATGTCTCGCCACTGTCGCTGGAGCAGTACGTCGCGATGGCCGGAGCGATCGTGAATCATCAGGAACTTCCGCAGCGCAGCAGAGTGTTCGCCGAGTTATTGGGGCTCGAGTTTCGTCCGACACCGCTCACCGCACCCGGTGCAAAGTCGATCCGCGTGCTGCAGTCGCCGGTCGTGGCCGAGTTCGCTCCGGAAGCGAGGTCGTTGCCGAAAGTGGCCGGCGGCGCGGACAACGTTGTGCAGCGATTTCGCGAAGAAGTGGCCGACGCCTTTCAGGAGGGTCGTGGCGGAGTGATGGATGTCGCGAAGTCGATCGCCAACACAACACTTGCGGGCAAGGGCGCGGTCCTGCGAGTCCCCTTCGGCAATGCCGGTTCCAAAACGTTGTTGGTCAATCCCGATCAGGACCTGTGGTTCGCTCCGTTCGGAACCGCTGAAGAGACATCCGGCTCGCTGCTCTTCACCGGCAGAAACAAGGGCGAGAAGCGGTTTGAGCTCTCGTTCGCAATCAAGGACGGCGACGAGGACGAAGCGGTGTCTCGACTGGCCGTTTGCGTGCTCGGCCGAGAGCGACAATCGGGCAACGTAACTCTGACAGCTCGCTGCAGCGATGGCACCGAAACTGAACTACGCGCTGACATCGCTGAAGGTGCGACAGGGACAACGGTCTTCACCTTTGCGGCCGTTCCCGGCGAGTCGATCAGGTCTGTGCTCGTCGATGGCTCGCGTTTCAGTGGCGATTACGTGCTGCTCGACGATCTCGGTTTCATCACAACCGGCAAGCCGTTCCCGAACGCCGCGCCGCCGCAGGCTGCTGATCCGTCAGAGAAGACAAACATGCTGAGCGAGAAACCCGGACCAGCTCCGGCGGCATCAAAACGCCCCCCACTCGAACGGCTCGCTCAGTTCGTTGAGCGAGCACTGCGACGTCCCGCTCGCCCTGACGAACAAGCCCGGTATCAATCGCTGTTCCAGTCCTCAATCACCGGCGGTCAGTCTGAAGCTGATGCAATGCGACTTGCGGTGCAGGCTGTGCTGGCGTCGCCGAGCTTCCTGTTTCTGAGCGAAGAAGATCGTCCCGAAGATGGAGATGTGCGGCCACTTGACGATTACGAACTCGCTAACCGTCTGAGCTATTTCCTCTGGTCGAGCACTCCCGACGATGAACTGCTGACCGCAGCAAAGGCCGGTCGATTGCAGGAGACAAAGACGCTTGAATCGCAGATTCGTCGCATGCTCCGCGACCCTCGAGCGTGCGAGTTGAGTGAATCGTTCGCCGTGCAATGGTTGCGACTCGATCAGCTCTACACCGCAAAGCCCGATCCCGAACTCTTCAAGTCATTCTATTCGGGACCTCAGGGCAAGGACACGTTGCATGGCGCTCAGCTGGTCGAAGCGTTGCTGTTGTTCGAGACAGCCTTGATCGAAAACCGCAGCGTACTCGAATTCATCGCCGCCGATTACACATGGCTCAACCCGCGATTGGCAAAAGTTTACGGCCTCGACCTTTCCGCTCCTGATTCCTCGCCCTCAGTACCGGTCAACGGCCAATCGAATCGCGAACTCAGGACCGCTGACAGAAACGCCAACAACCACTGGCAGCGAGTGCCTTTGAAGGACATTTCACGCGGCGGCTTCCTGACAATGTCCGGCCCGCTGACGATTACCTCATTGCCATTCCGCACAAGCCCCGTGAAACGCGGCGCATGGATTCTGGAAACGATCTTCAATCGCCCGCCAACCGAACCAAAAGTCGCCTTCACCATCGAAAACGACACGAAGCAGGCTGCCGCGATTCAGAGCACCCGGCAGAAGTTTGAATCGCATCGCAACAATGCCTCCTGCTATTCGTGCCATATCCGCATCGACCCGCCCGGCTTCGCAATGGAAGCCTTCGATCCCATCGGCGTTGCGCGAACTCAGGACGGAGGTCAGCCCGTTGACACGCACAGCGAATGGAACAACCACTCCTTCAACGGCCCTGCCGAGTTCAAGCGACTGCTGCAGGAGTCCCCTCACGAATTCACTCGCGGCTTCATCGAGCATCTGTTGAGCTATGCCCTCTGCCGCGCGCTCGAGATCTACGATCAACCGACGATTCAACAGATCGAAGAGACCGCTCGTGATTCCGACTTCCGCCTGCACCAAATCATCACCGCGATCGCGACGAGCTACCCATTTCGCCATACACGAGCTGATCGCTGAAACGCCGGTTCACACACATGACATCGCAGAATCAGCCTGACTGAAAAGAATGCAACCCCAGCTCGCAGCCAGCGAGCCATTTCCGCATCTTCCACAGGAAGACTACGCCAGAGTAACCAGTGATCAAGCCACTGAACCTGCCGAGTCCTCAAATCCACCAACACCGGTTCGAAATAGTTTTATGGTGTCCCCCCTCTCCCCCCCGCCTCCATTTTCGGCCACCGGCCGAAAATCAGCCACAGCGAAACTGGCAGCCAGCAGGCTGCCACGTTCGCTGTTCGTTCCAGTCCCTCCTCCCTCAGCCGTAGCCTGAGCTTCAGCCCGGGCAACTGACGCACCCCTCCACCCCAGACACACTGCGTTTTGCAGCCGGAGGAAGTCCCCTCACACCCCCAACCGACTTCTTTTCCGCGCGTCATTCCCGCCCCGGCCCCGGTTGGAAACAGCAGGTTCCTCACACCCATAATCACTACGTTTCATGCCACCAGGCTGAGTCCCCATCGGCCGTAACGCAGGTCTCCACGGCCTCTGCACCAACACTATGGGCCTCGCCAACACAGTCAAACCTCACTTCAATCCCGATTTCAGCAGCCATTTCGCTTCGCCAGCAGTAACTTCTGCCCTGCAAACCCCGGAATTCCCATTGCGTCTCCGCTGCCGTAATGCTGCCAGCCAGCGATGAACCTCGCGTAAACACACCGGGGGGGCTGGCAAAAAACTCTGACGGCCGATCAAGTCAGGTGTTTGGCCCGAGGGCACAACCTGATCGGCTGCACGCAGGCTGCTCGGGCATGCTGATTGAGGCCCCACCCCTACCGACCTCTCCGTCGCGTGGATGCCTCGCCCGCCACGGAACCGAGCTCAGACTTCCGGCCGCGGGATCGTTTTTGACTCAACGTAAAATGAAGTGCGCGGTTTGAACAAGCATGTTAACCACGAAAGGCACTACTTGTAGAGGCCTCCAAAGGCGAGCCGTTGGTGGAGGCCAACGGGTGTTGTCCTGAAGTTGGGGGCACCGAACTGGTCCTCGTTGGTTCCCCCTGGGAGGGCGAGGTAACGGATCAGCGGGAGGTTCGCACGCCCGAGGAGGGGGGGGCAGGGCGACGTGGCCAGTTTCCAGGCCGAATTGGGTTTCTGCCGGAAATGGCCACGCTTTCGCGATCAGGCCCGTACGACTACGATCCTGAAACTCCGCCCCGGAGACACAGCAGCCAATTCGTGATGACTTTATCCGTGGTGCCCCATGCCCAACCAGCATCAGCTTACTCGATTGCACGAGGCACAACTCTCGGCGGATTCGTGGCTGGAATGGTATCGCCTGACACCGATCGAACGGATGCGTGAGTCGATGAAGCTGTGGCGATTCTACCTTGAAGCCGGAGGCTCGCTTGATCCCGAACCCGATTCTCAAAGTCCTTTCGACCATGTCATGCCACACGGTACGCCACCTGCTTATCGGCGGTCAGGCCTGCGTGTTGTACGGCGCAGCGGAATTTAGTCGGGATTGTGATCTGGTGATTCTGGCCGATGATGAAAACCTGGGGAACCTGCAATCCGCTCTGGCAGCTTTACAGGCGGACTGCATCGCAGTGCCTGAATTCAGGGCGGAGTATCTGCAACGTGGGCACGCAATTCATTTCCGCTGCCAGCATCCGGATGTCACCGGACTGCGGATTGACATCATGAGTCAGTTGCGTGGCTGTGACTCTTTTGAAGAC
>CAITYU010000083.1 GCA_903896675.1 uncultured Planctomycetaceae bacterium
CAGCAGTGCCTGGTCAGGGGCGACCTGTGTGTCGATCTGCTGCAGTTCCTGCATCAGGCCATCATCGACGTGCAGACGGCCGGCCGTGTCCAGGATGACGACATTGGCACCACTGCGTTTGGCGGCCGCGACACCGTTGCGGCAAACCTGTACAGGGTTGCTGTTCTGTGGATCTTCTGAATAGACCGGACAGCCGACCTGAGCCCCGATGATCCTGAGCTGTTCGATGGCTGCGGGGCGCTGCAGGTCCGCAGCCACCAGAAACGGGGAAAGCCCCTGTTCTTTGAGTCGTGTAGCCAGTTTGCCGCAGGTGGTGGTTTTGCCTGAGCCCTGCAGGCCGCACATCATAATGACACTGGTGCCCTCGCGGCGGACGGCCAGCGAATGACTGACCGGCCCCATCAGGTCGATCAGTTCCTGATGGACAATCCCGACAATCTGCTGCTCGGGACGCAGCGATTTGAGAACCTCTTCACCAATCGCTTTCTGGGTGACGGAATTGATGAAATCCGTAGCGACATCGTAGGCGACGTCCGATTCCAGCAGTGCCTGCCGAACCTGCTGCATGCCTTCGCGAATATTGCCCTCGGTGATCTTTCCGGCACCCCGGAAAGCACTGAACGCCTTGCCCAGACTTTGTGTGATTGACTCAAACACGGAAGCAGAATCCAGCCCGCAGAAAATGCGGGCATTTTGCTAAAAAAGTTGCCAGCGATTAAGAAAACAACACAGGAATTCGGTGATCGCCCGGGGGGATGCCTGTGCCCAACGCAGAGACACTTCACTGCAGCGAAGCAGCGGGAAAACCGCTGCAGTCATCGCTGAAAAATGCGGTGGAAATCAAGCCACCATCTTACAGGTGGGGTGAGCGAAAAACAAGCTTCGAGTATGAAAAGGGCGGTGGAGCGACGAATCGTGCCGTTCCGCTGCGATGATCCTAAGGGATCTGCAGTTCGCGTTCCGCAACACCATCTTTGTTTTTCAGCTTCATGTCCAGCTTTTTCACGACCGCCACACGGAAGTCGCTGCGAGCCGCCGCAAGATCCTTTTCTTCAGTGGTGACTGTCACCACCCACCGTGCCAGACCAAACGGAATGTCCTGCGAAACCCAGTAATCAGCCTCGTTCGTGGAACGAATCTTGGGACTTTCCATCACCGTTTTTCCGCGCCAGTGTGCGGCAGTAATTCCCGCGTTGCCACCCTGCAGAATCGTCTCCGGAACTTCATTGGAGGCAATGAGTTCGGGATCCGGATAGGTGGTCAGCAGCGAAATTGTCGGGAAAAATCGCAGTGATGTCGTCTTGATCGGTTCCACACCTTCTTCACCCAGACGCCGATAGCCCTTCACAATCGGCAGCATGTCGTTGGGAATACCGGTCTTGTCCACAGGCTGGTCGATGATTTTACTTTCAGGGACGAGGACGAGGTAGATCCGCGAACCCACAGGGCCGGGATCGAGGCCAGCGGCGCCGGAGTTTCCGGTCAGGACTTTAATTTCCAGCCAGCGACACGGCTGATTTTCGCCCTGAAACGGGGCGTCCTCCTTGCCCACAGATTTGATGGTCAGCTGGCAGGTCCAGGTGAGCGGTGATTCGTCATCCGCCGAAGTGCCCTGCGTCAGAGTACCCTCGTACTCGACCATCTTTCCGTCGTCGGGAAGGTGGAAAATCAGGCCCTGAGCACTGACGCCGGAACCTGCGAGGGCGAGGATGGCAAAAGTGAGCAAGTTCAATATACGAGCACGCAGCATGGCCAATCACCTTCCGTCACCAATCCGCATCGTTCAACGCTGCCGAGCGCAGCCCGCAGTATTTACTCTGGTATCGACAAGTTTCGCCAACAAATCCCGCCGCTGGCAAGTCTATTCCTGTCAGGAATGCAGGAAGTCTGCGAAAGAACCGTCAAAACCCAGAATTCTGGTGTCGTGTCGGAATCTCCGCGGCGGCAACCCGGAAGACTTTCCACTCGCTGTTCCAGCGAACCAGTCCGGAATGGCCCGGATTTGAAGATTTTCTGATCGGATGTCCATGCGGTGCAGGCTGGGTAGTTTTTAACGGTTGTGTTGATTTTACGCGGTGTGAGTGAAATGGCGATTCGCCGGGAGCTGTGGATGTTGAGGATTCTGTGGGAGAGGCAAGTTTTTGGCCGATAGCGAACGTGGTCGGCCCCATTTTTCGTCCGCTGCAACGGTCACTGCAACATGCGTTCATCACTCAGTCAATCGATTGTGGTCTGGAGCCTGCTGCTGTGTGTCATGGCCAGTGGTTGCAAGGGCCGGCGGGTCTTCGTCCGGAATACCGGCGAGGCTGAGATCCCTGCCTACGTGCCCGAGATCCCCACGGCTCAGAAGAATCGAAAACGGATGCTGGAGCGGCTGCCAGGTTCCGGGAGCCAGCAGGCCGCCCGAGTGTCGGCGGACAAGGGTGGGGCAGACTTCGAACCGCCTGCTGGTTTGGCTGAGCAGTTACCGTCCGACAGCCCGTCGAAGCAGCCGACCTCCGAGATTGCTCTGGCTGGGTTTGCAGCGGGTGTTGCCGAGGCAGCTCCTGCTGAGTCCGTGGACAGTGGCGTGCCGGTGGCGTCCAAAGAGTTGCCGGAGCCGGCGGCTGCCGAGGCCGTGCCGGAGGTCGCCGAGGCACCTCGTGCTGTTGAGGCAGTGCCGGCGGCTGTTGAGGCAGTACCGGCATCGCAACTGTCTTTGCAGCAGGTGATCGACTCCGTGTACCGATCTTATCCGCTGCTGCAGGCTGCGCTGCTGAGTCGCAATATTGCAGCGGGCCAGCAGACGGGTGCCCTGGGCGCTTTTGATACGAAGTTGAAGGGTGCCAGCGAAAACGGACCAATTGGATTTTACGAAACGTATCGGCAGAGTGTGGGTGTCGTGAAGCCGACTTACTGGGGTGGGGAGGTATTTGGCGGTTATCGAATTGGTCGCGGCGAGATGCAGCCGTGGTATCAGGAGCGTGTGACGGATGACGGTGGTGAGTTCAAGGCTGGCATTCAATTGCCACTGGCTCGCAATCGAACGATTGATGACCGTCGCGCGGAGTTGTGGAAGGCGGGTCTGGAGCGGCAACTGGCGGAGCCTGACATTCAGGCGCAACTGATCGACTTTGTTCGTTCGGGATCTTATGCGTGGTGGGACTGGGTGGCCGCCGGTGAGTATCATCGCATCGCGACTCAGATTCTGAAGCTGGCGGAGGAACGCACGGAGCGGGTGCGCAGTCAGGTGGACGCCGGTTTTACAGATCCACCGGAACTGACAGACAACCTGCGACTGGTGGCGATTCGCCAGGCGAAGGTCGCTGATACTCGCCGCAAGCTGCAGCAGACTGCCGCGAAGCTGTCAATTTATCTGCGTGATGCTGCGGGTCGTCCGGTCGTGCCGGCTGAGTCTCAGTTGCCGCGGTTTCCGGTTTTGACTGACGGGCCGATTCAGGATCTGAATGCTGGAGTGGAGTCGGCTCTGGAGCGGAGGCCTGAGTTGAAGCTGCTGGATCTGGTTCGGCGACAGGTGCAGATTGACTATTCGAATGCATCCAATTACATGCAGCCGGAACTGAATGCGGTGCTGTGGGGTTCTCAGGACGTGGGGGCTCCGGCCAGTAAGAAGGGTGACAAGTCCGATCTGGAGGCGGAAGCGTCATTGCTGCTGGACGTTCCGGTGGAGCGGCGGAAGGCGCGAGGCAAGATGTCGGAGACGCAGGCCAAGCTGTCGCAGCTGACGGCGAAGCGGCGGTTGACTGTGGACAAGATCACGGTGGATGTGCAGGTGGCGCATGCGGCACTGGTGTCAGCTCGTGAGCAGGTGCAGGAGACTGCGGAAGCGATGACGCTGGCTGAGGATCTGGCGGAACGGGAGCGTCAGAATGAGGAAGCGGGTCTGTCGGATATGCTGAAGGTGGCACTGCGGGAGCAGTATGCGGTTGAGTCGGCCGAGAAGAACGTGGATGCGCTGCAGTTGTACTTTCATGCCATGGCGGATTTTCGGGCTGCTGTGGCAGAGGACAGTCTGTCTCAGTGATCTGAGCGGGGTGTTATCGCGAGCCGAAGTAGTACAGCATCATGGCGAGAGCAACGCGGTCGTATTCGGCTGGCAGCGGATCCACGTTGCGCAGGACTTTGAATGCGACAGCGGTGCCTACGGTGCCCAGAATGACAATCGCTTTCAGGTCGCCCCAGCGAGCGGGCAGGTTTGTCTGAGGCGGGCGACGAAACAGAAACCCCTTGATGCTGCGAACGATTGAGCCGACGATAAAGGAAGCCACAATCAGCAGCAGTGAGAGGGCGCGGGGTTCCTGCAGCCGATTTTCACGGTACAGCCAGACGCCCAGCCCTGCGAAAGCCGCCAGCAGAATGAAGCGAATGCTGTGTCTGGGCAGGAACAGCGGGTGCTGATCGGCATCCAGAACGCCTTCCTGCTGCAGTCGCTGGATGATTTCGGACGGCAGCGAAACAAATCGTCGGGATGTGTAGTAGTAGGCCAGTGTGATCATCAGACTTTCAGTCCAGATGATGTCGAGTTCCTGTCCGCGGATGACGGCCTGGATGACAACACCGACGACCATCAGGGTCAGCAGTGCACGGACGCTGCCGTTGGGCAGTCCGAGTGGTGGCCATTGGTTGGGCGGCAGTTCAGGTTCTGACATCGATGGTTTCCTGAGTCTGGTGTCGGGTCAGGCGGAGTGAGGGCCGGTGAAGCTGAGCTGAGTCAATTGTCCGCGGTGCGTGAGCGGTGGGCCAGTATCTTCGCAGAGAATTCACGGATTTGGCATGGTTCCGGTCTGTGCATCGCGGTTGAGTTTTCCGCGACGGTGCAGTTTGCGGATGAGTCGTGTGACGAGCGCCGTCCAGCCGGTCTGGTGACTGGCCCCCAGTCCGCGACCGGTTTCGCCATCGAAGTATTCATGGAACAGATTCAATTCGTTCCAGCTGGGGTCATCGCGGTAGCGTTCGTCACGGCCGTAGCATGGGCGATGTCCGTCCGGTCCGGGCATGAACAGGCTGATCTGGCGCCGCATGAGTTCTTCTGCGACTTCTCCGAGGGTCATCAGGACACCGGAACCGGTGGGGCATTCGACTTTGAAGTCTGCTCCGTAGAACTCGTCATAGCGTTCCAGGGACTCAATCAGCAGGTAATTGAGTGGAAACCAGATGGGTCCGCGCCAGTTGCTGTTCCCGCCGAACATCGATGAATCGGAATCTCCGGGGACATAATTGACGCGATGTTCCTGACCATTGACGTTGAACACGAATGGCTGGTCGAGATGGACTCGTGAGAGGGAGCGGATGCCATGTGGTGAGAGGAATTCGTTTTCGTCCAGCACATACTGCAGGATGCGGCGCATGCGATCGCGTGAGGGTATTGCCAGCAGTCGCAGTCCGCGGGCGGGTCGGGTGGCATCGGCTTCCTTTGCGACCTGCAGGAATGTGATGTTCTGTACTCGTTCCGACCGATTTTCGAGGAACCATTCCATGCGGCGTCGGAAGCCGGGCAGTCTGGCCAGAACAACATCGCTGAGCATGACGGAGCTGAACAGCGGGATGATCCCGACCATCGAGCGGACTCGCAGGGGAATATGCTGTCCGTTGTTGTACAGATGATCGTAGTAGAAGCCATCCTGTTCGTCCCACAGTCCGACGCCGCTCATGGAGTTCATGGCGTCGGCAATTTCGATGTAGTGTTCGAAGAATTTGGAGGCCATATCAGCGTAGGCCGGACTGTCTCCGGACAGTTCGAGTGCCATGGTGAGCATGCGAGCGCAGTAGAAGGCCATCCATGCCGTGGCGTCTGCCTGATGCAGGTGTCCGCCGGTGGGCAGGGGTTTTGAGCGATCGAAGACGCCGATGTTGTCCAGTCCCAGAAAGCCGCCACTGAAGACGTGTTTTCCGAGGAGGTCCTTGCGGTTGACCCACCAGGTGAAATTGAGCAGCAGTTTCTGGAATGTGCGAGCGAGGAAGGCTCGATCACGAGCCCCGGGCGGTCCGGAATTCTTGTAGACTCGCCAGCAGGCCCATGCGTGCACCGGGGGATTCACATCACTGAAATTCCATTCGTAGGCGGGCAGCTGGCCATTGGGATGCATGTACCATTCGCGCAGAAACAGCAGCAGCTGATCGCGGGCGAAACGGCTGTCCACTTCCGCCATGGGAACCATGTGGAAGGCCAGATCCCACGCGGCATACCAGGGATATTCCCATTTGTCCGGCATGGAAATGATGTCGCGGTTGAACAGATGCGGCCAGTCGCTGTTGCGGATTTCGCGGCGTGAGGCGGGCACTGGGGGAAAGTTTGGATCTCCCTGAAGCCAGTCCTCGACGATAAAGTTGTAGTACTGTCGGGTCCACAGCAGTCCTGCGTAACACTGTCGCATGACGGGTTTCAGGTGGTCGGGAATTCCTGTGGGAATTTTTCCGGCGTAGTAGTGGTCGGCTTCGGAATTTCGCAGCTGCAGCATGCGATCGAATGCGCTGCCGAAGACTTCGGCGGGTGTCTGATCAGCGGCCCACAGTCGCAGCTGCAGCACGGCGGATTCTCCGGAACGCAGCATCAGTCGATAGTGTGCTGCTGCCTTTGTTCCGAAGCCCTCACGGTTGACGGCATCAGCGTGGCCATCCACGACACAGCGATGGAATGCGTCCTTGCTGTACGTGCCGGCCGGAGCATCGGGTGGCAGGTAATCCGGGTGCGACTCATTTTCGGTGAACAGCCATTGCGGTGCACGACCATCGGGTGCCGAATCGGCTGCAAAACGGAAGTGTCCCAGCGTCTGGTGGTGTGCGTCGAGCCAGCCGTCTGCGTTCAGTGAAATCCTGGGTTTTGTCCAGCAGCCTTCGTGTGTGCAGCCCCATGACCACGTGTTGCGGAACCAGAGTGTGGGCAGCACATGAATGGGGGCCACCGTCGGGCCATGGTTGGTGACGCGAATGCGGATCAGCATATCGTCGGGTTCGGCTTTGGCGTATTCGATCTGCACATCGAAGTAGCGATTGCGGTCGAAAGCGCCGGTATCGACCAGTTCGAGTTCTGCCAGCTGCCGGCTGCGATGCTGATTCTCACGCACCAGCTTTGCGTAGGGATATTCGGTGGACGGGTATTTGTAGAGCCCTTTGGCGTAGGAGTATGTGGGTGTGGCGTCGAGGTAGTAGTACTCTTCCTTGACGTCTTCTCCGTGATTGCCTTCCAGTCCGTTGAGTCCGAACAGACGTTCCTTCAGAATCGGGTCGCGGGTATTCCAGAGCGCGACAGCGAAGCAGAGTCGGCACTGGCGGTCGCAGAATCCCAGCAGTCCGTCCTCGCCCCAGCGATAGGCGCGGCGACGTGCATCATCGTGCGTGAAATAGGTCCATGGGCTGCCATCTTCCGAATAATCTTCCCGGACGGTGCCCCACTGTCTTTCCGAAAGGTATGTGCCCCAGCGCCGCCAGTTGGCGTTTTCCGCCCGGGCCTCTTCCTGTTCCAGACGCAGCATCTCGGCGGACCGCAGCTGCTGAAATTCCTGCTCATTCATACGTGCCGTGGCCTGTCAGTCGAGATACAGGAATTCATTGAGATTCAGCAGAGCGAGGCAGACGGCTCGGCGTGCCTGCAGCGAGGACAGTCGATCGTGTGTCTGCAGCTGCTGCAGCAGATCCGACAGCAGTTGCAGTTCGGAATCCGCAGCGTCACGCTGCAGCAGACAGTTGAAGGCTGCCTGCAGCCACGCGTTGTCGGATGGCAGATTCATTTCGTTCAGCCGTTCGGCAAAACGAGTCGCCTGCTGCTGGCTGAAGGTGCTGTTCAGCAGCCCCAGTGCCTGGCTGGGCTGTGTTGTGACAAAACGCACCGGGCAGGTCTGATCGGTGTCTGCCGCATCAAAGTTTTCCAGCAGCGGATCCTTAAGCGAGCGTTTGACGTGAATGTAGATGCTGCGGCGGAATTCATCTTCCGGGGATGATCTGCCCCAGCCTGAACCAGGCCGTGACTGTCCGGCTTTCACTTCGTCCGGAATCTCGGTGTAGATCGAGGGCCCGAACATCTTCTGCAGGTTCAGTGCACCGCTGGCAGCCAGCACGGAGTCGCGAATTTCTTCGGCTGACAGTCGCCGCATATCGAACCGCCAGAAGGCGTCGTTCAGCGGATCTTTTGCCAGAGCCGCTGTGTTGCCGGCTGAGCTGAACCGGTAGACGGCGGAATTCATGATCAGGCGGTGCATTTCCCGGACGGACCAGCCGCGAGCGATGAATTCGGAGGCCAGCCAGTCCAGCAGTTCAGGATGCGTCGGTGGCTGCCCGTGTAGACCGAAGTCACTGGAGGTCCGCACAATTCCGCGGCCGAAATGGTACTGCCAGATGCGATTGACGATGACGCGTGCTGTGAGTGGATTGGCGGGGCTGGCGATCCAGCGAGCCAGTGCGAGGCGTCGTCCGCTGGTTTCGGGGTTGTGCGAGGGGAGCAGTTGTGGTTCCGGCGGTGACAGGACTTCGGGGAAGCCCGGCTGGACCTGTTCGGCGGGCGAGCCGGGGTTGCCGCGCTGCAGCACAAACACCGGTGGCAGGCTGCCCGGGGTTTCCCTGACGCAGAGGGCCTGAGCAATGCCACGGGGGCGATTCTCTGACAGTTGTTTTTTGCGGTTGGTCAACTGTTTGTAGCGTTCCACATCCTTATCCGACAGCAGTCGACCGCGGCGTTTTTCGACAATGGCAACGCGATTCATTTCGTACTGAAAATCGTCCCGCTCGACACCGCTGAAGTCTGACTGCACCTGTTTTTCAATCTTCTGCAGGTCCTGTTCGACAGTTCGCAGGTCATTTTCGTAACGCTGCACCGCAGCCGTATACAGGCTGGATTCTTCGGGACGGTCAATTTCCGTCAGCGACGCTTCACGAACGGACTGTTCGGAACGCACTCCGTACCGCCTGACGCCGCGGAAAAAGGCCAGCAGGCGGTAGTAGTCCCGCTGTGGCAGCGGGTCGATTTTGTGGTCGTGACAGCGGGCACAGTTGATGGACAGTCCCAGCATGGTCTGGCCGGTGGTGGTGATGATGTCGTCCATGTCATCGTAGAAGGCGAGTTCCGGGTCCGCGGGTTCGTCATCCCAGCGTCCCAGTCGGTAGTAGCCGGTGGCGATGAGGGAATCGGGGCTGCGATCAGGCAGCTCGTCACCGGCCAGTTGTTCGGTCAGAAATCTGTCCCACGGCAGGTCGCGATTGAAGGCATTGATGACGTAGTCGCGGTACCGCCAGACAAACGGCTTGGCTCCGTCGCGTTCGTAGCTGTTGGTTTCGGCATAACGAACCAGATCCAGCCAGTGTCTGGCCCAGTGTTCACCGTAGTGCGGGGACTGCAGGAGCTGTTCGACGAGTGCGGACCAGTTTTCCTGGGTGGGGCTGGCGACGAATGATTCGATCTGCTGTGGCTGGGGAGGCAGGCCGGTGACATTGTAGGCAGCGCGGCGGGCGAGCTGTTTCGGGTCCGCGGGAGGATTGGGATCCAGACCCCGGGCCTGCAGGCCGGCGGCAATGAACGCATCGATCTCGTTGTGGCCCCACGGAGCGGCAGCGGGGACAGCGGGCCTGCGGATGGGCTGGAAGGACCAGTGCTGTCTGGTTTCGTCGTTGACTTCCGGAGCCTTCCGCACGGGTGCGGTCTGAAGCTGTGCCAGATCCGCCGGCCATTCCAGTCCGGTGGCGATCCACTGCTGAAGTGCTTCGATCTGCCGAGCCGGCAGTCGTCCGGTGGGCGGCATCTGTGGACCTTCGTAGCGGACTGCCTGCAGCAGCAGGCTGGCGGCCACGTTGGCGGTGTTGATGGCAGGACCCGAGTCCCCGCCACGGAGCAGGTGGGCCTGAGTGGATAAATTCAGGCCACCTTCGGGTTTGTCGCCGGAGTGGCATTTGAGGCAGGACTGCTGCAGCAAAGGGGCAATCCGGCTGCGAAAAAGTTCAGCCGGATCTGCCGGCTGCCGTTCGTCCGCCAGAGCGCCTGCCAGGGGCAGACAGCAAATGGCCAGCAGCAACGCCCACCGCATGGAAAACAAATCAGTGACTCCTGGGTAAGTCCTACAGGCACAGGGTTTTGTGGAACCTGTCAGCGAACAGCCTACGGTGCGGGGGCGCGGATGTCAACAGGGAGGGAATGGTGGCGGTGGCGAGTCCCCTGCCCGGTTGCGGAAAATCGGGCACTTGCAGCAGCAGCACTGTTGCCGCTACAGTCGCAGGCTGCGCGGGCCACGCGAGGACTGTGTTTTTTGGGTCTGATTTCTCGGAAGATCTTCTGCTCATGGCTGTCACCATTACGGGTTTCGAAACGTTTGATATTCGGTTTCCGACGTCGCAGCAGCTGGACGGATCAGATGCGATGAATCCGGACCCGGACTATTCGGCCGCGTATGTGGTGCTGAAGACGAGCTCTGAACATTTGTTCGGATATGGAATGACGTTCACGATTGGTCGCGGCAATGAATTGTGTGTGGCTGCGATACGAGCATTGGCGAAGCTGCTGGTGGGTCAGTCGGTAGCGGGTTTGATGCGTGAGCCTGTGACTTTGTATCGTCGATTGACTGGTGACAGTCAGTTACGCTGGGTGGGTCCGGAGAAGGGAGTCATTCATCTGGCGGCGGCGGCATTGATCAATGCGGTGTGGGATTTGTGGAGTCGCGAGCAGCAGAAGCCTGTCTGGCAGGTGGTTTGTGAGATGTCGCCGGAGCAGTTTGCGGCGTGCATTGATTTTCGTTATCTGACGGACGCACTGACTCCGGGTCAGGCCGTGGAGCTGTTGCAGCCGATGTCGCGTGGTCGTGAGGAGCGGATTGAGCGACTGCAGTCGGAGGGATATCCCAGTTACACGACGTCGGCTGGCTGGCTGGGGTATTCGGATGAGGCGTTGCGGCAGAAGTGTGCGGACCTGAAGGCGCGTGGCTGGAAGCATTTCAAGATCAAGGTGGGTCGCGATCTGCAGGACGACCTGCGTCGCTGTCGAGTGCTGCGGGAAGAGATGGGTGATGACGCCTATATGATGATCGATGCGAATCAGGTGTGGGATGTCCCGCAGGCGATTGAGTGGATTCGGCAACTGGCTCCGTTTCGTCCGTGGTTTGTTGAGGAGCCGACATCACCGGACGACATTCTGGGCCATCAGGCGATTGCGCGGGCGATTGCTCCGATTCGGGTGGCAACGGGAGAGATGTGTCACAACCGTGTGATGTTCAAGCAGTTCATGCAGTCGGGCGGACTGCAGGTGTGTCAACTGGACTGTTGTCGTCTGGGTGGGGTGAACGAGGTGCTGGCGGTGATGCTGCTGGCGGCGCGTTTTCAGATTCCGGTGTGTCCGCATGCTGGCGGAGTGGGATTGTGCGAGTATGTGCAGCATGCCAGCATAATTGACTATGTGTGTGTGACGGGCACGTATGAGGGACGTGTGACGGAGTATTCGGATCATCTGCACGAGCATGTGTGTGATCCGGTGATCATGCGAAACGGCCGATACATGCCCCCGGCGGCTCCGGGCTACAGTGTGCAGTTCACTGAAGCGGCCCTGCAGGGTTATGAGTTCCGATCGGCAAACTGAGGAAGTCTGTGCAGGGGGGGCCGTGAGTCTTCGGGCTGTGTGCAGGCGTTCGATGGTATCGGTTCTGGACCGGGCAGGATCCTGCGAAAACGGGGTTGGGGGGCGGAACGCTGTTCGAAACCTGGGTTATGCCAGGATTCCCTGCACGATCTGACCGTGCACATCCGTGAGTCGAAAATCACGCCCGCTGTAGCGATAGGTCAGTTGTTCATGGTCAATCCCCAGCAGGTGCAGCACCGTGGCGTGCAGATCATGCACGTGCACTCGATTTTCCACTGCGAACATCCCCAGTTCGTCGCTGGCACCATACATCAATCCGCCTTTCACACCGCCACCGGCGAGGACAGTGGTGAATGCTGAATGATGATGATCGCGTCCCTGTTTGCCCTTGTCGTTTGGCTGTGCGTAGGGTGTCCGTCCGAATTCTCCCGTCCAGATCACCAGCGTGTCTTCGAGCAGGCCGCGCTGTTTCAGATCGGTCAGCAGTGCGGCGGTTGCCCGATCACTGTCAGCACACAGTTTCCGATGCCCGTCGTCGTTGTTTGTGTGAGTATCCCAGGGTTGATTGCCACCGGGAGTCAGGTAGTACGACGTGATGAATCTGACGCCGCGTTCGGACAGTCGCCGTGCCAGCAGACACTGCCGACCGAACAGTGTGTCACCGTACAGGTCCCGAGTGGCCTGGGTTTCCTGTGAGATGTCGAAGGCTTCAGATGCTTCCAACTGCATTGAGAAGGCCACTTCCATTGCCTGAATCTGAGCTTCGAGGGCGGCATCCTGCTGCCGCTGATCTGCGTGCAGTCGGTTCAGTCCGGCCAGCAGATCCAGTTGCCGCCGCTGATCCGCACGACCCAGCGTCGGATGCTTCAGATTGGTTACCAGCCGATCCACCTGCATATCCTGAGTATTGACGGCCATTCCCTGATACGCACCTGGCAGGAATGAGTTGGACCACAGGTGCGGTCCGACGACCGGCCGTCGCGGTCCCAGCACCACGTAGCCTGGCAGATTCTGGTTTTCCGTTCCCAGTCCATAGGTCACCCAGGATCCGATACTGGGTCGCGTGGGCTGTTGCACGCCGGAATGCATGATGATCAGACCTGGTTCATGGTTCGGCACATCCGTGTGCATAGACCGGATCACACACAGGTCGTCTGCACACTGCGACAGGTGCGGGAACAGTTCGCTCATTACCACAGCGGAGGACCCGTGTGGACGAAAGCGAAAGGGTGACGGCATGTATCCGGCTTTGGCTCGGCGAGTCTCCTTTTCGGAGGGTTTTTCTCCGGCATGTCTGGCGAGTGCGGGTTTGGGGTCGAAGGTGTCCACATGGCTGGGGCCACCATTCATGAACAGCAGAATCACGCGTTTCGCGCGGGGCACAAAATGCGGCTGCATCAATCGCTGCTGTGGCGACAGCTCGGCAGCCTGCAACTGCTGATACAACCCGGCCAGTCCCACGACGCCGAATCCCAGACTGGCCGTCTGCAGCCAGCGGCGGCGGTTTGTGGCAGCGGTTGTCACTGAATGGTTCATGGTTTCAGTCCGTATTGATGTTCAGTCCACATACTGCAGTTCATTCGACGCCAGCAGCACGTGCGCGAACTGCCGCCAGCGACTGCCGGGTTCAGCCTGCTGCAAAAAGTCCTCTGACAGCCGCATTTCGTCAGCAGTGGGCTGTCGTCCGAACAGATTTCGCCATGCCCAGTCGATCCGCCGGGCTGCAACTGCCGCCTCTTCACCGGGAACAGCCTGCAGCAGTCGCAATTCCAGAGCCTCGGCCTGCGCCAGCATAAACTGGCTGTTCAGCACGAACAGTTTCTGCAGCGGAGTAATTGTTTCGGAACGCTTTTCCGCCGTCACGTTCGGATCCGGAAAGTCATACAGCACGAGGTACCGATTGAGGTCCAGTCGGCTGATGCGACTGTAGACGGTGCGACGGGTCTGAGTGGGGTCGGATGGGTCGATTGACGGGCCACCGGTTGTGCTGGCCTCCAGTCGTCCGGTCACGGCCAGCAGTGAATCCCGCCAGCCTTCCGCACCGAGGCGTCGTCGCGGCATTCGTGCCAGCCAGATGTTGTCCGGATCCCGGGTGAGCACTTCCGCCGTGGCCTGACTGTTTTGACGATAGGTGCCGGACAGCACAATCTCGCGATGCAGCCACTTCAGCGACCAGCCGTGCTGCTGGAATCGGACAGCCAGATCATCGAGCAGTTCGGGGTGGGTGGGGCGGTCACCCAGCAGGCCGAAGTTGCTGAGTGTTCCGACCAGACCACGTCCGAAGTACGCTGCCCAGATCCGATTCACAATCACTCGCGCTGTCACCGGATTTCCCGGATCGACGATCGCTTCAGCCAGTTGCTTCCGTCCGCTGCCTTCAGTGAAGTTCTGCGGGTTCTGAGTCAGAATGGGCAGGAATCTTCGTGGAGCCAGCGGGCCCTTGTTGTCGACATCTCCACGCACGAACACGTGGAGGTCCGTCGGAGTTCCCTCGCGGACAATATGCATTGAATCTTCCGGCTTCGCATCGTCCGTGGCCGCTTTATCCGTCAGCGAACGGTTGAACATGCGAGTACTGGCGAAGATGCCTGCAAGTCCGTAGTAGTCGGCCGTACGAATCGGATCGTACTTGTGGTCGTGACAGCGAGCACAGGCGACAGTCAGACCCAGCAGGCCCCGCCCCACCACGTCGACACGATCTTCCCACTCTTCGGCCATCACAAACAGTTGACCACGGTCGTAGTATTTGGGACCGAGTCCGATGAAACCGAGGGCTGCCAGATTCGGCGATTCCGGGCCTTCCAGCAGGTCTGCTGCCAGCTGCAGTCGGATGAACTGAGCATAACTGAGATCCTGATTGAGCGCCTGAATAACCCAGTCGCGGTACTGCCAGGCATTTGGATACGTGAGCGATTTGTCTTCGCCGACAATGTGTGCCTGATCCTCAGCGTAGCGCGCGACATCCAGCCACAATCGAGCCCAGCGTTCTCCGTATGCCGGAGATGCCAGCAACTGGTCAACCAACTGCCGCCACGCAGCTTCAGAAGGATCACGGACAAAGGATTCCACCTGCTGCGCTGTGGGCGGCAGGCCTGTGAGATCCAGTGACAGACGCCGCACGAGCGTCCGAGCATCTGCGGGTTGAGCGGGCGACAGTTGCTGTTCCTGCAGTTTCGCGAGGATCAAGGCATCCAGCCTGGAGGTCACCGGGGTGGTGGTTGCCGGGATCGGCGATTCGCGGGGCACCTGAAAGGCCCAGTGGTTGCGACCGGCTTCCGGGTCAGCGGGTGCTGCAGGGGCCGGGGAGGATTCCGTACGCGGATCAGGGGCTCCCATGCTGAGCCATGTCTGGAAGTCCTGAATCACAGAGTCGGGCAAGCGTCCTGCCGGCGGCATCTGCAGCCCGTCGTAACGCAGGGCCTGCAGCAACAGGCTGCTGTCTGCGGTGGCCGGGGAAACAGCCGGTCCCGAGTCGCCACCACGAGTCAGGCCGGCCCGTGAATCCAGCCGCAGACCGCCCTGCACGATTTTCGATTCAGACGAATGGCACTGGTAACAGTGTTTGACCAGCACCGGCCGGATCTTTGCCTCGAAGAACGCGAACTGGTCGGCGGTGGCGATCTGCGCAGATTCGTCGGCAGCAGCGACCGGCCGGGTTTCGGTGAGCATCAGCAGGACGAACAGACCATGCAGAAGTCCACGCATCAGGAGTTTCCGGGCGGAGATCAAAAGGCGGGTATCACGACGGGCAGGACTGAAAGATTACCATGTGCGGACGGCAGATGCACGTGAAAAATGCGTGATGGGTACGTATGAACAGGTATCGAGAGAAGTGTAGTCTCGGTCGCTGCAGGCTGAATTTTCCAACCATTTTTTCAATGATTCTTCAGGGAAAGCACTGTTTCTGCATGCCTGAGAGGCTGGAGAGCAGGTAGGGTGAAGGGTTTGGGCAGTTTTTTTCTGTCTGCGATATTCGTGCCGGAATTTGCCGCTGATCAGCCTTCGGGGGACGGGATGAGATTCGGTTTTACTGCATTATTGCTGCTGTTCGGCTGCGGATTTCACACAGGTTTGTTGCGTGGGGACGAAACATCTCAGCCGCGACAACCGCTGCAGTCGCAGCCGGCGACCATGTATGCACTGACGGGTGCCACGGTCTGGGTCACGGCGGAAAAATCGGTAGAGAACGCGGTGGTACTGATTGCGGACGGCAAGATCGTCGCGGTTGGTGCAGGCCTGTCCATTCCTGAACAGGCGCAGCAGATTTCATTGACGGGTCGCACCATCTACCCGGGCTTTATTGATGCGTATCACGAGCAGGCAGTATCCAGCGATCGCCTGACCGGGACGGCTCGCTACTGGAACGGTCAGGTGACACCTCAATTGTCGGTGGCGGATCAGCCGGCGGTTCCGGAGGACACGGCGGCTTTGCGGAAGCAGGGCTTTGTGGCTCGACTGATAGCGCCGGATGCGGGTGTGGTTCGTGGTCGCAGTGCGGTGTTATCGACAGCGGGTGGTGATGCGGCTCGTACGCTGCTGTCCCGCGATGTGGCTCAGCATCTGCTGCTGACCCTGTCTCGTCGTTCGCGTGGATCGGGTTATCCGGGCAGCCCGATGGGTGCCGTGGCCCTGGCTCGGCAGGCCATTCTGGATGCTCAATGGTACCGGGATGCTCATGCTGCGGTGGCAGCGGACCCTGCCCTGCCCCTGCCGGAACAGAACGACGCGCTGGCGGCTCTGCAGCCTGTGCTGGACGGTTCGATGCCAATCATTGTGACGGCTTCCAACGAACAGTTTGTGCAGCGTGCTGATCAATTTGCGGCGGAATTCGGACTGTCGCTGGTCATTGTGGGCAGTGGACGTGAGTATCGACGTCTGTCTGAGATCGCGCAGCTGCGTCGTCCGCTGATTCTGCCTCTGGCATTTCCTCGTCCACCGGCCGTCAGTACTCCGGAAGCCGCTGAAAATGTCACGCTGGAAGATCTGCTGCACTGGGACATCGCTCCGGAAAATCCGGCTCGCGTGGATGCTGCGGGCATTCGTTTCGCCTTCACGACCAATCGATTGTCTTCCAGTTCTGACTTTCTGAAGTCCCTGCGGAAAGCGGTTTCGCGGGGACTGTCGCGTACTTCTGCGCTGCGGGCTTTGACATCGAATGCGGCTGAAATTCTGGGTCTTGGCGACCAGCTGGGGACACTGGAGCCAGGCCGGCTGGCCAGCATGGTCATCACGGACGGTGATTTGTTTGGCGACCAGACGAAGATTACGGAGACGTGGGTCAGCGGACAGCGGTTTCAGCATGACCCTCCGCCGGCGCGGCAGTCGACGGGTACATACGAACTGGCGTTGTCGCAGTCGGGGACATTTCCGCAGAAGTTGTATCTGGAGATTACAGACACGGCGGGGCGACTGAAGGGTCGTATTTCGCGGAGTCCGCTGCCCGCTGCTGAAGCTCGCAAGGGGCGGCGTTATGACGACAAGCCGGCGGACGGAGACAAGCCGGCGGACGCGGCTGCCCCGGTTGCTCCGGCTGCCCCGGCGGAGTCTGCTGCGGCCCCGACGGACGCAGCAGCAGTCGCTGTGCAGCCTGCGGCGGATGGGCAACCGGCAAGGCCAGCGAAGGAAGTGGTTGAGCTGAAATCGGTGCGTCTGGAGAATACTCGTTTGTCCGCCAACTTCCCGGGCACGGACTGGGGGATTGAGGGCAGCATTCGTTTTTCTCTGGCGTTGACGGAACCTGATTCTGCGCTGCGTGATCGTCCGGCTGCGATTGGGACACTGATCTGGCCTGACGGGTCGTCGTCCGTGACGACGGCTTCGCGGATTGATGCTGTTGCTCCGGCTGCGGTTCCTGCTGACGCTGCTGCTGCTGCGGGCACCGCGGCGGCTGAAAAACCGCCGGCGTCGCCGGCCGCACAAGTGCCGGTCAAAGCTGCGGCCTCCTTTGAAGTCAATTACCCGCTGGGATCCTTTGGTCGCGTTTCACTGCCGGCCGTGACTGGGCCGGTGGCCTTTGTGCATGCCACGATCTGGACATGTGGTCCGGCTGGAATTCTGGAGGACGCGACGCTGCTGATTGATGGTGGTCGGATTGTGTCGGTGGGCCGGGACATTCCGATCCCCGCAAATGCTCAGATCGTCGACGTTCGTGGCATGCATGTGACGCCGGGGATCATCGACTGCCACTCGCACTTTGCCACCGATGGCGGTGTGAACGAGGGTACTCAGGCGGTAACCAGCGAAGTTCGTGTCGGTGATTTTGTGGACGCCAATGACATTACCATTTATCGTCAGTTGGCAGGTGGTGTGACTGCGGCCAATATTCTGCATGGTTCGGCCAACCCGATTGGCGGTCAGAATCAGGTGGTCAAGCTGCGGTGGGGCATGACCGGGGAGGGATTGAAGTTCACTGAAGCTCCGGCGGGCATTAAGTTTGCTTTGGGTGAGAACGTCAAGCAGAGCAATCGTACGGAGGGTGGCGGCCGTTACCCGGCAACGCGGATGGGTGTTGAGCAGGTATTTCGGGACGCCTTCGAGGCCGCTCGCGATTATCAGCAGCGGCATGATTCGTGGCAGAAGAATCGTCGTGGTCTGCCACCGCGTCGTGATCTTGAGCAGGAAGCAATCTCGGAGGTTGTGCTGGGCAGGCGCTGGATTCACTGCCACAGTTATCGGCAGGACGAGATTCTGGCACTGCTGGAGATTCTGAAGGAGTACAACATCCGCATCGGGACTCTGCAGCACATTCTGGAGGGTTACAAGGTTGCGGATGAGCTGGCGAAGCATGGTGCCATGGCATCGGCATTTTCGGACTGGTGGGCCTACAAGTTCGAGGTTTACGATGCAATTCCATATGCCGGTGCACTGATGCACCAGCAGGGTGTGGTGGTTTCGTTCAATTCGGACGACGGTGAACTGGCTCGTCATCTCAATCAGGAGGCGGCCAAGGCAGTGAAGTATGGCGGGATTCCTCGCGACGAAGCATTGAAGTTTGTGACATTGAATCCGGCGAAGCAGCTGCGTATTGATCACCTGACTGGTTCGATTGAGTCGGGCAAGCATGCGGACTTTGTGGTATGGAATGGTGATCCGCTGTCGAATTTCACGCGTTGCGAGCAGACGTGGGTGGATGGTCGTCGGTATTTTTCGCGTGACGAGGACCAGCAGATGCGGCAGGAGGCAGCTCGACGTCGCAACGTGCTGATTCAGAAGGTGCTGGCATCGGGTGAAGAATCCCGCGAATCGTCGCAGGGTGCGGACGATCCGGCGGCCCTCTGGCCGCGTTTCGACGAGTACTGTGCGCATTTCCGACATCAGGCGGCATTGCAGCAGCAGCGTGAGCGACAGCAGCTGGAAATTCAGCAGCAGGCGGCGCCCTGAGCGGGTTTTGCGGTTTTCCGCCCCTGTTTTTTCGTATTCCCGGTTCCTCAGGTTCAACTGCACAAACGGATGTTTTATGACCGGAATTTCTGCTCGCCTGTTGCTGCTGGCTGTGTGTCTTACAGTTCAGCCGGCTTTTGCTTCTGATCAGATCCCCGGGGCTCCGCAGAAGAAGCCAGTGGCGCTGGTCAACGGCGTCCTGCACACGGTTTCCGGCCCGGTGATTGAAGCGGGCACAATTGTCTTTGACAATGGCCGGATTACTGAGATGGGTCCGCGGATGCAGCCACCGCCGAACGCGGATGTGATTGATCTGCAGGGCAGGCATGTTTATCCCGGAATGATCGAGTCACACTCGCAGTTGGGGCTGACGGAACTGTCGTCCACGCGTGCCACGATTGATACCAGTGAGACGGGTCTGCTGAATCCGAATGTCACAGCAGCGACGGCTGTCAATCCGGACAGTGAGCTGATTCCTGTCACTCGTGCGAACGGCGTGCTTGTGGCTCTCAGTGCTCCGTCAGGTGGCCTCGTATCCGGCAAGGCCTCGTTGTTGCAACTGGATGGCTGGACCAGTGTGGATATGACTTTGCAGCGTGAGTCGGGGCTGGTGATTAACTGGCCGGCTGCGTTTCGTTCGTCGTTCTTCGGGCCTCCGGGTGCAGGCGGTCCGGGTGCAGGTGAAGCGGGTGGATCTCAGGTGCAGGAGCTGCGGAATCTGTTCACGGATGCGAGGGCATGGGCCAAAGCTCGCACTGCCAGTCCGGAAACGCAGCGGTACGACATTCGTTTGGCTTCGATGCAGCCGGTGCTGGCAGGAAAAGTGCCTCTGATTGTGGCTGCGGACGAGGCGGAGGAGATACAGGCGGCGGTGGCGTTTGGTGTTGAGCAGAAGCTGCAGGTGATTATCTTTGGTGGCTACGATGCGGAATCCTGTGCCGAGCTGCTGCGGCGTTATCAGGTGCCGGTGATTGTCAGTGCGGTGCATCGTGATCCGCGGAACGATCATGACGACTATGACGCTGCCTATACTCTGCCGGAACGTCTGCGGAAGGCTGGCATTCGTTTCTGCATTTCGGGTTCTGCCCGCAGTGAAACCTGGAATACTCGAAACCTGCCCTATCAGGCAGCCACGGCAGCGGCGTACGGATTGCCGCGCGACGAGGCCCTGAAGTCGGTGACGTTGTACCCGGCACAGATTCTGGGAGTGGCTGATCGACTGGGATCACTGGAACCCGGTCGCGATGCGACGATTTTTGTCAGCACCGGTGATCCGCTGGAAACGGATTCCCAGGTGACGCACGCGTGGATTCAGGGGCGCGTTGTGGATCTCAGCAGTCGCCACACGCAGCTTGCCGGTAAGTACGGTGAGAAGTTTCGCAGGCTGAACGAGGGTCGCTGAAGGACGGTGTTCAGGATTCCGCAGTGAAGACACTGCCGTTGGCTGCCAGCTCCGGCAGGACCTGTTCTGCGACGATGCGACCGATATTCAGGCAGGCAGTGGCTGCCGGTGATGGGGCATTGCACACATTCACGACGCGTTCGTGTCGCTGAATCTGGAAGTCATCAATCAGTTTGCCGTCCATGCCCAGTGCCTGTGCCCTGACGCCGGAAGGGCAGGAGTGCAGGTGTTCGGCTCGGATTTCCGGCACCAGACGCTGCAGTGCTTTTACGAAGGCCGCTTTGAAGAGGGATCGTCGGATTTCTCCGAGGCCTGTTTTCCAGTTTCGTGCGGCCAGTCTGAGGAATCCCGGATAGGTCAGTGATTCCCACAGATCACGCGGACTGATGGTAAGCCAGTTGTAGCCTTCGCGTGCGAGGGCAAAGACGGCATTCGGGCCGCATTCGACGCCACCGTGAATCATGCGAGTAAAGTGGACTCCGAGGAAGGGGAAGCGTGGGTCCGGGACCGGGTAGATGAGCGAATTGCAGAAGCGGTGAACTTCGGGAATCAGTTCAAAATACTCGCCCCGGAACGGAACAATCCGTTCTTTCAGAGGCTGACCGCTGAGGCGAGCCAGCCGGTCGCTGTGCAGTCCGCCACAGTTGACGACCTGATCAGCTTCGATGGTGCCGTCTGCACATTCCAGCCGCACACATGCGGAATTCTGCCGGATCGCCAGTACGCGAGAGTTGAGTCGCACCTGATGTCCGGCAGCTGTCAGCAGCTCACCCAGTCGATTGCAGACGCCCGGATAATCCACGATACCTGATTCCGGAACATGAATGGCCTGAATTCCCGCGCAATGGGGCTCCAGTTCCCGCAGTCGTTCCGGTCCGATCTGTTCGCACTGCACTCCGTTCTGCCGACCACGTTCCAGAATGATCTGCAGTTGCGGCAGTTCGGACTGCTGCACGGCAACGATGACCTTACCGGTTTTTCGCCACGCGACTCCGTAGCGGTCGCAGAAGTGTTCCAGTGCCAGTTTCCCGGCACGACAGTTCTTCGCTCGCAGGGAACCGGGACGGTAGTAGATGCCGGAATGCAGAACACCGGAATTTCTGCCGGTCTGGTGAAAGGCCAGCGAAGATTCCTTCTCGAGCAGCACGATGGACTTGAGCGGATCACGCAGGGACAGTTGCCATGCTGTCGCCAGCCCCACGATGCCACCACCAATGACGGCGATGTCTGCCCTGACGGTACCCTGATTCGCAGCACTGTTATTCATGCAGGACTCACACGGGTGACGCGGAACGACGCGGAACAGTGACGAAGTGGTCAGAAATCAGTGGCCCGTGACCGTGGAATCGATAGGCGGTCAGCATGCCATCACGAGCCACGCTGTAGTCGAGACAGGCCAGATTATGGCGAATCGGTGCCGGTTTACGATCTCGCAGCCAGTAGTGGCCGAAGAACAGCGGAGGTGCATCCTGCGGGTAAGGGCTGGGGCTGATGTCTTCGGGAACCGTTGCCCCTTCAAATTCCGGCAGTTGCAGGCTGGGAAACATGTAATCGGAAAAGCTGCATCCGGTCGGCTGATCAAACCAGCGGATTCTGGCTCTTTTGCGTACCAGACCTTCGCGGTCCGTCAGGGTAATGCCGTTGGGGAACCGCATTTCCGGCCCCTTCATCACGCGTTCGATCGACTGAAACAGTTGTGTTCCGCTGCGTGCCGCCTGGTGCAGGTAGGCATCACTCATCCAGCCCAGTTCTTCTGCGGTTGACTGCAGCAGTTGCAGGTCGACCGGATCCCAGCAGGCATGCACAACACGCAGCTCAGGCAGTTCCAGACAGGCTGGCAGGGTGCGAAACCAGTCCAGAGCCTGCTGCAACTCGACAGCGGACAATTGCTGCAGTGTCTGCGCAATCTGGCGGTTGTTGTGGTCAGTGTGTCGTCTGAGGAATTCGCCGGGCAGAAAGGGGTCCGGGGTGTGGTATGCCAGAGCATTCAGTTCGTGATTGCCCATGACGGCCAGAGCGGCGTGGTGCTGGCACATATCCCGACAGATTTGCAGCACGTCACGAATCTGCGGACCGCGGTCGATGAAGTCACCGCAGAAGATGATTTTGCGTTCCGGGTGCCGGAATACGGCTGAATTCTGCGCGTAGCCAAGTTTTTCGAGCAGTTCTACGAGCTCGTCCGCACACCCGTGAATATCGCCGATAATATCGTACATAGAGTCTGAAATGCTGCGTGGATACTGTGTGACCAACACCTCAGCCGCCCGGGTCCGGGGAAATCTGCAGGCGGTCATCATCCCGGGGGGCGTGGTGCAAATCCATGCCGATTCTGCTGAGGCACGGTGAATGCGGGGGATTCGCGAATTCGGCAACCCGTGCTGCCATTCGGGTCGATTCCACGCCTCGATCGTCTCTGCCGCTTCCCCCCGCGCGGCGGATTGTGCAGAATCCGGGCTCTGATCCTGACCGTTGAATCAACGATCGTCCCGTGCCCCGGAAGGAGATCTCCCGATGCCCCGCAAAACTCGTCCCAGTCGTCGTCTGCTGCTGAAGCAGGGGTTTGCTGCTGCCGCCGGACTGTACGTCGGGGGTTCGGCTCGCGCTGCCTCATATTACGACAAGCTGCGAATTGCGGTGATTGGCTGTGGTGGACGAGGTGGTGGTAATCTGCAGTCTGTTTCCTCCGAACACATCACATTCCTCTGCGATGTCAACGAAAGTACGGTGCGCAAAGCGGCTGAAACTCACACTCAGGCTCGACAGGAAGTCGATTTTCGCCGTGTGTTTGATCGAGCCTCGGAGTTTGATGCCGTGGTGGTCAGCACCTGCGAACACACTCACGCCTTTGCCACGTTGCCGGCACTGCAGCTTGGCAAGCACGTGTACTGTGAAAAGCCGCTGACTCACAGCGTGTATGAAGCGCGAGTGATTCGTGAGGCGGCAGCGAGGGCCAATGTGGCAACGCAGATGGGCACCCAGATTCATGCGGGCGACAACTATCGCCGTGTGGTGGAACTGGTGCAGACTGGTGCCATCGGGAAAGTGACCGAGTGTCACGTGTGGGTCGGGCGTGCCTGGGGACTGCAGTCGGCGGAAGATGCGCAGAGAAACCGCGATATCGTCCATGTGACGGATCGGCCAGCCGGTGCGGACCCGATCCCTGCCGGACTGAACTGGGATCTGTGGCTCGGACCGGCTCCTGAACGCCCCTTCAATTCCGTCTACTTCCCCGGTCCCAAATGGTACCGCTGGTGGGACTTCGGAAACGGCACAATGTCTGACCTCGGCAGCCACTGGGTGGACCTGGCCTTCTGGGCTCTGAAACTCAGAGCCCCCTCGACCATCGAAGCCTTCGGTGACCCGGCACACCCGGAAATTGCCCCCGCTTCGATGCATGTCAAATACGAATACAAGGCTTCCGCACAGCAGCCTGAAGTTGATGTGTTCTGGTACCAGGGGTCGCACAAACCGGAACCGGTGGCCAATGGCAGTGTGCCGGCATGGGACAGCGGTGTCCTGTTCGTGGGTGATAAGGGCATGCTGCTGTCAGACTACGGTCGCCATGTGCTGCTGCCGGAAGATCGGTTCAAAGACTTCCGCCGTCCGGACCCGTTCATTCCCAAATCGCTGGGCCACCACGAAGAATGGCTGCATGCCTGCCGCACGGGCGATCCTACCACCTGCAACTTTGAATACGCCGGCTGGCTTACGGAAGCCAATCATCTTGGCAACGTGGCCTATCGCGCCGGGCAGAAGCTGGAATGGGATGCTGAAAAAATGAAAGTGACCAACACCAGTGCAGCCGATCGCTTCATTCGCCGCGATTATCGCAGTGGCTGGAGTCTTGGCTGAAGAATTCCGTAGCCCGTGTCTTCGACATCCGTCACCGTTAAAGCCTTACTGTCATGAATCCGCTGACTCTGCAGGACTCACTCAACCGCCGGGTCTTTCTGAATTCGGCCTGCGGGACCACCGGCACGGCTGCTCTGGCTGCACTGCTGCAGGATTCTGCAGCAGCGGCCGGCGCTGTACCACCGGAACTGGCCGGACTGCCCCATCACGTTCCCAGAGCGCGACGGATTATCTACCTGTTCCAGTCCGGGGCTCCGTCCCAGATGGACCTGTTTGATCCCAAGCCCGCTATGGAATCGCAACGCGGTCAGAATCTGCCGGAATCAGTCCGCCAGGGACAGCGACTGACGACCATGACATCGGGGCAGGCCAGCTTTCCGATTGCACCCAGCATCTTCCGCTTCCGGCAGCATGGTGAGTGCGGCATGTGGTTCAGCGAACTGATGCCGCAGATGTCCAGTCTGGCAGACGACTGGTGCATGATCCGCACGGTGAATACTGAAGCCATCAATCATGATCCGGCCATTACCTTCTGTCAGACTGGTTCTCAGCTGGCGGGTCGGCCCAGCATTGGAGCATGGGCGAGTTATGGACTGGGCAGCGAAAATCGCAGTCTGCCGGCCTACGTCGTGCTGACGTCCTTCGGATCCGGGCGACCGGATGACCAACCCCTGTATGATCGGCTCTGGGGAGCCGGTTTTCTGCCGTCAAGGCATCAGGGTGTCAAGTTTCGCAACAGCGGTGACGCTGTACTGTATCTGTCGAATCCTCCCGGTGTGTCCGCGGCCATGCGTCGCAATACCCTCGATCGACTCAATCAGCTCAATCAACTGCAGTTTGGATCGAGTCAGGATCCGGAAATCACGGCTCGTATCGCACAGTATGAAATGGCTTTCCGCATGCAGACCAGCGTCCCGGATCTGCTGGACTTCTCCGATGAGCCTCGCCATGTGCTCGACATGTACGGGCCGGATGTCAGTCGTCCGGGTTCATACGCAGCCAATTGTCTGCTGGCTCGTCGCATGGCTGAACGTGATGTGCGATTCATTCAGCTGTTTCACATGGGCTGGGATCATCATGGCGGTCTGCCCGCTGCCATCCGCGGACAGTGCCGCGATACCGATCAGGCAACTGCTGCGTTAATGCGGGACCTGAAAATGCGTGACCTGCTGTCCGATACTCTGATTGTCTGGGGTGGTGAGTTCGGAAGAACCATCTACTCACAGGGAGGCCTGTCCGCCGACAGTTACGGACGCGACCACCATCCCAGATGCTTCACAATGCTGCTGGCAGGAGCTGGTATCAGGCCCGGAACCACCTGGGGTGAAACGGACGACTTCTGTTACAACGTGGTACGCGATCCGGTCCATGTGCACGATCTGAACGCCACGATTCTGCATCTGATGGGCGTTGACCACACACGGCTGACTTACCGCTATCAGGGCCGCGACTTCCGACTGACGGATATTCATGGTGAGCTGGTCCGCGGTATTCTCAGCTGACCACGGCGCTCGCTCCATCAAAAAAAAACGGCGTCGATGGTTATCGACGCCGGTCTGTTGCAGACTCAGTTGCTGAACTCTGCCACCGGATCAGCGACGCGGGCCGCGGCCACCACCATCGCGGTTGCGGTAACGGTTCTCGGTGCGACGAGCATGGTCTTCGGTTGGCGTTCTGAGAGAGAGGCAGCCGATGGCGTCCTCCCAGGTCGGGATGTCCTGATACTCCGGTGCAACGGGAGTCGGTCCACTGCCGCGACGATCCTCACGCGGCTCGCGTGACTGCTCGCGGTCCTCAGGACCACGCTGCCGGCGACGTCGTGGCTCGCGTACGTCGTCGCTGTGTTCTTCAGCCACTGCCTCTGTACGCTCGGGTCGCTCATCACGGTCGATGTCGCGGTCGCGACGAGGACGCTCGGGACGACCACGGTCATCGCCACGTTCCGGTCGTCCACCACGATCCGGTCGTTCACCACGTTCCGGTCGTTCACCGCGTTCCGGTCGTTCACTGCGTTCCGGTCGTTCGCCACGTTCCGGTCGTTCACTGCGTTCCGGTCGTTCGCCACGTTCCGGTCGTTCACCACGTTCCGGCCGTTCACCACGCTCCGGCCGTTCGCCACGTTCCGGTCGTTCACCACGTTCCGGCCGTTCACCACGTTCCGGCCGTTCACCACGTTCTGGCCGTTCGCCGCGTTCCGGTCGTTCACCACGTTCTGGCCGTTCGCCGCGTTCCGGTCGTTCACCACGTTCCGGTCGTTCGCCGCGATCTGGTCGTTCACCACGTTCGGGTCGTTCGCCGCGATCTGGTCGTTCACCACGTTCGGGTCGTTCGCCACGATCCGGCCGTTCGCCGCGTTCTGGTCGAGCACCCCGTTCGGTTCGTTCGCCACGTACCCCGCGATCATCGCGATCAGTACGTCGTTCGGGACGCTCACCTCGCTCACCGCGGTCTGATGGTCGCTCATCCCGATCGCGGCGTTCACCGCGTTCGGGGCGCTCTGCTCGGGCACCGCGATCGTCACTGCGTCTTGAATCCGAGCGACCACGATCCGTGCGTGGCCGAGCCACCTCAGTGACGGGTTCGTCGTCGAAGCCGATCGGTCCGTCATCCTCTGGTTCGTCTGCGTTGTCTGCGTCATCCAGCGGACGGCGACGTACGGGTTCGTCCACGGGCGTTCGCTGTTCTGAGCGTTCGCGGTCGGAACCACGTCCGCCACGCCGGCCGCGACGTCCTCGTCGAGGCCGTCCTGAATCAGACTCTTCCGGTCGGTCGTCGGTTTCAGCAGAGTCGGCAGTGTCTGCCACTGCAGCGGGACGTTCATCCCGCGCACGTCGGTGAGCAGAAACGCTGCCGGCGGAGACGCTGACGATGTCCTCCTGATCCTCTTCGAACAGGATTTCGCTCAGGTCGTCATCAACATCGGAGGTGCCGGTGTCGTCGCTGACGGCTGACTCAGATCGAGCGCCGGTCGATTCTTCAGACCGTCGTCGATTCCGACCGCGACCGCCGCGTCGGCGTCCACGTCGGCGTCCACCAGCGGCGCCTGTTTCCGAATCGTCTTCGGCTGCCGCCGGACGGCCTGCAGCCTCGCCCCCGAAATCATCATCAGATGCAGATTTCGTGACGGAAGCTGGCGGATCCTGAGCAGCAGACTCGGAGTCGTCCCACACCCACTTGTCCAGTTCGTCCCAGTAGGCATCATCGCCACCGCCACCGGCGGCAACTTTACCGGTGGGTGCGGCTTCTTCGCGAGCTGCCCGGGGACGCTCTTCACGGTCACCGCTGCGGTCGCGATCCCGTCCTGCCGAGCGACCTCGATCTCCGTCTTGACCACGACCGCGTCCTCCGTCCCGACCACCGCCACGCGGGCCGCGGTCTTCACGGTCACGACGAGGTTCCTCGTCACGGGCAGCGCGAGGGGCAGGTCGGGAAGTTTCGCGAGTCTGGGCGGGTGGATCCGAGTCGAAGCCAAATTCATCAGCCGGTTCAGCCGGCACAGCCGCAGCAGTCACGCGGGCGGGTCGGCTGCCACTTTGCGGCTGGTTATCGTCGTCCTCTTCATCCTCTTCGTCGTCCTCTTCATCTTCGTCATCATCTTCGTCGTCGTCTTCGTCTTCGTCTTCTTCGTCCGCTTCATCAGAGTCTTCGTCTGAGCCGAAGTCGAAGTTTTCGTCGTCGTCCTCTTCGTCAGCGTCTGCTGCACTGTCGTCGTGGTCATCATCTTCAGGGAACATGATCAGGTCATCGATGTCGTCCTGATATTCGGTGCGCGAGTTCGCGGAGTCGATGGTTGCTTCGATGATTTCGGCAGCGGCGTTGTTTTGGGCAGCGGCGGCGGAGGGGGCTGCTGCGGGGGCGTCGTCGTAGTCGTCGAACAGTACTTCACCCCCGACGTCGGCCGGCAGCTTATCCAGTCCAAACATGGCATGGACAACGTTTTTGGCAAAATCGTCAGTCTTTTTACGGGGATCAGCGTCGGAGTTGGTCATTCGCAGTCTGTCTTTCAGATCAATCTGTCACTGCGGCAGGCATTGCCGGCGAGTGCTGGATTTGGCCGGATTCTATTGAATTTCCGGCTGGTTCGATATTGGAAACGGCAGGAAACCGGAGTGTTCCGGGAGAAGTTCCCCACAGTCGGGACGCCCCCCCGCACTGGATCAGGGGGGGTGTCGAAGAACTCCGGATGCTAACGCCCGGACGCTGTGAATTCAAATGCAAGTGACTTTGCCGTGGGAATCCGGCCAATCATGGGCTTCTCCGGGTTGCGGATTTGTGGCCCGTTCCGCGTCCGGATATGATTCGGCAGCCGAACTCAACAATTCTGAACTGGAAGTCTTTACCGCGGATGTGCTGGCGTGCTCGAATTTCAGGCAGAACAGGTCTGGTGTGACCGTGAACAGCTGGAAACCCTGCAGGCTGCGCGACTGCAGCAATTGCTGAACAGCATCCTGCCGCGAAATCGGTTCTGGAATAATCGGTTTCGCAGTGCGGGCGTTGATCCGGCAGAAATTCGTACGATTGCCGATCTGCGGCGTCTGCCATTCTGCACCAAACAGGATCTGGTGCAGGATCAGTCGGCCCAGCCCCCCTACGGCTCCAATCAGACGTTTCCGTCAACTCGCTACCAGCGACTGCATCAGACGTCGGGAACCACGGGTCGCCCGATACGCTGGATGGATACTCGAGACAGCTGGGACTGGTGCATGGAATGCTGGCGGCAGATCTGGATGCTGGCCGGACTGCAGTCGTGGGATCGCCTGTTTTTTCCGTTTTCCTTTGGGCCTTTCCTTGGTTTCTGGGCAGCTTTTGAGGGCGCGCTGCGTTATGGGAATTTCTGTCTTGCGGGCGGTGGCATGTCCACTGCAGTCCGCCTGCAGGCGATGATTGAAAATGAAGCCACTGTGCTCTGTTGTACTCCCACCTACGCCCTGCGGATGGCTGAAGTGGCTGCAGCCGAAGGGCTTGACCTGAAAGAAACCTCCATCCGCCTGTTGATTGTGGCTGGTGAGCCGGGTGGTTCCATCAGTTCCACGCGGCAGCAGATTGAGCAGCAGTGGGAAGCCCGCGTTATCGATCACTGGGGCATGACAGAGCTGGGTTCGCTGGCGACCGAATCCGCAGATCGTCCCGGAGGCATGTACCTGCTGGAGACCGAGTGCATAGCGGAGGTGGTGGATCCGGCTGGCAACCCTGTTGAGGATGGTCAGACTGGCGAACTGGTGATCAGCAATCTGGGTCGGATTGGCAGCCCGCTGCTGCGATATCGCACGGGCGACCTCGTGACGGTCAGCAGTGATCCGGACCCCACCGGACGGGTGCTCCGCTGGCTGCAGGGTGGGATTGCTGGTCGAGTGGATGACATGCTGATCATTCGCGGCAACAATGTTTTCCCCGGTAGTGTTGAAGCCGTTGTTCGCGGTTTTCCGGCCATCACGGAATTTCGCCTCGAAGTCAGCACTGTTCAGGGCATGAAGGATTTGTGTGTGGCAGTGGAAACCGGAGCAGTGACTGGACCGACTGCTGAGCAGTTGCTCGAGCAGCTGCGGGGATCCCTGCGGCAGCGACTTGGATTCACCGTGAATGTGCGTCATGCGGATGCCCTTTCGCTGCCCAGGTCGGAGATGAAAAGCCGTCGTGTCGTTACTCTCGACTGATCCTGTCTGACAGAGGCTCATGCGATGACTCTCGCTGTTGCTGCGTACCTG
>CAITYU010000084.1 GCA_903896675.1 uncultured Planctomycetaceae bacterium
CTGCGGAGCTGGAGTTGACTCGGCAGGTCTTCAGGGACGCGGGTGACCGTCGAGCGGCGACGGAGGATCTGTTGTGGACGTTGTTGAATTCTCGTGAGTTTGTGTTCAACCACTAGAGAGTGTTCAGTGTTCAGTGTTCAGTGTTCAGTGTTCAGTGTTCAGTGTTCGGTTTTCAGTTTTCGGTTTTCGGTGGGGAGAGTAGAGGCAAGAGAGTAGAGGCAAGAGAGTAGAGGCAAGAGAGTAGAGGGTGGAGGGTAGAGGGTAGAGAAGGGGGAAGCGATGTCCGAGCGTTTGCGTGGTCGGGGTATTTCTGTGTCTGCTGCGGGGGGTTATCTGGAGCGGCGGCGGATGCTGAAGTTGGGTGGTACGGGATTGCTGGGTGGTCTGAGTCTGCCGCTGTTGCTGCAGTTGCAGGCTGAGGCTGCGTTGCCGGTGGCGGCGAAAGCGAGGGCGTGTATTTTTTTCATGCTGGAGGGTGGTCCCAGTCACATTGACATGTGGGATTTGAAGCCGGAGGCTCCTGCGGAGATTCGTGGTCCGTTCAAGCCCATTTCGACCTGTGTTCCGGGGACTCAGATCAGCGAGCTGCTGCCGTTGTCGGCGGGGATTGTGGACAAGTTCACGATCCTGAGGTCTCACAGTCACAAGGACAATGCTCATCAAACGGGTCGTCACTGGGTGTTGACGGGATATCCGCCCAGTTTTGCGGATGGTCAGGCGAAGGGGATACCGTTCAACGAGTTGTATCCATCGATTGGTTCGATTATTTCGCGGGAGCTGGGTCCGCGTGGTGCGGTGCCGCCGTATGTGGAGATTCCGAACGGTCTGGGTCCTGGTGGTCCGGGATTTTATGGTGCGAAGTATGGTCCGTTCACGATTGACAATGATCCGGTGCAGGCGGATTTCCGGGTTCGTGATCTGGACATTCCCGGTGCGGTGAGTGAGGAGCGGTTTGCGCGTCGTCAGCGACTGTTGCAGGGAGTGGAGCAGCTGGGTGCGGGCAGTGAGGCGGCGGGTCGTGCTGAGATGCTGCGGTCGTATTATGAGAAGGCTGTGGATCTGGTGACATCGCCGGAGGCGCGGCGGGCTTTTGATCTGCAGGCGGAAGACCACCGGGTGCGTGAGCGTTATGGTTTCACGTCGATCGGTCAGTGTGCGCTGATGGCGCGGCGGCTGGTGCAGGCCGGATGTCGTTTCATTGGCATCGATCATGGAAGCTGGGATACGCATTTTGACAACTTCACCAGCCATGAAAAAACGCTGGTGCCTCCAACGGATCGGGCGTTGTATGCATTGCTGTCGGATCTGGATGAGCAGGGCATGCTGGATGAGACGCTGGTGGTGATGATGGGTGAGATGGGGCGGACTCCGCGAATCAACAAGGATGCGGGTCGTGACCACTGGTCGCAGTGTCAGACGGTGATTCTGGCGGGTGGTGGGATTCGTCGGGGAGCTGTGGTTGGTGCCAGTGACGAGACGGCCAGCTATCCGACGACTCAGCCGTACGGCATTCAGGATCTGCTGCGGACCATTTTTGGGTTGCTGGGGGTGGATGCGGACCGCATCTATCAGACTCCGGTGGGACGTCCTGTGCAGATTGTGAATGGTGGTCATCGGATTGAAGAGTTGCTGGCTTGAGTGGTGTCTGTGGAGTGGAAGTCAGGGCATGCTGAGGATTGGATTTGCCGGACTGGATTCTTCGCACTGCACGGCATTTGCCAGGCTTCTTCTGGAGGACTGTGTACCGGGTGGATTGCAGGGGGCGCGGATTACGGCTGGCTGGCCGGGAGGTTCTGCTGATTTTCCGTTGAGTCGTGACCGGGTGCAGGGCTTTACAGAGGAGATGCGGAGCCTGGGGACGGTGATAACGGCGACAGTGGAGGAACTGCTGCAGCAGTGTGATGCTGTGATTCTGGGCAGTGTGGATGGTCGTCAGCATCTGGGTCTGGCGGAGCAGATCTTTGCGGCGGGCAAGCCTGTGTTTGTGGACAAGCCGCTGGCGCATGATCTGGCGGATGCGGCTCGGATCGCGTTGCTGGCTCGTCGTTATGGTACTCGCTGGTTCACTGCTTCAGCATTGCGATTTCAGGCGGAGTTGCGGGGTTTACTGGACGAGTTGCGGGGCGAGCGGGTTGTGGGTTGCGAGGCCTTTGGGACTTTGCGGGCGGGGATTGGGCATCTGCAACTGGCGTGGTACGGCATTCATGGTCTGGAAGTGTTGTATGCGGTGATGGGTGCGGGTTGTCGCGAGGTGCGGCGTGTGCAGACGGCCAGTGGAGATCTGACGACGGGCATCTGGGAGGATGGTCGGGTAGGTGTTTTTCGGGGGCTGGCTGATGAACGGCAGGCGGTGGGCTGGGGAGTAACGGTGTTTGGCAGTGCGTCGATTCGTCAGTTGCGTTTACCGGCGGAGTATCCGGCGTTATTGGGTGAGATTGTGCGTTTTTTTCAGGGCGGTGCGGCTCCGGTGTCGGAGGCTGAGATGCTGGAGCTGTTTGGTTTCATGGAGGCTGCGGACGCCAGTCTGGCGGCGGGTGGAGCAGC
>CAITYU010000085.1 GCA_903896675.1 uncultured Planctomycetaceae bacterium
CTGGTGGAAGCTTCCGGGGCAGGCCCCGTGCTGGACAGTGCCCGACGTGAGTCTGTCCGTGAGCTGCTGGCGGCATTGAATACGCAGGTTGCGGCCGAATCCGTGCAGACTCTCGGGGCCCCGGAGTTCTCACTGGACAGTGATTCGGCACTGCTGATCAACGCGAATCGTCTGCAGCAGACAAAGTCCCGGGGCAGTGCTTCGGGTGCAGCCGGGGCCAGCAGCACAGGCAGCGGAGGATTGGTGCAGTGAGTACTTCAGTCAGGATTCCATGTACCGGCGTCCGGAGAAACGTGGCCATGAAAAACGTCTCATTTCAGATCTGCCTGAGTCTGTCTGTGATCGCTGCAATTACGGGACTCGGATGCCAGTCGACCGGACGCAGTCGGATCACTGCAGCGTCACCGGAACCCGTGATGGATGCCATGGACGAGGATCTGACGGATGGTCAGGTGGCCGACATTCAGACCTCACTGGCGCGGACCATGGAGCAGCGTGGCGACCTGAAGGCGGCTCGAGCGGCGTACGGTCGGGTGCTGGAGCGTGATCCGGCGAACGTTGTCGCAGCATGGCGGATGGCCGTTGTCACGGACCGGCAGGGACACTTTGATAAATCAGAACCCCTGTATCGGCAGGCCCTGAAGGCGGAACCGAAGAATGCGGCGGTCCTGTGCGACTATGGCTATTCGCTGTATCTGCAGCGGCGCTGGTCGGAGTCTGAGCAGGTGCTGAAGCAGGCTGCAGAAATTGCTCCGGATGAAGCTCGCATTCAGAATAATCTGGGGCTGTTGTATGCCAACACGGAACGCTCTCGAGACGCAGTGCTGGCATTTCAGCGAGCCGGTTGTTCGCCCGAACAGACTCGCACCAATCTGGCCGTCGCAGCAGCGATGAGTGGCCGGACTCAGGAAGCCCGCTGGATGTTTGAGCGGGTGCTGGAGGAGAACCCTGAGTCGCCGACTGCCAGCCGTGGTTTGCAGGCACTGGCTGCCGTGGCCGAACACGATGCGGGTGTGCAGCAGGTGGGTTATGAGTCTGAGGACAGCCAGTCCGACCGGAACTGATGAAACGCCCCTGCGGGGCCGTCATTCCTGACGCAGGGACAGACTGAGTTGAGATTCGCCACCCGCTGGCTTTCGCCTGCAGATGATGACTTTCGCTGCTGCCGTGGCGACGTTTCACCTTCGGTGATACTGATTGGTCATGAACTGCTGCCACTGACCATCCGCGTTCAGAACCAGCGAATACATCCGACGATGATCCGGGGTGACAAATTCAATGATGTCCCTGAAACGAGTCATTGAGCCATCACCGGCAAATGACGGTCCTGTGGATTCCAGCACCAGTTGCTGCCCATCCGCTGAGAGCTGGCCTCGATAGGGCCACAAATGGGTCATGGTGGATCCGATAAAGGTTCCGACAAAGGCCTGCTGCTGTGGATCAAAGCCCAGTGTCATGATGGAATCGCAGCCGCCGTCAGGAGTGCTGCCGTTGCCTTCTGCCACAACCCACAAGCCACCAAGTGTCCGCACGACCTCGTGCCCGGACAGATGGAAAACCGGCTGCTCTGGTGACATCTGACATTCGCCGGCTACGGTCCATTCGCCGATCATTCGCTGCAGCCACTGATGTTCGGCTGACGGTTCTGCTGGATGCATCGTGAGAGATTCACTAAGTCCGAAGGAAATAAACGCAGGCCTGACCAGTGTATCTTACATCGGCTCGAAGCAGGCTGATTTTCTGAAAATCCCCACTCCTGCAAAGCCCGGCATGACTATTCAACAAGGTACACAAGGCCGGCTTTGGCGAATTCATAACCACTGGGACTGAGCGTCATATCGCCATTGCCGGACCATTTGACGTTTCCAATGACGAACTGAGTGTTGAAGACGCCCTGACCTGTCAGCGTCAACTGGCTCCATTTGCTGTAAATCGTTCCGACGACCTGCCCGGATGTTGCGTTACCGGCAACTGTGACTGCGCTGTCGTTGATGCGTCGCAGGTAAAACAGCATTCCATGGAAGGGGCTGGACGGGTCATTCAGGGCTCGCAGCGTCGCACTGGACGTCACCGTGATGCCGCCGCGCTGGGCGTTGTTGGTGGGTGGCAGCGTTTCACCATCCTGACTGTCGGGCAGGCCGGTCGTGGGGTTGTAGTCCCTCATGGTCACATAGAACATCACGCCGTTGGCTACGACGTTGCCACCGGTGATCTTCAGTTCGCCACCGGTAATCACGTAGATGCCGGGCTGGAAGGTGACATTACCTCCGGAGATGTTGATTTCTGAGTAAATGCCCGGCTGCAGTGTTCCCGTGTAACCGGTCGAGCTGATCTGGATTCGCCCTCGACTGGTCGAATTGACTCCGTTGGAAATTGTGGGTGTCGGCAGATTGATCAAAGGATCCGGAGCAAGCGGAACGCTGCAGCGCAGCGGGTGGTCTCCACCGGCAATATAGGGCAGGAATCCGGCCGGATTATTGACCCCACCGCAGATGCGAAAACTGCGTCCGCGAAACGTACCATTTGACCCGATGTTTCCGGCATAGCCGTTGATGGCTCCGGGGACCGAGGCCCCGTTTTCGTCCACGCCCCAGCCCTGCGAATTCGTAATGACTCCACCGTCAATGACC
>CAITYU010000086.1 GCA_903896675.1 uncultured Planctomycetaceae bacterium
GGTCCCAAATCTGTTCCTGAATTCACAGCCAATGCATTCGACGATCACGATTGGCGGATGAGAGAGGTTTCAATTTGCAGGCCGAAAAGTCTGAATTCTCTGGGATGCAGCGGCGGAAAGGCATCGCAGACACCCACTTTTATGGGTAATGACAAGGGCTAAAGCCGAGGCTACGGTTTTTGTCCCACGGCGTCAGGACTGCCTCGGGCTCAGTTTTCGTGTTCGTTTGTGGTGGACCACGCAGTGGCGGCAGTGTCGGGGGAACTGTTGCGGGGCCAGCGGTCGCCGCAGTCCGGGCATCCTGCAACGGGCCCCAGCCAGAACCACGCGTGTGCTGCTGGTGCAGGGTGCAGCAACTGAATATCACGCCGCGCGTAATAGCCCTCGGAAACGCCTTCTGCGTCATCCAGACTTGCAAGGCAATCGGCATCAACCTGATACAATTCCCCGTTGATGGACAGGCCGGACGGCCAGTCCACCAGTCCCGGGTAGTGGCCGAGGTCAAACAGGCGATACAGGGGCTGCGTCATGGCGGTTCCGAGGAACTGCGAGGACTGCAGCAGGTGGTGCAGAGCCCAGCCGCGTTTGAGTGAGCCGTAAACGAAGACAATCTGAGACATTTTGCGGGTGCTCCTTTGCGGCGGTTCTGTCGGTTGCCCGGGAATTCTGGCGAATCTGACACGGTTTTGAAATCGGCCCCCTGTTCGCAGCTGCCGGATCATCAATAATCCGAGTGCATCCGCCGGCCTCGGGGGCAGTGGGATAGCCGGGCCTGTGAAGGCTGTGGCCTGCGACCGTGATGTTCCTGCCGATCAACGTTCAGAAAGATTGTGAAATGTCTGACAGTGCTCTGCCTGCGACTCTGGCTGAACTTCGGGCCAGTGGCTGGAAATCCCGTTCGGTGAAGCAGGAGATCCGTGAGAATTTTCTGCAGCAGCTGGCGTGCGGGGCCGAGCTGTTTCCGGGAATGGTGGGTTACGAGCACACTGTGATTCCCGAGATCAGTCTGGCGCTGCTGGCGGGCCATGACATTCTGTTTCTGGGTGAAAAGGGTCAGGGAAAAAGTCGTCTGATGCGACTGCTGCCGCGATTTCTGGACCCGGTGATTCCGTACCTTGACCTGCCGGGCTGTGCCGTTCATGAAGATCCGTGGCACCCGATCACAAAGCAGGGGAAGGCCTGTGTGGCTGAGCGGCCGGAGACTGACATTCCGATCGCGTGGTGGCCGCGGGAACAGCGTTATGCTGAGCGTCTGGCCCCGGGAACGAGGTTCGCTGACATCATCGGTGAAATTGATCCGGCGGCACTGGCAGCGGGTGCCAGCATGTCGGCCGAGGAAGCTTTGCATTTTGGTCTGATCCCGCGGATGCACCGGGGCCTGTTTGCGATGAACGAGCTGCCGGAGCTGGACGAGCTGGTGCAGGTGGGGCTGTTCAACATTCTGGAAGAACGTGATGTGCAGATTCGCGGCTACCCCATTCAGTTCGATCTGGATGTGATGATTCTGTTTTCCGCGAATCCTGCGACCTATAACCGCAGTGGCAAGGTGATTCCGCAGTTGAAGGACCGCATTGGCAGCCTGATCCAGACTCACTATCCCGAAGATCGGGATGGTGGTATTCGGATCATGGAACAGGAGTGCGATATCCCGCTGGACGGTCAATTCCCGGTAGCCGTGCCGTGGTTCATGAAGCAGATCATCGAGGAAATCAGCCGGCGTGCTCGCCGCAGTCGTTACATCGACCAGCAGTCCGGCGTCAGTGCTCGTTTCAGCATCGCCAACTACCAGACGATGATTGCCAGTGCGCGTCGCCGGGGGGCGCTGCTGGGGGAAGTGCCGGCAGTCCCGCGAATCAGCGACCTTGGGCATTTGTATGCTTCATCGCTGGGCAAGCTGGAGATTGATCTGATGAGCAGTCATCAGATGAGTGAGAAGCAGGTGCTGGATGCGGTGATCAGTGAGGCGGTCAAGGCGGTGTTTGAGGAATATGTGGAGCAGCACGGTCTGGACGAGATTTCGAAGATCTTTTCGAAGGGGGTCCGCATTGAGGTGGGCGACCTGCTGCCCAGTGCGCACTATGAATCGCTGCTGAAACGAGTTCCTCCGGTGTGGGACCGGGCCTTTGAAGTGAATGCCTCAGAGAACGCCGCGATGCGGGCGTCCTGTGTGGAATTTGTTCTGGCCGGACTGCATGCCACAGAGCGGATCAGTCGATCGCAGAAGCACGGAGTGGTCAGTTACGACCTGTGAGTGGCTGGTGGTGGTCCCGGCCTGCCGGAGCCAGTCGTTCGTGAATGTGCCTGCATGGCAGATTCTACAGGGGTTCGTCGCGGCCCGGACGCTGCAGTTGGTGGGGTTCCACAAC
>CAITYU010000087.1 GCA_903896675.1 uncultured Planctomycetaceae bacterium
GGCGGCAACGCCAACCTGTACCACGTGCGGTATTCCGAGTACGCGGAACTGCTGGACATGCTGCAGCAGACTGCCGCCCCGGAGACAGCCGTCATCCCTTCTGTCGGTCCGTCCTATGGACTGATGATGGATCAGGCTGAACTGCTGAGGGACTCACAGTTCCCCACAGCCATGGTCCTGCCAACGAAGGTCATCATGACCGAAGCGGGCCTGCTGACCGGTTTCCGGCGATTTGTCGAAGCCTTCGGTCGCCCGGCGGTGCTGTATATCAAGGAAGAGGGCTACATCAGCCCGGAAGGAGCCGCAGAACTGGTCCGTGACGGACTTGTGTCCTTCATAAAATACGCCATCGTACGCCCGGACCCCGCCTGCGATGACTTCCTCAGTCGCCTGACGTCTCTGGTGGATCCGCAGCTCATCTGCAGTGGCATCGGCGAACAGCCGGCGATCGTGCACCTGCAGAAGTTCAGGCTGACCGGCTACACCTCCGGATGTGTCTGCGTCAATCCGGCACTGTCACAGCGTATGCTGCACGCCATCACTGCAGGTGACCTGAAACTGGCCGAAACCATCCGCCAGACGTTCAGACCGCTGGAAGACCTGCGAAATGACATCAATCCGATTCGTGTGCTGCACGAAGCTGTCTCACTCGCCGGAATCGCCGAAACCGGCAGACATCTGCCTCTCTTGTCCGGTGTGCCACAGTCGGCGGTCGATCGCATCAAAGCTGCGGCACTGACACTGCTGCAGGCTCCGATTCCAGACTGATTCGCATGAATACGGCCATCGCGAGATTTCCGATTGTGGCAGTCATCGGACCGCAGTCCGCGGTGTTCAGCGGACTGCGGCGATGGCTTTCCGGGACGTTGCCACGGGGTATTGCCGGAAGTTTCAGAACCATTCAGGAAGCACTGGACTCGTCTCTCTTTGCTGCTCAGCCACCGGACCTGGCTGTCGTGCTGCGCGAGTACTCGGATCAGTATGCACCGTCGGACGTCAGCCGCCTGATTGGCCGCATGATCTTCAGTCGAGTGCTGTGCTGCAGTTCGGCATGGTGCATCTCGGATGGTCGTACACACGACGTGTGGCCCGCAGCCTGTCGCACTGAACTCGGATCCGCTGAAGCTCGCATCATGCACGAACTGCAGGAGTTTCTGAGGCAGAACCCGCCTCTGTCTCCGATCGCCGCTGCCGAAGAAGTGTTCGCTCTGCATGCAGGGGCAGTGGAGTCTGCGACAACGGCGGCACGCACCGGGCAGAGCAGGGCAGTACGCGCCTTTGTAATGTCCGCCGACGTCCCGCTCCGCACAACACTGCAGGCCGTGCTCAATGCGGCCGGAGTTCAGGCGGAATCCGGCAGCAGCGAAGTGCTGGCAGCGCTGTTGATGCAAACCGCTGCCGCAACACCTCCTGAACTGCTGTTCGTCGATCTTGACGGCCAGGAACATCTGCCGGCAGGACTCACCGAAAGAGCCGCCGAGAAGATCATACGAATTGCGGCAATCACCGGTTTCGCCGGCACACAGCGACCAGCATGGGCCGACGAGCTGCTTGATAAAAACGAATTCTCGCTGCAGGCCACCAGCCTGCTCCGCAGGTGGTCAGCATGACACCTCGCAGCTGGCTGCAATCACTGTCGCAGCCCCAGGTGGCACTTCTGACACTGCGACTGGCGGCCGGCTTTCAACTGCTGCTGATGGCAGCCACATGGAAGCTCTGGCTGATCCCCGGCAGCTTTCCCCTCGTCCCCCTGCTGTCCCTGCACCTGCGACCGCAACTGATCCCCGCAGCCTCAATCCCACTGGCTGCCGGTTGTCTCCTGCTGACCCTCAACGCCACTCCCCGGTCCCGCCTGCAGAAACGAATTGTCCTGCTCACACTGCTGGCTGCAGCACTGCCGGTACTGTGCAGCCTGCAGTGCCTGCAGGCATGGCACTGGCTGTTCATACTCACGCTGCTGCTGACCCTGCTGCCGCTGCCGACCAGTAATCTGCGCGCGGTTATCGCAGCACTGTATGTGTGCTCCGGACTGTCGCGTTTTTCACTGGCCCCGGAAGTGGGCCCTGTGGGATTGATTGTGCGACAACTGCTGCTGTTCGCCGGGCGGCCCGATGCAGACCCCGCCACAGTTCGGCTGTGCTGTCATCTCGCCTGCGTGGCCGAAATTCTGGCGGGTCTGGCACTCCTGTTTGCCGGCCGACTTCCGCAATTGGCAGCCGCGGCTGCAGCCGTCATGCACCTGTCACTGCTCGCAGCACTGGGGCCATTTGGACTGGGGCATCACCCCGCTGTACTGATCTGGAACCTGCAACTGCTGCTGCTGTCTCCGCTGCTGGCATTGACGGCTCCCCGGTGGACCTTCAATGTCCGCGGTATTTCAGCAGCACTTCGCTGTTCGCTGCCGGCCGCGCTGCACTGGCTGTTCGCCCTGTCCGGATTGTTCGGACTTGCTGACAACTGGCCCTCGTGGCAACTGTATTCCAGCCGACCTGAATCATGGCAACTGTGGATTCGCCGCGACCACGCCCACCGCCTGCCCGACTCCCTGCAGCCGTGGCTCAGCCCTGCTGTGGTCAATGGCTGGCAACCCCTGAGCCTGGACCGTCTGTCATTGGCAGCCACCAGCAGCCCGCTGGTGCCCGAGGATCGATTTCAGGCAGCCATCATCGAAGCCATACTGCAGGACATACCCAACGATACAGACTTTCACATTCGCATCACGGAACCTGATCCGCTGCGCTGGTGGCAGCGCAGCGAACGGCAGATTTCCACACGGCAGCAACTGCGACAGGAACAAACAGGCTTTCTGCTGAACGCCACGGCAATCAGGTAAATCATAAACCATTTCCGTTTGATTTACTCAGACGGACATTTAAGATTTCCACCACACAGATGCTCGGCAGAACACCACCAGGAATCGCCACGGAATGGTCCTCAGCATAGAAAATCTCTGCAAAACCTGGCCAGGGGGTAAGCGGGCACTGGATCAGGTCAGCCTGTCGATCTCGCCCGGCCTGTATGGTCTGCTTGGACCAAACGGCGCCGGAAAGTCCACACTGATGCGAACAATCGCCACGCTGCAGGATCCGGACTCCGGCTCCGTTCACTTCGACGGTATCGATGTTATCCGGCAGAAGTCATGTATCCGCAGCCTGCTCGGCTACCTGCCTCAGGAATTCGGTGTCTACCCCCGAACATCCGCGTTTGCTCTGCTTGATCATATTGCCATGCTGAAAGGCTGCACCGACTCCAGGGCCCGACGGGAATCTGTCAACGCAATGCTCTGCCACGTAAATCTGTATCAATTTCGCAGCCACGCCGTTGAGACATTTTCCGGAGGCATGAAACGCAGGTTCGGAATCGCACAGGCACTGCTGGGAAATCCCCGACTGCTGATCATTGATGAACCCACTGCGGGACTGGACCCCGGTGAACGTAATCGTTTCTGCGATTTGCTGTACTCCACCGCTCAGCAGGCCGTCGTGATTCTTTCCACTCATATCATTCAGGATGTGCAGCAACTGTGCCCATGCATGGCCATCATCCACGAAGGGCGCGTTCTTTATTCCGGCTCAACCTCCGCTGCGATCGATTCTCTGCAGGGCAAAATCTGGAAAAAACTGGTCCCAATGGACGCATTACCCAATTACCAGAGCCGGTTCCAGGTGATCTCCACCAGATTGATGTCGGGCAGCACGCAGATCTGCATTTTTGCCGACGCACAGCCTGACACCGGCTTTGAATCCTGTGATCCGGACCTTGAGTCCTTCTTCTTTTCACGGATCCCGCAGACAGCCTGAAACAGTCACCACCTGTCAAGCAGCCCACGAATATGTTCAGAGCAGTATTCTGGTTCGAACTGTGCTTCTGGCTTCGCAGCCGGCTGCTTTACTCGCTGCTGCTGACAACAACCGGAATCCTGTTCCTCAGCATGGCCACGCAGTTGATTCGCTTCCGCGGGCCTGGCGGAATTCAGATTCGCAATACGGCTCTCACTGTGCAGTTATTGTATCAGTACTTAAGTGCCGCCGGTTTCCTGATCTTCGCCTCATTCCCGATTGCCGCCGCCACCCGGGACCACACGTACCAGATGTCGGAAATCATCTTCACGACATCGGTCAGTCGCTTTGGCTGGCTGCTCGGCAGATTCACAGCCTCCACAATCATCGCACTGATCCCTCTGTGCGGAATCTCCGCCGGTATTCTGATCGGCAGCGTCATGCCCTGGAATGATCCAGCACAGTTCGTGCCCATCTGCTGGCCTGCCCATCTGCTCGGTCTGGCAGCCATCGCAGTGCCAAACGCACTGTTGCCTGCCACCATTGCATTCGTCATCAGTCTGCGAATTCCAAATGCTGTGTCAGTACAAATCCTGCTTGCAACACTCTGGTTCGGCACTGATCTGGGCACTGATCTGCTCCGTATTTATGACCACGAGCTACTGGCTGCAATGCTTGATCCGTTCGGCAGCATCGCAGTATTTCAGCAGACAAAGTACCTGACGGGTGCAAAGCTTCAGACAGAGTATGTCACACTGGTTGGTTACCTGCTCTGGAATCGAGTACTCTGGCTGAGCATTTCCGCACTGATTCTGGCCGTCGGCTGCCGACGTTTCCAGCTTACCCCCCGTCGAAACCGACTCGCGGTCGAAACTCACCGCCCAGTGCCCGGACACGACCTCCGTTCTTTTGCCCTCACCCACTCGGCGACTCCCGCATTCCTGAACCGCGCTCGGCAACTCCTGAACCTGACCCGATTTGAATTCCGCAGTGCAGTCAGTGGCCCACTGTTCATTATCATCTCAGGCTTCGTCCTGTGGACCCTCGCCTTCCCACTGCTTCGATATGAAACTGGCTATGGCCAGCAGTCCCTTCCAGTCACCTCGGCTGTTGTGGAAGTCATCGCGGAACGATGCCGTTTCCCCACACTGATTTTCATCGTCGTTGCAGCCGGTATGCTGGTGCATCGGGAACGTGATTGCCGGATTCATGAAATCATCAGCACTCTGCCGCACCCGGACTGGCTGTTCTGCTGCGGACGACTGCTCGCAATGACACTGGCTGTCGCCATGATGCTGACCACCGGGGCCGTCATGGGCGTCTTCAGCCAGTTGATCCGAGGCTTTACCAATCTGCAACCGGAAGTTTATGTTGTCAGCCTGCTGGGTGTGGAATTGCTGCGATTGTTTGTCGTGGCCGTGCTGGTTTTCACTGTCCAGATCTGCACCTCCAGCCGAGTCTGCGGCTACATGCTGTGTCTCGGTAACGAAATCATTTCACCGTACTTTATCAGTCAACTGGCCACCAATCGCGGGCTGATTTCAATTCTTCATCAGCCATCCCTGATTTACTCGGACTTCTACGGGTTCGCACCCTATGCCGGGGGACTGCTCGCATTCAGCATCTGGAGCCTGCTCCTTTGCGCTGTGCTCTGCCTCCTGATGAGTCTCCTCTGGCAGCGGGGAAACGACACAGCGATTATGACTCGGTTGCGCGAAGCCCGCCGCCGACTGCGCGGTCGCACAGCAGTGGCCGCAGCGGTCATCTGCGGTACAACCACGCTGTACGGAGTCTGGCTGCACACCGCTGTGACGAACCACTGGGATCCGAATAACGCCCCGACAGACGCCGCGGCTGACTACGAAACCCGCTTCCGAACCCGTTTTGAAAACAAACCTCACCCCCGCATCACGGATTTGCGGTATGAGGTCGACCTGTTCCCCAAAGAACGCTCTGTCAGGATTCGCTCCACTCAGACACTGCAGAACAGGAATGCCGCACCCCAGGCAGAGATTCTGGTCAACCTGCCGTCAGGCCTGCAGCACTCAGTCCGTCTCGAACAGGCACACCTGCTGCTCGATCTGCCCGCACTGCGGGCTCAGGTGTACCGCATTGAACCGCCACTGCTGCCGGGTGACAGCATCCGTATGCACTGTACCTCCAGCTATGATGCCCCTGCGCTTGAACTTGACCTTGAATTCCGCAACCTCGTGCAGAATGGCCTCACGCTCACTCACTTCAGTCCCACCATCGGTTACGAGGCAGACCGCGAACTGCAGGATGAACAGGAACGCAGTAAACGCGGTCTGCCGCAACTCAGACCGTCCCCGCCACTCGACCCGGACAATCTCACGGCTCGCAGAAATCACAAAGATTCCACGGACAGCGATCTGGTCACCATGGAAACCATTATCAGCACCGAAAGTGACCACGTTGCAATTGCCCCGGGGACACTGCTGCGTTCATGGAATCAGCAGAATCGACAGTACTTCCACTATCGGCTGGATCCACCAACGCCCAAAGCCCCCATGGTGCTGTCGGCAAGACTCAGGGTGGCCCGCGATCAGTGTAACGGTATCACAACGGAGGTCTGGTACCACCCCGATCACAAGTGGAATGTTCCCAGCATGATGCACGGACTGCACAGTGCACTGAATTACGGAATTCAGAATTTCGGACCGTATCAATTCAGTTTCGCACGCATCGTCGAATTCCCGCGGTACGAGAATCACATTGCTGCCATGGCATTTCCCGGCACCATGCCATACTCAGAAGCAGGGGGCTTCATTACAGACATTCGATCGCCCGGTGCGTTTGAAAAAGCCTTTTTCATCGTGGCACACGAAGTCGCCCATCAGTGGTGGGCCTATCAGGTCATAGGCGCCAATATGGAAGGCGCAAAAATGCTCTCGGAAACACTGGCTGAGTACACAGCCATGATGGTCCTGGAACGTGAATTCGGCTCGGAAATGGTACGGCGACACCTGAGAGTCGCTCACCACAACTACCTCGCAGGCCGCGCTCTGGACACCAGAAATGAACACCCCCTCAGCCGAGTCAGGCCCGATCAGAGTTACCTGTGCTACTACAAAGGCAGCCTCGTGATGTACCACCTCAGACAACTGATAGGCGAGGAAAAAATCAATGCCGCACTCAGAAGATTGCTGAAAAAATTCGGAGGCAAGGGTCCACCGTATGCCACCTCAACTGACCTGATCAACGAATTCAAAGCAGAAACGCCCGCCGAACATCACGCCATCCTCGATGATCTCTTCAACCGCATCATCCTGTTCTCAAATAAAATTACACGCTCCGACATCAGACAACTGCCCGCCGGGCGACAACAGATCACGCTGGAAATCGAATGCCGGAAACTGGAATCCGATGAAAAAGGCGTCGAACGGGAAGTCCCCTTCGAACAGGACATTGAAATCGGAGCGTTTGCTGCCGTTGACGATCACCGCAAATATGGTGCGGCTCTGTATCGGCAGATGCACCGCCTCAGGTCCGGCCGGAACACCGTCGTATTCGAAACCACGGAGATTCCCGATACCGTTGCCGTGGATCCGTTCTTCATGCTCATCGACAGAAACATTGACGACAACGTCGTCTCACCCACCGCCGAACCCTAACGCACCGCCACGGCTGCAAACACAAGCCCCCCGCCTGCAACAGGAATCAGCCTTCGCTTTCCGTTGACAATTTGGTTATCTTCTCGATCCGTGCTCATTGTCCTTCCTCCACCCACACCCTCCAAAGATCTCAACCGCATGAAACGCACGCCTCTCCGGGTCAGCGCAGCACTGCTGCTGACCGCCCTCACATTCAGCCTGTTCCCGGCTGCCACCTCCGCTGCGGATAAAACGGATGTCACCGCCAAAGTCGCCGCTGCTGTCAGCGATAACAAACTGACCATCAGTGCCACAAACGAAACCTTCGGAGACACCGCACCCGGTGTCCCGAAGAAGCTGCAGGTCAAATACCGGATTGGTGACAAAGAGCAGACAGGTGAGGTCAACGAAGGCGGACAACTGGAAATCGCGGCACCCGCCGGACAGGAGCTGGTCATCGTCAAGGCGCATTACTGCCCAGCTGATGGCTCCAAACCGCTCGATTATTCTCAGCCCGCCGAATTCCTCGACACACTTCCCGGCTTCACCATCGAACACGTGCTGCAGGCCGACGCCTCAGTCAATGGGTCGTGGATCTGCATGGCCAAGGATCCCAAAGGTCGACTGCTGCTGGGAGGCCAGAACGGACAGCCCATCACCAGAGTGACGCTGCAGGACGGCAAAGTCGTCAAACAGGAACTTCTGAACATTCCCGTCAGCGAAACCATGGGAATGCTGTTTATCAACAATGCCCTCTACATCAGTGGTGCAGGCAGTCGCGGATTCGCACTCTATCGCTGCCGCGATACGAAAGGCAATGACAGCTATGATGACGTCGAATTTCTGCGTGAGTGGCGTGGAGGCGGCGGCGAACACGGTTCACACGGCCTCGCACTCGGACCGGACAACATGCTGTATGCCGTCTGCGGAAACTTCACCGGCCTGCCCCAGGACCTCACCGAGTCCTCGCCCCATCGCAATTACGCCGATGACCTCGCGCTGCCGCGAATGGAAGACGGAAATGGATTCGGTGCCGGAGCCAAACCTCCCGGAGGCTACATCGCCCGCATGGACCTCGATGGTCGCAATATCGAACTGTTCTCCTCAGGCCAGCGCAACACCTACGACATCGCCTTCAATGCCGACGGTGAGCTGTTCGGCTGGGACAGCGACATGGAATGGGACTGGGGCACCCCCTGGTATCGACCGGTTCACGTCTTCCATTCCGTTCGAGGTGGCGATAATGGCTTTCGCGAAGGCACCGCCAAATGGCCACAATACTACCCCGATGGTCTGCCGCAGACCACAACCATCGGAATCGGTTGCCCCACCGGAGTCACCTTCGGTACGGGAGCAGCTTTTCCTGCCCGATATCAGCAGGCCTTCTACATCTGTGACTGGACCTACGGTCGCCTGATTGCCGTCCACCTGCGTCCCGACGGTGCCAGTTACACCGGCAGTTTCGAAAACTTTGTGGCCCCGAAATCGCTGCGCGGCAAAGGACCCCGCATGCCGCTGAATCTGACCGACGCCGTAATCGGAGACGACGGCGCTCTGTACTTCACAATCGGTGGTCGCGGTACTCAGGCCAGCCTGTTTCGCGTCTCATGGCAGGGCCCTGAAAAAGCGGTACCCCTGCCCGCAGAAAAACTGGCTGACCAGACCGCTCGTGAGGCCCGGGCACTGCGACACAAACTGGAATCCTTCAATGTTCAACCTGACCCCGCAGCCGTCAGCTTTGCATGGCCACACCTGAACAGCACCGATCGCTACCTCCGCTACGCTGCCCGTATGGCAATCGAACGCAACCCCGTCAGCCAGTGGCAGGCCAGAGCTTTGTCCGAAAAATCCCCGGCCGCCGCTTTCACAGCACTGCTGGCCCTTGCGCGACTCGGTGCCGCAGAAATCCAGCCGGCAGTCCTCAAATCGCTCGCTGCCATCCCCTCCAAAGGACTGTCCGAACAACTGCTGCTGGACAAACTGCGAGTCATTGAGGTGTCAATCGCTCGACACGGAATCCCGTCAAAAGACGCCGCAGCACTGGTGCTGGCAGACATCAATCCACTCTACCCGGCAGCCAGCGCAGATCTCAATCGCGAACTGTCCGGGATCCTGATCGCCATGAATGCTCCGGAGGTGGTGCCCCGCACCATCGCTCTGCTGCAGACCGCCGGAACGCAGGAGGAACAGATCAGCTACATCGTCCATCTGCGCAACCAGAAAACCGGCTGGAACAACGATCTGCGTCGCAGCTACCTCGAATGGTGGAACGGCCACGCATCCACTGCTCACAACAGTTCAGTGACAAAATGGTTCATGGATGCCGGCATTCCATTCAACAACGGAGCCAGTTATGCAAACTTCATGGCCAATGCGCATGAAGAAGCCAAATTCACGCTGACCAGCGAAGAAATCCTTGCACTGAATGATGTGCTCACCGATTACAGCGCTCAGCATGCACAGCAACCAGCACCCCCTCTCAGCTCGCGCAAACTGGTCCAGGAATGGACCACCGCCGACCTGCAACCCCTGCTGACGCAGGTCGGCAGGGGACGCAGCTTCCAGCGCGGTCGCGACGTGTTCTACCAGGCCCAGTGCAGTGCCTGCCACAGATACGGTGACAAAGGCGGGGCTGTCGGACCGGACCTGACCGCCGTCGCCACGCGGTTCAAACGCCAGGACCTGCTGGAGTCCTCCACAGAACCCTCCAAAGTTCTGTCCGAACAGTACATGAACACCGCCGTGGAAACCAAAGCCGGACAGGTCGTCATTGGACGCATCGTCGAAGAAACCGAGCAGAAACTTGTGCTGCGACCAAATCCACTGGCACCGGAAACCGTCACCGTGCTGAAGTCCGACATCGAGACCCGGGAATTGTCAAAAACGTCCCCCATGCCGTCCGGACTGCTGAACACCTTCACAAAGGAAGAAATTCTGGACCTGCTGGCCTACCTCGAATCACTCGGTGATGCCAAACACCCGAATTTCCAGCCGTGAACCGATCGACGAACATCGTCGATCATCGTCGACCAGTCGTTAACCTCGTGCAGTCCTCCGCAGCAGACATTTTTCTGCGGAGGACTGCGCATTTTAACAGGATCCTCATCCAAACCTGTTACCCTCTGAACAATCCCGGGCGATACTCACCGCCGTGCGGGCATAAGGCAACGGCTCGCCCAGCCCCTGTCGCTTCGCTGTTCCTGCGTGGTCCGGACAATCCCTATGCATCCTCAGATCCTGCAGTTTGTCGTGGTCAGTAGTCTGCTGGCGGTGACAGCAATGCCGTTGACTGCTCAGGAACTTGATGTGCGACGCCCGGGCCAGCGGGAGTTTGTCAGCGATGAGGCCGGTATGCTGGACCCCGATTCCACGGCGCAGCTTCGTTCGCTCTGCGATAAACTGCTGACTGATAAAGCCATCCCCATCATCGTCGTTACGATTGACTCGAAAGCTGTCCACGGCGGTGCGAACATGACAATCGAGACTTTCTCTGCTTTGCTGTTCAATCAATGGCGAATCGGACACGCAACGCTGGAAGGGCAGAACTGGAATACCGGAATCCTTCTGTTGGTGTCAAAGGGAGACCGATCCGCCCGAATTCAGCCGGGAGCTGGCTGGGGAGTCAGCGATAACTCCAGGTTTCAGCAGATTATGGATGAACACATCATGCTTCAGTTCAGACAGGGACGGTTTTCTGAAGGTATTGTCGCTGGCGTCACTGCCCTCGACAAAATGGCACGCGGGCTGAAATTGCCCACTCGACGTCGATCATCAGCCGATTACGCCATCCCGCTGGCCATCACCGCGATTGTAATCTTCACGACTGTATCACTTAGCCGCCGAGGCACCAGCGGCTGGGCATGGCTGCTGTGGAGCGGACTTTTTGTCGCAGTGTGGTCCATCCTCAGCAGACTCAGCGACGGTGATGACAATGGTGACAGCGGATGGTTCAGCGGTGGATCCTTCGATAGTGGTTCGGCGGGCGATAGTGGTGCCTCCGGGTCGTGGTAGGACATCATGCTCATGCTGAAAGCGTCTGAAATGATCAATGCTGAACAGCGTGCCCAGGTGGAATCCGCCGTGGCGGCAGCGGAATTGATGACCTGCTGCGAGATCGTTCCCGTTGTGGCAACGGCCTCTGACCCTTACCACCGCGCTGCAGATCTCGCCGGACTCTGGCTCGCCATCGTGGCTGCCGTTGCCGCCTTTCTGCTGCTCCCCGGAGACTACGAACGCGGGACATGGGGTGGATTTCCCCTCTGGATTCAGGCCGCTGCGCTTGCGCTCGTGATGCTCGCCGGATTCATCATCGGTGCGGTTTCAGCAGACCGATTTCAGAATCTGCGCCGCCTGTTCACGGCACGCTCTTACATGCAGACCGTGGTCCGGCGGCGAGCCCGGGAACTTTTCTTCGATCGAAGAATCCACCACACTGCCGCAGAGTCCGGATTGTTGATCTTTGTCTCACTCCACGAACGCACTGCCGTAATCCTCGGTGACCGCAACGTGCTCAAATCGCTCGGTGAAAACTTCATCGAAGACCTGTGCCGGCGACTCACTGCCTCGCTTCAGACTCAGGACATTGCTTCAGCACTCTGTGATACCATTCAGCACGCCGCCACATCACTCCGGAACGCACTGCCACGCAGTGCCAGCAGCGTGCAGGAATTGCCCGACACTCTCGTACTGCTGGATTGAACAACAACCTGCCGTCACACCACCCGGCAGATGACCACCTTCAGATACTCCGACTCAGGACAGGTCGCCGAAATCGGATGATCCGGTGGCTGACCATGCTGCTCCAGAATCTGAATGTCACGACCGGACTGGCGAGCTGTTTCGGAAATCACTTCCATGAATTCAGCTCGCGTCACCAGCCCCGAACAACTGCAGGTCGCCAGAATTCCGCCCGGACGCACAACCCGAACACCCAGCTCGTTGAATCGCAGATAACCGTTCAGAGCCCTGTCGATGCCACTGCGAGCTCTGGCCATGCGCGGCGGATCAAGGACCACCAGATCAAACTGCCGACCTGCATCCACCATCCCCTCAAGCGCCGTACGAACATCCTCATTCAGATACTCACAACGCTCAGCAACACCGTTCAGACGAGCATTCTCGCGGGCCAGTACGAGGGCAGATTCTGAAGAATCCACCCCCAGTACCGACTTCGCCCCCCCCAGCTTCGCCGCCGCAATTCCAAAGCCCCCGGAAAAACAGAATGCGTCCAGCACACTGGCCCCACCGGCATACCGCGCTACAGCAATGCGATTGTCCCGCTGATCCAGATAACAGCCGGTCTTCTGACCGTGCCGCACGTCCACACCAAACTGCAGACCATGCTCGGAAATAAACAGCGGACTCGCCGGCTCCAGCCCGCTCAGCAGACCATCCACAACCTCCAGACCCTCAGCCTCACGCATCCCCTTTTCTGTACGCAGCCAGATTCCCGCCGGCTGACACTCAGACTGCAATGCCGCGATGATCGCTTCGCGATGCTGATACAATGCCAGACTGGTAAACTGCACCAGCAGACAACTGCCGTACTGATCCACCGTCAGACCCGATAACCGGTCCGACTCACTGAAAATCAGCCGACAACCACAATCCGCCGCCTGCAGATTGAACAACTGCCGCCGCAACTGCACCGCCTGACGCACTCGCTGCTGCCAGAAAGCAGCATCCAGCCCCGCCTGCGGATCCCACGAATACAGCCGCACCACGATGCGACTCTGAGCATTGTACAGGCCCCAGGCAACAAATCGCCCCTCTGCGCTGACCAGACGCACCACACTGCCAGCCTGCAGCGACTGCTCACTGCCGGCATTCACATGATGGATCGCCCCGGCAAAGACCCACGGATGACGGCCGAAGAACGGCTGAGCACGCCGAGCCTTCAGCACAACCTCCGCCGGACCCTGCGATTCTCGCACCGCAAACTGACGCTCCGAATCTTCCGTCCCCGACATGCCTGTTGCACTTCCTGCCCAAGAGTCCGTCACCGCTGTTCAGTCGCCACCACGCAGCACCCGTTGCTCCATCTCCTGCAGGTAGGCCAGCAAACGGTCACGCTCACTTGCCAGATGACGCACTCGCAGCAGTGAACGCACTCGAGTCCGCAGCTCCAGTCGATTCACAGGCTTCGACAGAAAGTCATCGCAGCCTGCATGCACCGCCTTCTCAATATCGTTCGGCTCATTCAATGCCGTCACAATCAGCACCGGAATCATCCGCCGAGCAGGATCGGACTTCAGTTGCCGACATACCTCATATCCACTCATCCGCGGCATCATAATGTCCAGCAGAATCAGATCAGGCTGATGCTGCTCCACCATCTGAATCGTCTGCTGACCGTCTGCAGCCATCAGAATCTCATACCCCTCGTCCGCCAGATACGCCTCCAGCAACTCGCGATTCTGCTGAATATCGTCCGCAATCAGTACGCGGGAAGATGAGATATCAACGTCAGATGTCTGCATAGCCAACACACCCTCAACGGACCAGACACACTCACCCACAAAACGACAACCAACACGCCGCAGCAGTTGCCGAAACGACACGGCAGGCCCCGGACGAAATGTCCGGGACTCGCCGGCAATTCACATCCTCACAGCGGACGAACAACAGAAATCGGACGCAGATAGTCATCCAGAGTCTCCGGACTGACCACTCCACCCCCCATCCCACTCTTGCCAATACCACCATAGGGCACACCGTGAACAATCACGTTGTGAGCATTGATCCAGCCATTGCCGGCACGGAAGGCCTCGGCCACCCGCGCACATCGCTGCAGGTCCTTCGACCACACACTGTTCCCCAGACCATACTCGGTGTCATTTGCCAGCCGCACACCCTCTTCCTCTGAAGCAAATGATGCCAGAAATGCCACCGGCCCGAAGATCTCCTCACGCGCCGCCACGTTGTTCAGCGAACCGGCCAGCAGTGCCGGCTTGACATAAAAGCCATTCCGACCCGCTACAGCCCCCGCACCACCCTCCAGCACCAGATCCGCTCCGTCTGCGACGCCCTTCTGCAGATACCCCAGCACACGCGCCTGCTGCTTCGCATTCACAACAGGACCCATCTGAGCACCACCGTCAAACTGATAGCCGATCTGCACCGACTTCATCCGCTTCACACACTCACCCACAAAGTCGTCGTAAATGTCCCGCTGAATCAGCCAGCGAGTCGCATCGCAGCAAACCTGCCCGGTGTGGAACGTGATCGCATTCACCAGCGCCTGCGCCGTCTCAGGAATGTCCACGTCGTTGAACACCACTGCCGCACCCTTGCCACCCAGCTCACACTTCACCGGAATCAGATTCCGACCAGCCGCTTCCGCAACCAGACGGCCAACTTCCGGTGAACCCGTGAAACTCATGCGGCGGAAACGCGGATTCTGCGAGACCGCAGCCCCCGCCGTCTCACCATAACCCGTCACCACATTCAGCACACCCGGCGGCAGCAAATCCAGTTGCTGCACCACATGGCACAGATACAGCGCCGACAGCGGAGTATCCTCGGCAGGCTTCAGCACACACGTATTGCCCGCTGCCAGCGCCGGCGCCAAACCCCAGCCCGCCAGCAGAAACGGAAAGTTCCACGGAATGATGAAGCCACAGGCACCCCACGGATGACGAGTCACCCACGCCTCGTGCTTCTTCACGGCAATCACCTGACGATAATTCACCGCCTGAGACAGATCCGCAAAATAACGAAACGTGTCAATGAAGTTCTGAATGTCACCCACCGCCTGCGCGTAAATCTTGCCACAGTCCAGCGCCTCCACCTGCGCAAACTCGTGGATCCGCGCCTCCACTGCGTCAGCGATCCGATGCAGCCTCGCCGCTCGCTCCGCCACCGGCATGGACGCCCAGCCACTGTTGTGAAACGCATCCACCGCCGCATCCACCGCCCGGTCCACATCCGACTTCTGCAGACTGGTCACCGTGGCAATCTTCGTACCCGAACCTGGATCCAGCACCTCAAAAGTTCCGCCATCGGTCGCTTCAACCCAACGCCCCCCGACATAGGACTTGTGCAAGGCTGTGGCCAGAAACGCACTGACCGCCGGTGCAAAACCAGTGGCGGTCGGAGCAGCTGTGGTGGACATCGTGAAACCCCCCAAATGAAAACAAAACGTGGAAAACCGCGACCAAACCGCAACCGAACCGCTTTCGTACGGTGACCCGATCCAGCACTTGAAGTCAAATTAAGGACTTACCAGTCCTTAATTTGCCAGGCAAGCCAATTCGGCCGGTGTATCCTACTGATTCGCCGTGACGTTTGAAAATCCGCGGGCTGCGGATTTCCGGGTTTGTGACAGGCAAACCCGCACACCCGAATCCCCGTGGCAGGACTTTGTCGGTTTTTGCCGCAGATCCATTCACTCCGCCACGCTCTTTCGATAGCATTCCTGCCGGTTCCGACGCATCGCCCGGCCCATTCGGCCCTGCGGCGCGTCGCCTGATTCATCTTTCCTCCAGCTGTTGCAGAAGTCAGTGTCACATGGGCACCATTCCCGCCGGTGAATTCAAAAAAGGCATCAAAGTTCAGATCGACAATGAACCCTACGAAATGCTGGAATGCAATTTCGTAAAGCCGGGCAAGGGCCAGGCGCTGTACCACACCAAACTGCGAAATCTGCTCCGCGGCACCATGTTCCAGAAGACCTACCGCAATGGTGACTCGCTGGACACTGCCGACGTGCATCGCAATGACGGCGTGTACTCATACCGCGATGGCGACAGTTATGTCTTCATGGACAACAGCACCTTTGAACAGCACAGCCTGCCCGCCGCGGCAGTGGCCGACGACATGCGGTGGCTGCTGGAAGGCGCCACCGTCGGTCTGCTGTTCTGGAACGGTCAGCTGATTTCCATGATCCCGCCACAACAGGTCATCCTCAAAGTGACCTACACGGAACCTGCCGCACGTGGCAACACAGCCACCAACGTCACCAAAGCTGCGACTCTGGAAACAGGCGTCGAAGTTCAGGTGCCGGCCTTCATCAAGGACGGCGACCGCGTCAAAATTGATACCGAATCCGGGTCCTACATGGAACGCATTCAGTCCTGAACCAGTCGTATCGCTGCGGCAACGCTAACGCTCGGGCAATCCTGACGCCATGAACAAAGGGTAGCCCGGGCATTCGTGCCCGGCACCATCCCCCCCAAAGAGCCGTCATTTTCAATTAACTGATGTCGGTCTGACATCTCAAACCGACCCCAGGCGTCAATCCTGCCCCTGCCCCTGTCCCCTGCACAGATCGCTGCACCCGGAATGTCCGAAACTGCCCAGCAACAACTCCCCGACTCCACTCCGATCGCCGGTCGACCGCCACACAACGGTCGACTGTACATCGAAACTGTCGGCTGCCAGATGAATATGCTGGACAGCGAACTGGTTGTCGCTGCACTTCGTCGCGAAGGTTACCTGCTGGCAGATAACCCCAAAGACGCAGACACAATCCTGTTCAATACCTGCAGCGTTCGCGAACACGCAGAACACAAAATCTACAGCGCACTCGGGCGCCTGAAGTACAGCAAACGCAACCGCCCGCAGAAAGTCATCGGGGTCATCGGTTGCATGGCCCAGAAGGATCAGGAGCTGATCTTCCAGAAAGCCCCCCACGTCGACCTCGTCGTCGGCACCGGGCAGCTTGCCGAAATCCCCCGCCTGATCCGCGAAGCCCGCAGCAGCGAACAACAGTCACGCCTCACCGCACTCAGCCTCGGCAGATCCGACGGCTCACGCCTGCAGGTATCCGACAGCTTCCAAAGCTATGACCCGCTCCGCGATCCCGAAATGCGGCCCACACCGTTCCAGGCCTTCGTCCGCATTATGATCGGCTGTGACAAGTTCTGCACCTACTGCGTTGTACCGGCAACTCGAGGCCCCGAACAAAGTCGCCCGCCGGAACACATCGTGCAGGAAGCACAGGTACTCGCCGATCAGGGTGTCCGCGAAATCACTCTGCTGGGACAAACCGTCAACAGCTACAAATACACCGAAAACGGAAAACTGATCCGCCTGTCAGATCTGCTGGAAAGACTTCACAGCATCAGCGGCATCCAGCGGATCCGCTTCATCACCAGTTTTCCCAAAGACATGACCACCGACCTGCTGCAGGCCGTACGCGACCTGCCGAAAGTCATGAAATACCTGCACGTTCCGGCTCAGTCCGGCTGCAACGAAGTGCTCCGCCGCATGAAACGCGGCTACACCGTCGAAGACTACCGCGAAATGATGGCACGCATCAACGACATCATTCCGGGCTGCGCCGTATCCAGTGACTTCATTGTCGGCTTCTGCGGAGAATCCGACGAAGCCTTCGAAAAAAGCATGCAGCTCATTCGTGACTGCCGCTTCAAAAACAGCTTCATCTTCAAATACAGCCCACGCACCGGCACCAAAGCTGACGAACTGTACCCCGATGACGTACCGGAAGACGTCAAACGAAGACGCAATAACGAAATGCTGGAATTGCAGAACCGCATCTCAGAAGAAGACAACGCAGAATTCATCGGCCGAAAAGTCGGTATCCTCGTCGAAGGCCCCAGCAAATCCGCAGCCCGCCGCGCCGCTCGCGAAGGTCTGCCAGCTGACGCCGCCGGTACACTCCCACTGCTGCCACTGGCTGAAACGACTTCAGCACACACACCTGAACACCATCACGAACACCACCACGAACGCGGGGTCCTCGAACACGCCGGACTGGCTGAACCTCAGCAACTGCAGCACGCCTCAGCGGCCGCCGAGCGTCTGGCTCTGCAACTGACCGGTCGCACAGAATGCGATCGCATCGTGGTCTTCGATGGTAATCCCCGCCTCATCGGATCCCTCGCCGAAATCGAAATCCATGACTGCACCAGCACCACTCTGATCGGATCCATCGTCACCCGCGAACTGCAGTTCGCTTCCGGCAGTATCCTGCCAATCCTGTCATAACCACAGTGCCACGGACTGCACGGCAGGACAGGACAGATCAAAACCGACTCAGTAACGCACAACCTGGTTCCCCGGCAGTCTTCGAATCAGTCGCCGCACTTCCAGAACCGTCAGTGTCGCCAGAATCTGCGGAGCCTGCTGCTCGCGGCCACGCAGCACCTGATCCACCGCACATGGCTGCTGACCTATCCGGTTCAGCACATCCTTCTCCAGTGCATTCAGTGACAGCTCGCGCGGCTGGTGCACCGTCTCGCTCCGTGAACGCTGCGCAGGCTGCGGCAGCGGCCCCAGCGCTTCCAGCACGTCATCCGCATGCCGCACCAGCTGCACGCCGTCCCGCAGAAGTTCCAGACAACCGGCACTGGCCAGACTGTCCACCGGCCCCGGCAGCGCAAACACATCTCGCCCCTGCTCAATCGCGTGCCTTGCCGTGTACAATGCACCTGATCGACGCGAAGCCTCGATCACCACAACTCCCAGACACAGCCCGCTGATAATCCGATTCCGCTGCGGAAACAAACCCGGCAGCAACTGCTGATGATGCGACATCTCACTCAGTAACGCGCCCTGCTGCACAATCTCGGCTGCCAGATCCGCATGTTCTGGAGGATAGATGTTCTGGACGCCAGCCGGCAGCACCGCGACTGTCCTGCCGCCGGCCCGCAGCGCTGCACGTTGCGCCGCCCCGTCAATCCCCCGCGCCAGACCACTGACAACTGTCAGACCCGCCCGCGCCAGGGCAGCCCCCAGACGCTCAGCCTGCCGCAGGCCATACGGAGTACAACGGCGGGAACCCACGATCGCTATCGACAACTCGTCCTGCGGCAACAGCACGCCCCGCTGAAACAACACACGCGGATAATCACAGATCTCCAGCAGCCGCCGCGGATACTCGGCCGTGCCCGACAACAGCACCCGAATTCCCGCCGTCCCGCATTCGCTGAGAATCTGCCGGGCCCGCACCAGCAAATCCGGATCCTGCAGACCGGATGCCGTTCTGGCCCCCACACCCGCAACCTGACGCAACTGCTCCGTACTCTGCTGCAGCACCGCCGCGCAGGAACCAAATACCGCTGTCAGCTCCGTCAGCAACCGCGGACCCACTCCGGGAACCAGCCCCAGCGCAATCGCAGACTGCAGCTCTGAGACCCCCGCCGCTTCACCGTCGGCCACAACACACCGCAGCGTTCCGGCTGCGTCCGGCAAGTCTTCGTTACTCATCACGCCCGCCTGTTGACCTGTGGTCCGTCGGCGTCCGTGCCTATCCAGCAACAACCGGGCTTCCATGACCCGGATCCAATCGCCCGTTTCTGATCAGTAAGATCAGCTCCCCCTGACACCCCGAACGACCGGCAGCCAGCCAGTCGTTGACATCAAAACGAAACACTGCCAGCGTTGCCGGAGGCACACTCAGGACACTCAGCCCCCAACCGCACATCAGCATGGCCATGCCCGGATTATGCCCCACCACCAGCACACTGGATTCGTCCGCTGCAGCCTCGTACCGCGCTGCATCAGCAAAGGACTCCGCCGATCCTCCATACAGCCCGGATTGCAGCTGCACAGGAACTCCCGGCCCGAATTCCGGCTGCACCGAAACTTCAGGTCGCGCGAACCCCGCCACCGCCTGTCGCACCAGAAAAGCCGTTTGCACTGTGCGGACCGCAGCCGATGCCAGAATTCGCTGCGGAGCCAGCCCCTGAGCCCGCAACAGCAACCCCGTCTGCCACGCCATCGATATCCCCGCTGCAGTCAGGCGACGATCAAAGTCCGCCTCGTCGGAAACGGCCTCCGCCGCCTCAGCATGCCGCATCAGCAGAATCGTTTTCACCAGTCGCAAACCTTTTGCCTATGGGTGCTGATACTCATCACCTTCATTACGCTATAAACTACCGCCACCCATGCAACAGAAATTCCATGGGGTCAGCCGCGATTCCAGCATCCCGTGCACAATCTGCCGAAATGTTGCCTTTCGACAACACACAGCACACGCACGCCCACACTCACTGCTCCAGTAGCGCCTGCACTTCATCCGCCACGTCCGCCGGAGACGCCACAAACTCCCGCATCTCCTCGGCAGTCGAAAATACCCAGACCCGACCACGGAACAATGCCGCATGTTCCAGATCACCCTGCACGCGACGATTCGCCTGCAGCAGCTTCAATGCACAGTCACCGTCCAGCATCGGCCAGTAACGCTGAGGATTCGCTGAAAACATCTCCAGCTCTTCGGCAGTCGCAAAATACAGCAACTGCCCCTTCCACTTCAGTTGATGCCTCGAACTGCCGGCCACCACAGCCCGCGCGTCCCGAGCACTCACCAGAGAGTTGCCACCAAAAGCCGGTTGCAGCGGGGCCTGCGCTGCCGCTGTGCCGGGGCGAACCGACGCGGGGGAGTCAGCCGAACCGACAGACTTTCGCTGCGGTTTCGCTGTCGCAGCCGGCGGATTGACAGGAACACTGCGATGCACGACATCCGGTGACTCCGTGTCACTCCAGTCATCCGGATACGCCGCCGTGTCCGAAGGTGCTCCAGCGGTGCCACTGCGTCGAGCTGCGGACGAGTCACGGAACGATTCCGGCTCCACGATCCCGGTCGACTCACGCTCAGTCGCTCGCCCGCTCCGCCGATCTCGCGCCGCAGAATACTCTTCAGGCTCCACCGGAAACTCCGGCAATTCCTCATCACTGCTCTTCGTGCCCTGGCGGCTGATGGACTTCACTGGCAGTTGAGTGTCACGTGATGCCGGGCGTGCAGCCGGTGGCTTCGCAGCCGGCTGCTTTGCTGCCGGTGGCCTTGCAGTTCGAGCCATATCAGGTGCCGCGCGTTTGGCGGTCGCTGCAGCCGAAGGCGTCCGACTGCCGGCAGGCGGAGTCCGCCCCGCTGTCGCAGCCGCCGGAGGCGTGCGCCCGGACGCCGCAGACGGCGCAGAACGCGCCGCCCGCGACTGACTCGCTCGCGCAGCATTCTGACGCTCCGCACGATCCAGATGCGCCTGCATCGCCTCGGCCGTCTGAAATCCCGAAATCCTGTGAATCACCTCCAGCTTCGGAGACACCACCAGAACTGTGGGCAGTCCCCTGATCTCCAGATCCTGCAGCAGATCCTTATGCTCGTCGGCGTCCACAAGCACAGCCACGAAATCCTTCGCGACACGATCGGCCAGCTCGGGATCCGTCCACGTTACCTTTTCCATCCGCTTGCAATAGGAACACCACGATGCCGTGAACTGCATCAGCACCGGCTGACCCGACTGCGACGCTTCCCGCAGTGCGGCCTCAACGTCGGTCTGCCACGGAATCTGATCTGCTCTCGCCGGAACAGCCCGGCAGACGATCAGACAGACACACAGGAAGGCAGTCAGAGGCTGAAGTCCAAGCATGATGTCGCTCTGTATTCCGTTGAAGTCCTGACGCCGAGGACAAAACCGCAGCCCGGACATTCCTGCCCGAGACCACCGCATCCACCGCGGCGCGCACCCCGGCAGTCTGCAGCACCTTTCGTCTATCGGCCGTATCGCCGGGTTCTAACATCTGCGTTGCCCGCAAAACCTGCCCAATTGGAATATTCCTCCGCCACTTACGCCACAGCCGCAGCCAGCCCGCAAAAACAGCTGTTCGCACCGGCAGTTTCTGCCTGTCCCGTTCCGACTCATCCCACACACATCTCCAATCTGCAGAATTTGCTGGCCTGCTTTCCGGCTTCTGTTCGACTGCCTGGAGCAGGCAGCCTGCGCACAGTAGACTGCTCACGGCGTTTGACTGCTTCCCCTCTCACTACGAGCGAAAACCACCGTGCAGGTACTGGGACTGGACATCGGCGGAGCCAACATCAAAGCGGCCACCTCAGACGGTCAGTCGGAGCAACTGCCGTTTGCCATCTGGAAGTCCCCACAACTGCTGGGCGACAGGTTGCGTTCGCTGCAACTGCTGCGCTCGGTTCGCCCCGGGCTGGTTGCACTGACAATGACGGCCGAACTGGCAGACTGTTTCGCCACACGATCTGAGGGAGTACGCCGGATCATCGAAACCGTCACCGCCGTATTTCCGGAGACGCCGGTACGAGTCTGGCTGACTTCGGGAGAATTCGCCAGTGCTGAAGACGCTGTTGATCTGCCCGAACTGGTGGCGGCGGCCAACTGGCATGCTCTGGCCACCTGGGCAGCTCGCGCGGTTCCTGCTGGACCGGCACTGCTCATCGATCTCGGTTCCACCACGACCGACCTCGTACCACTTTCCGCTGGCCTGCCGATACCAGCAGGCCTCAACGACCTGCATCGACTGGCAACCGGCGAACTGCTGTATACCGGTGCACGCCGCACACCCGTATGCGCACTCGTGCGACATCTGCCACTGCAACTGCTGGACTCTTCCGAGCCGCAGTGGATTCCCATCGCCGCTGAAATGTTCGCCACAATCCAGGATGCCCACCTGCTGACAGGTGGGTTGCTGGAAGAACCGGAATCACTGGATACGGCTGACGGGCGACCGGCCACCCGGCTCGCCGCTCGGAATCGCCTCGCTCACCAGTTTTGCTGTGACGAATCCGATCTTTCTGCGGATCAGTTGACGGCCGCCGCTGAGTGGCTCGTGGAACAGCAGATTCAGTTGCTGCAGCAGGCGATTGCCGCCCGCCTGGATTCCCTTGCCGCAGGGCATCCGGACCAGTCGCAGGGAATCCGCGTGCTGATCAGCGGCAGTGGCTCGTGGCTGGCCGCCAGGGTGCTGGACGAAATGGGGGATCCCCGAGTGGCTGAAGTGCTGAATCTGTCTGAGATGTTTGTCAGCAACGTCAGTGTCTGTGCACCGGCATTTGCCGTGGCCCGCCTCGCGGCTGAACGCTGCTGGGATGACCTGCTGCCCATGCAGCAGTGGCTGGGTTGAAGGAAAACAGGCATGCAACACAGACAGCTCACAATTCCACTGCAGAATCGCTATCTGGTGCCGGCACACCCCGGTCGCGTACCGCACCTGTTTACGGATGTGCTGATCATCGGCGGCGGGATCGCCGGCATTCGCGCTGCCCTCGCCGTGGACCCGTCGCTGCGTGTCATTGTCATCACCAAAGACTCACTGCAGCACTCCAACAGCGCTTACGCTCAGGGCGGCATTGCCGGTGCACTGGACCCGCTGGACGACTACGCCAGCCACATGTCGGACACTCTGGCAGCCGGCAAGGGACTATGCCATGCCGACGTGGTGGATCTGGTGGTGCGTGAAGCTCCTCAGCGAATTCTTGAGCTGGCTCAGTTCGGTGCTCAGTTTGACAAGGTGGACGGCGAGCTGGCGCTGACGCTGGAGGGTGGCCACAGTCATGCCCGCGTGGCCCACGCGCTGGGCGACGCCACGGGGCTTGAAGTCATGCGTGCCATGAACCAGCTCGCGCTGTCGAAGTCGCACATCGACTTCTGGCCGAAAACCTTTACGCTGGACCTGCTGACGCTCGGACAGTCCTGCCGCGGAGCACTGGTCTGGAACCAGAACCACGGGCGTACTTTCATCTGGGCCAAGCAGACAATTCTGTGCACGGGCGGAGCAGGGGCCCTGTATCGGGAAACCACAAATCCGCAGATCGCGACAGCTGATGGTCATGCGGCCGCAATGCGTGCCGGCTGTGTGGTGCGTGACATGGAGTTTATGCAGTTCCATCCCACGGTTCTGTATATCGCCGGCAGTTCGCGACACCTGATCACCGAAGCAGTCCGCGGTGAGGGCGCACACCTGGTCGATTGCCACGGACACCGCTTCATGGCCGACTATGATGCAGCGGGAGAACTGGCTCCGCGGGACGTTGTCAGCCAGGCGATTACCGCCCAGATGGCTCGCACTCAGCACCCCTGCGTCTACCTCGACCTCTCGTCCATCGGTGCTGAAAAAGTGCGGCAGAGGTTTCCGCATATCGGACGAGTCTGCGCGGATTTCGGACTCGACCTCACTCGCGATCGCGTGCCGGTTCGACCGGGTGCGCACTATATGATCGGCGGAGTCATTACGGATCTCGATGGTCGCACTTCGCTGCAGAATCTGTGGGCGGCCGGCGAAGTCACTTCCACGGGACTGCACGGAGCCAATCGGCTGGCCAGCAACAGTCTGCTGGAGGGAGTCGTGTTCGGGCTTCGCTGCGGTGTCAATGCTTCGAACGCCGCACTGGGACTTCCCGACAACTTCGCGGTTCCCGCAATCGATTGGCAGCCCGAGCGACGGGATCCTGATGAACAGCAGCAACTGGACATCGCCGACATTCGCAATTCTCTGCGGAGTCTGATGGGGCGCAGCGTCGGGATAGTTCGGAATGAGCAGGACCTGGCGGCCGCCTGCAGTCAGCTCGACTTCTGGTCAGGCTACGTCTGCCGTCGCGTGCTGACCGAGCAATCGGGCTGGGAACTGCAGAACATGATGCTGGTGGGTCGCGCGATGGCGGCTGCAGCACTGGAACGGCGGGAAAGTCGCGGGGTACATTCAAGATCTGACTTCCCGACGCCACTCGAAGAACAGCGCAGCCACATTCAGGTTCGCTGCGAGCGTGCAGGGTAGGGCGGACCGAACCCAGGTGTCGGCACCTGCGTTTGCACACTTGATTCTCAGCAGAATTCTGAGTGAAATCGGGGGATAGACCGCCCGGACGACACAATTTTCACAGGCTCAACCTGATGACTCACACTCTGATCACGCTGCTGCTCCTGATTATGCAGGCCGGTGGTGGCGGAAATTTCGGCAGCAGTGGTGGTGGCAGCGATGGCGGCGGGTTCGGTGGCTCATCGGGGGGCGTTGGCGACTTCTACCACAGTGACTCTGGCAGCCATTCAGCACGCCCGCTCAGTCGGCTCGAAATGGTGCTGTTCGCTTTCGTAATCATGGCTGTCCTCGGCTTCAAGCTCTTCGAGTTGTGGCAGTCCGCACAGGCTCCGACAGTAACGCGGGAAGTTCGTGCCGGACTGAAACGTCAGAATCGCAAACGACGAGAATCGCTGCTGCTCGAAGTGCAGCAGGCAGACCCGCTGTTCTCCGAACAGCAGTTCCTCGACCGCTGCTCGCAGGCGTTCGCTCTGATTCAGAAGTGCTGGGCACTGCACAATCTGGCGGACTGCCGCGCCATGCTGTCCGATGCCGTGCACGCCCGTTTTCAGCTGTACCTGAAAATGCAGCAGGCCGAACGGGTGCATCATCGCATTGACCAGTTGGACGTGATCGACGCCCGCATCGTGGCGATCAGCACAGACCCGCCATTTGATACCATTCACGTGCAGTTCACCGCGTCAGCACTGATCCGGGAAGAACCGCTGGATCAGATGCACAAATCCGCATGGAATGTTCCACGAAAATCCTTCTCCGAAGTCTGGACATTTGTCAGACGTCGCGGAGCTCTGACATCCCTGCAGCGGTCACTGCTCACAGGTCAGTGTCCCCACTGTGGTGCGCAACTTGTAATCACTGACAGCAATCAGTGCCCCCACTGTCAGTCCTTCGTGCATGCGGGTTACGACGACTGGGTGCTGTGCGAAATCACTCAGGACAGCGAATGGATCGTGACCGAATCGGCAGCTCAGATTCCCGGCTGGGACCAGTTGCAGCAGCGCGATCCTGCACTCAGCCTCGCACAGATTGAAGATCGGACATCCGTCGTGTTCTGGCGCTGCCTGCTGTCACTGTACTTCCAGGACCCGCAGCTGTCACTGCCGGTACTCTGGTCGAACAGCGCCGGATTTCCGCAACCGTGGCAGGTCGCAAACAATGGCTTCTGGAAACTGCCGGCAGTCGGCTCCGTGCAACTGCTGCGCTGCCTGCCGGCAGTTCAGGAAAGCGACGAAGACCGCGTGGTGGTCCTGCTGCGCTGGTCCGGCACTCGTGCCTGCGGAGACCGCTCCAGACCACACCTGCTCAGCCGACAAATGCTGTTTCCGCACGAACTGACTCTGGTGCGGCGACGCGGAGCACTGTCAAAACTTGAAGACACCTTCCACACATACAGCTGTCGTGCCTGCGCCGCCCCGATTGATATCGCAGCCACTGACAACTGCCGCTGGTGCGGGAAATCGCTCAATGACGGCAGTTACGACTGGGTCCTCGAATCGGTCGCCCCACAGAGCCTCTGGCAGACTCCACCCCAGCTCGATCGCACCATCACAAAACCAACCACACTCGCGGCTCCGGATGTCGATCCGGACCATACTCCACCACACCTGCCCGCATGGCAGCAGAATTCCGCATGGCAGTCGACCACGATGGCTCCGGAACAGATCATCGCCTGCACAGCCGCCATGCTGCAGGCCGACGGACAACTGGTGGAAGCCGAACAGCGGTTTCTCAGGGAACTGGCCAGCCGGCTGAGCCTGACAGATGTACGCTTCGATCAGGCGCTCACGCTGTCCGAAACCGCCCTGCAGCAGCCACCCTCAACCACTCAACTGGAACTCTTCCTGCAGGATCTGATTCGTGTTGCGTTTGTCGATGGTCGGATGACCCGCGAAGAGCGCGCGATTCTGAAACGCATTTCATTACCCTTGAAATGGTCCAGCACCACCCTGAATCAGCAGATTCAGGCTGTCCGCAACAGCATCATTCGCCGATCGAAAACATGAGCCACCCTGCGGCCCAGGGATTGCCATGGCTGCCACACTGTCGCCTTTTTTCAACAAATCCTCAAATTCTGCCCGACTCCCGGCCAACCAACGAAACCCGCTCGGATTCCCGTTGCAATCATGAAAACCTCTGTTCCATGGCAAACTGATCTGCCGAAACCCGGCAGTTTTCGCTAACATTCGCAGCCGGGTCGGCACACGAAATTCCGCGTTTCTTCCATCACTTGCAGCGTATCTGAACATGGCTCGGATTCTTGTCACCGGTGCGGCGGGTTTCATCGGCATGCACACGTCCGCAGCCCTGCTGGCTCGCGGTGATCAGGTTGTCGGCATTGATAACCTGAATGACTACTACTCGCCACAACTGAAACTCGACCGACTGGCTCAGCTTTCAGGAAAAAACGGCTTCTCCTTTCAGAAGCTGGCTCTTGAAGATCGCCACGGGATGGAACAACTGTTTCGGCAGCATCAGTTCGATTCCGTCATCCATCTGGCGGCTCAGGCCGGCGTCCGCTACTCGCTGTCCAATCCGCACGCCTACGCAGACTCCAACCTCACCGGCTTCGTCAATATCCTTGAAGCCTGTCGGCACCACCGCATCGCTCACCTCACTTACGCCTCTTCCAGCTCCGTCTACGGTGCCAACCGAAAATCGCCGTTTTCGGTCGAAGATCGTGTGGACCATCCGGTCAGCCTGTATGCCGCAACCAAAAAGGCCAATGAACTGATGGCTCACACGTACAGCCATCTCTTCGGTCTTCCAACCACCGGTCTGCGATTCTTCACCGTCTACGGCCCCTGGGGCCGTCCGGACATGGCTATGTGGCTGTTCACGGAAGCTATCCTCGCAGGACGTGCCATCGACGTTTTCAATCACGGTCGCATGCAGCGCGATTTCACTTACATCGATGATATTGTCGAAGGCGTAGTTCGCACCAACGATCTGATTCCACAGGCTGCTGATCCCTCAACCGTGGAAAACTCCGGAACCGCCGCCCCGTGGCGGGTCTATAACATCGGCAACAATCAGCCGGTTCAACTGCTGCGACTCATCGAAACTCTGGAACAGGCCATCGGTCGCACAGCCGAAAAAAGATTTCTGCCGATGCAGCCCGGAGATGTGGAATCGACCTGCGCCGACATTCACGCTCTGCAGGCTGCCACAGGTTTCCGCCCGGATACTCCCATCCAGACCGGCGTCCGACGATTCGTGGACTGGTACCGTGCTTATCACGGCATACCGCGCTGAACCGCACGCGATTCCCGATCATTCAGGGACGTTCTGTGTTTTCCACAGCACGGAAAGTGGTATGCTGTACCGCACCGTCGCCAGACGGACCACCCACCACGGTTCTGCCCGGATAACCCCCCATGTCTCGCCCGGCAATCCCTCGCGTTCCTGCAGCCACTGGGTTGCTTCTGCTGCTCACACTGCTGCTCAGCCCGTCGCTCCCGGCCACCTCGGCTCAGGATTCCACAACTCCTGCCTCGGTCGATTTTGATTCGCAGATCGCACCACTGCTCGCAGCCAACTGCCTCGGCTGCCACGGCACTGATGACCCCAAAGGGGGCCTGAATCTGACAACTCCTGCCGGCTTTCGCAAAGGCGGTGATTCCGGCAGCCCATTCAATGCCGATCAGCCAGACAGCAGTCTGCTGCTGCAACGAGTCCTGCAGGGTGAAATGCCGCCCGAAAAACCTCTGACCGCCGCTCAGCAGCAGATGCTGACACTGTGGGTCCGTAATGGCGCTCACTGGGGTACCGACCCCATCGACCCCCATCGGTACTCCAGCGAAACTCGCGCCGGACTCGACTGGTGGTCACTTCAGCCACTGCAGACTGTCCCCCTCGAAAATCCCACCACAAAACACTCCATCGATGCATTCGTCGATGCTCAACTCTCTGAACATGGCCTGCACCGCTCCCCACAGGCCGATCGTCGCACCCTCATTCGTCGACTCTCCTTCGACCTGCTGGGACTGCCACCCGAACCCGCGGAAGTTGCAGTCTTCCTCGCCGATGACACTCCTCAGGCATGGGAACGACTCGTCGACCGCATGCTGGCATCACCGCACTATGGCGAACGCTGGGCACGGCACTGGCTGGATGTTGTGCGTTTCGGGGAAAGCAACGGCTTCGAATATGACGAACCCAGGGATAACGCCTGGCCCTACCGCAACTGGTTGATCGACGCTTTCAATCAGGACCTGCCCTACGACCAGTTCACCAGACTGCAGATCGCCGGCGATGTTATGCAGCCACAGGATCCACACGCAGCAGCGGCCGCCGGATTTCTTGTTGCAGGAGCACACAATACGACACTGCCCTCCAGCGAAAAAATGCGACAGTCCATGGCGCAGGATGAAATGGAAGACCTCGTGGGCACAGTCGGACAGACATTTCTCGGACTCACTGTGAATTGTGCACGCTGCCACGATCACAAATTTGATCCCATCTCCGCACGTGAATACTACAGCTTTGCCGCAGCCCTCGCCGGCGTTCGACATGGCACGCGCGACCTGCAGATCCCGCCCTCCTCGGCCCAGCAGCAACTGCTGCAGCAGACGGAACAGACCCTGCGGTCGACTGCAGAACAACAGCAGCAGCTGTTGGCCCCGGTGATCGCCGCCATCCTGAAAAAACGACAGCAGGGACAGCCCGCCACAGTCACTCCACCGCAGCCCATGGCAGCATGGGAATTCAGCGGCGATCTGCAGGATAGTCTCGGCAGCCTGCATGGCACTGCCCGCGGAACCGCCACCGTCAGTGATGGCAGCCTGCACCTCGATGGCGCAGGCTCCTTCGTTGAAACTCCCCCACTACCGCAGGAAATCCGCCAGAAAACCCTGGAAGCATGGGTGCGGCTGAAAACATACGACCAGGGTGGTGGTGCTGCCGTCAGTCTGCAAACCACCGATGGCAGCGTCTTCGATGCCATCGTTTACGCAGAACGCGAACCACGTCGCTGGATGGCCGGCAGTAACGGCTTCGCACGAACCGCACCATTCAACGGCATCGACGAAGTCGAAGCACAGGACCGCTTCATACACGTCGCCATCGTCTACCAGCAGGATGGTTCCATCATCGGCTACAGAGAAGGACAACCCTACGGCACGGCCTTTCGGCCAGGTGATCTGCAGATCTACGCTCCAGGATCCGCACAGCTCGTTTTCGGACTCCGACACGGACCTCCGGGAGGCAATCGGCTGCTGCAGGGCAGCATCGATCGAGTACAGTTTTATGATCGCGCTCTGACACCCGACGAAATCGCAGCCTCAGCCTTCGCCCGTGGTGCACAGAGCGTGCCCAAAGCAGAACTCCTCGCCGCCCTGACAGAGACACAGCGCAGCCGCCTGCTGGAACTTGAACAGCAGCAGCAGTCAGCCCGCTCGCTGCTCCGCAGCCTGCAGGAACAGCAGCAGACCTCACTCTACACCTGTGTTTCCGCCGATCCCGGAATCACTCACGTGCTGAAACGCGGAGACGTCTCGCTGCGCGGGGATGTCGTCGCACCCGCCGGTCTCCGCGCCGTCCCCGGGGCCCCCGCCGATTTCCAGCTGCCACCCAATGCAACCGATCATGACCGACGAATTGCCCTCGCCGCATGGATCACACACCCCGAAAATCACCTGTTCGCCCGTGTCATGACCAACCGCGTCTGGCACTATCACTTCGGACAGGGAATCGTACCAACCCCCGGAGATTTCGGATTCAATGGCGGACGACCCAGCCACCCCGAACTGCTCGACTGGCTCGCTGGTGAGTTCCAGCGCAGCGGATTCCTGCTCAAACCGCTGCATCGACTGATCGTCACCTCCGAAACATGGAAACAATCATCACTGCCACGGCCTGAGGCACGATCCATCGATGCAGACAATCGCCTGCTGTACCGCAAAACTCCACAACGCCTTGAAGCCGAGTCACTGCGGGATGCCATGCTGGCTGTCGCCGGAGTACTTGATCGCACGGTCGGCGGACGCGGCTATCGGGATATGCGACACTTCAAATTCAAGGGCAGCAACTTCTATGACCCTCTGATCGAAGACGGCAATGCGGGCTGGCGACGAACCATCTACCGGTTCGTACCGCGTGGAGGCCGCAATCCGTTCCTCGATACCTTCGACTGCCCCGATCCGTCTGCAGCCGCCCAGCGTCGCCCGGTCACCACCACGCCGCTGCAGGCCCTCGCTCTGCTCAACAACGACCTTGTATTTCGACTGGCCGACACACTGGCAGAACGCGCTCACCGCGAAACCGCGCAGGACCAGCAGGCTCAGATCGCATGGATCGTCAAACACACACTCGGACGCGAACCCGAACCGCAGGAACTGCAACAGGCCCTGCAATTCAGCCGCGAATTCGGACTGCCGGCGTGGTGCCGAGTCCTGCTGAACAGCAACGAATTCGTTTACATCCGCTGAATACTACTCCCCCACGCCCCCAAACTGACTCCAGTCCACCAGTTGGATCTCCGGCTGGAGAATCTCCACAAAATTTGTCCGCGAACTCGTTTTGACGCCACGCCCACCACGTGAACTGACCTGATACTTCGTCTGACCGAAACTCAGCACACTGTCATTGTCATTTCGTACACGCAGACAGTCACTCGGACGCGACAGCTGCACAATCCCCAGCACCTCGTCCCCGGCCTCCAGCTTCAACCCGCGAACACCCTTACCCGCACCACCCAGCACAGGCACCTCGTCAATCCGGAAATGCAGCACACGCGCCCGCTTCGATGCCATAAACATCGTCTCGGCCTCACGCACCAGCTCCACCGCAACCACCTGATCGCCCTTGGCCAGTCGACAGTACTTTCGCCCAGCCTTCGTGGACGCCGTGCGGAAGGATTCAAACGGCAGACGCATGATGTTGCCACCGCGAGTCGCAATCAGCAGAGTCAGGCCGACACCGTCACCCGTCGACGCCAGTTCCGGCACAAAACGCGAATCCGTCGGCAACGCAGACATCACGCTGACACCATCCTGCATCTTCGCCCGCTTCGCCAGCGGTTCACCATAACCCGATGACACAGGAATCTGCTCAATCGGCAGCGTGTAGGCAATGCCGTCCGAACAGAAAAAGACAACGTGATCCAGCGTACTGCCAGGTACCACGGTCAGCACCGCATCGCCCTCACGCACGCGAGTTCTGGAGACACTGCTGAGCTGCCCTACACGCTTGATCCAGCCGTCCTTCGTCACCACAACATTCGTGTTTTCCCGCACTATGTACGCCTGCGGATCATACTCCACCACCTCCTCAGCAGAACCCAGCTCGCTGCGCCGCCCATCCGCAAAGTCCGTTGCCACCTGCTCAAGTTCGGTTGTGATCAGCTTCCACATTTTCGCCTTCGACTTCAGCGTCGCTTCAATCCGCGCAGCCTCCGCCTGCTTTTCAGCAAGCTCCTCCCGAATCCGCCCGATCTCAAGCTTCGATATCCGATACAACTGCAATTCCAGAATGGCGTCCGTCTGCAGTTCGTCCAGAGGAAATTCAGCCATCAGCTTTTCCGCCGCATCCCGCTTCCCACTGCTGGCTCGAATGATCTTCAGGGCCCGGTCCAGACCGTCAAAGATGATCGCAAATCCCTCAAGAATGTGAATGCGACGCCGCAACTGCTCAAGCTGATACTGCAGCCGACGCTGCACCGTGATGAATCGGAAGTCCAGAAAATACTGCAGCAACTCCTTCAGACTCAGGACCCGCGGAACCGTCTGGCCATTCTCACCCGGCACCAAACAGGTGGCGTTGTAACTGAAGTTCTGCTCGAGCGATGTGTGCTTGTACAGATACGCCATCACTGCCTCAGCATCGGCCCCCGGCTTCAGCTCGATCGCAATCCGCAGCCCGTTCTCCTCATTCGTCTCATCGTTGACCGACTCCAGCTGCGGCAGCCTGCGCGCCGCGATCAATTCACCAATCTCCGTCATCAGCGGACCCGTGGCTGCACCGTACGGGATCGAATGCACAATGATCCGATTCTCAATCCGCCGACGGCCCTCCTCGTCAAACTTCCACTCGCCGCGAATCCGAATCGAACCACGACCTGTTTCATACATCTCCCGCAATTGTGCCCGATCCGTGACGATACGACCGCCCAGCGGAAAATCAGGCCCCTTCACGAAACGCATCAGCTGAGCCACCGATGCGTCCGGATTTTCCACCAGATGCACAGCCGCCTTCAGCACCTCGGCCAGATTGTGAGGTGGCATGCTGGTCGCCATCCCAACCGCAATCCCCGATGAGCCGTTGACCAGCAGAGCAGGGAATCGCGCCGGCAGAATCACAGGCTCCTGATCCGCGGCGTCATACGTCAGCCGCATGTCCACCGTATCATAACGCAGCTCACTCATCAGATTCTCGGACAGACGCGTCAGACGCGCCTCCGTATAACGACTGGCTGCAGCCCGCAAACCCATGATCGAACCAAAATTCCCCTGACCCTCCACAAGGGGATAACGCAGTGTGAAGTCCTGAGCAAGGCGGACCAGCGCCTCGTACACAGCCACCTCTCCATGCGGATGAAACGAACCCGTCGTGTCGCCGCAGATCTTGGCACATTTTCGAGTTTTTGCGTCAGCGGTCAGCCGCAGACGGTCAAACATCACGTACAGAATTCGCCGCTGCACCGGCTTCAGCCCGTCACGGACATCAGGCAACGCCCGGGATGTGATCACCGAAAGCGCGTAATTCAGATAACGACGTCGAGTCTCGTCACTGATCGGAACAAACTGTACGCTGGCCTCCGGATCAACCGCAGCACCTGCACCATTACCCCTGCCAGTCGTCTTTCTGCGAGCCACTGCGGCTTCCTTTGCCTGCTGATTCCATGGGATTCCTTACACACAACCCCGTCGGCCACGGCCGAAGCCGGATCATAGGCAATCCATCCACAAATCCCCAGATCGACTGGCCGAGTGAACATGCGAAAACAGGAAAACCAGGCAGACTTTCCCGACTGCGAAAGATATCTGGCGAACAGGTTTTCTGCTGTCTTTCCCGAGCAGACAGCCCTGCGATTGATTCATTACGCCCCCGCAACCCGGCCGAATATCTACACAGGACAGATTCCAGGGGCAGCGCGCAGACCGTGTTTTCCCCTGAAAAAATCGTCGTTTCTCAGGTTCGGAAGGATTCCGAACAGTTCTGATACAGCGACGCTGGGCGATCCATGGAGGGGGCCGAAATGTTACGCAGTAGTTTGGTCGCACTGGCCGTCGGTGTGCTGGCAGCAGGCAGCCTGCCGGCTGAGGAAAAGTCCTCCGACAAGCCGGCACCACAGGGCATCATGGGCTGGCTCCGTAACCGCGGAGACAGCAGCACTCCCGCAAAAGCCCGCAGCAGCCAGTCGCAGAAGCCGGGCGTGGAACGCGCCGTCGTCAGCGATGCGGAACGCCAGGCAGTCTCCATCCGCCGAACCGCCGGAAGCCCACAGGATAACAAACCGGCCACTCGCTCGGTTTCAGCTCCCGCTCCAGCCGCCAAACCCGCTGCTGAAAAGGCCGAACAGCCCCGTCCCATCCGACAGGCCCCGGTCGTACCCAACGCCAACACCGTCTCCGGCCCGCAGTACTTCAGCGCTGCAGCTCCCGGAAACAGCGCCAGCATTCCGGTCCACCCCGGACGCAACTGGCAGACCTATCAACCCGCCGTGCCCGCTCGACAGACCGCAGCCACCACCTTCGCCGGAGTTCAGCAGGCACCTGCCACCGCCGGCCCCGCTCAGCCACTGCCCGGATATCCACAAACCAACGCCAGCCTGTATCCGGCCCCCGTTGCCGGCATCCCACAGCAAATGGGCGGGTCCGTCATAACAAACCCCGCCCTGCAGCCCCATGAAATGCTCTACTCACACCAGTACAAAGCCCTTTACCCGCCGTACTACTACGAGGTCAATGGGGGCTGGTTTGTGACCCCCTTCGGTGTCTGGTCTCAGGAAAACTGGAAACTGAAAGGGACCCAGGTGGATGTAAAGTATCGCTCTTCCATCAGCCCGTTCGCCTTCTTCACACCCCCGGTTAACTGATCCGAACAGCCCGGCAGATCACACCCCGTTTCTCAGCGGCCCATTTCCATAGCTCTCACTCCGCTCAGGTGGCTTATGATTTCCCCGAAGTTGATGTTGCACACCACAGTAGCCGCATGCCTCGCCTCAATGGCAGGACTCGCCTCCGCCGATGATGAAGGAGTTGTACGGATTCCGAACCGGGGCCGAGTGCATGGAGCCGGTACGACATCTGTTCAGCAGACGGCCTTTCTGAACGGTGAAAAATGTGCTGAAGACGGGAAAGGTGGCCCCTGTGCCGAAGGTGGCAAGGGCGGGCCCTGTGGAGATTCAGGGGCCGGTGGACCGTGTGCCGAAGGCGGTGCTGGAAATGCGTGTGGGGAAGCTGCCGGCAACGGGCCATGCGGAGAAGGGCTCGATCCCAATGCCTGTGCTGAATCCAGCCATAGCAATGGCCGTACGAAAAAGGGACTGTTCGGCGGCAAAGGACTGCTGGGCGGTGGACTGTTCGGTGGCGGAAACGCCAAAGAGAGTCACGCTGGAGCCGGAAACCGAGCCGGCAATGGCTCGGCTGCAGGCCATGGCTCCAGCCACGGCAGCAATGCCGGCAGCGGCCACGGCAGCCAGCCCGGTTCCGGTCACGGACCGGCACACGGAAACACGCACGGTCATGGCAACGGCAGCGGGACTGGCCACGGTTCAGCCCACGGTAACGGCCTGATCTACCGCCCAACTCATCCAAATGATGCAAATCACGGTGGATTTGGGAACGGTGGCCGACTGTTCGGTCAGCATGGATCCGGGTATTCTTCCTCACACAGTGGCTGGAACTCCGGTCCCTACGGGGGACCTGCTCACACTGGGAACGAACTGTGCAATTGTCTGTTCGGATGGGCAATTCCGTCAGGAAACTGTGGACAAGGCCTGCCCCTCTTTGGAAAGTATCACACTGTGTATGCGGATAATCCGGGTTATGTCAATCCGGCAGACACGCAGCTGTATGCAACTGGTGCCAACGGGTTGCCCGTCGTCATCCCGACGGCTCCCAATGTCAACTACCAGTACAACTACAGTTCAGGGATGCCCTCCAGTCGCATCACAACACTCGGGACCTGGAATCCCCAGACGGCTCCGCAGCGTATGAAGTTCCAGACATGGTGATCTCACCAGACAATGTGTCGTATTGACCGAACAGGGAAGAATGGAGCTTCTCAACAGATTCCAGAATGGATCAGTCAGCTTTTTCCGGAGCGTGGCGTTATGAAGATGTTCTCAGCAGCCTGCCTTGCAGTCACCACTGCACTGACATTTGCAGGCTCTTCCATGGCTCAGCAGCCCGCCGGAACGGCTCAGGTTCAGGCCATGTCTGTCAGCCACAGCAACTGCCAGCACTGCCAGAACGGCCAGCAGCACGCAGGACAATGCAATAATCCGTCCTGCCCGCTCAGCCGATTCCAGATCTATCCCGACGGGGGCTACAACCCGCCCGTCAATATGCCGGTCAACCATAACTGGGCGCAGTATCAGCAGATTCTGCCCGCTCACCCCTATGGAACCGCTGGGGGTGGCTTCACAGCCCAGTATCCGATCGTGGCAAATCCCAGCGATACTGCTCAGTCCGGATACTACCTGCACAAAGTTCCTTCGTGGCAGCCACAACCCGGGATGATTCCGCCAACGCCCAATCCAGCCCTGTTCCATAACCGAGTCTGTCCGGTTCCCGCTCAACCCGGCGTGATTCACCAACACGTTCAGAAACTGCACGCTGCAGACACTCGGACGGACAGCGCTGAAGGTGTCGTACGAATTCCGGCTCGGCGGCAGGCTCGACCTGTCAACATGGCGGCCGCTCCAGTGCCCCAACGCGTCGAGGCTCCGAAACCCGTTGTGACGGCCCCGCGCCCCGTCCCCGCTGCCGAAACACTGGCCACCAGCCAGCCACCAGCAAAAGCCACTGCAGCGCGGCCGCAGCAGACCACGAAGTCCGTCAGCGCCCACGGGCCGACCAAAGCGACAGTTCGCCCAGCCACCAAAACTGCCGGCCCGGCCAAAAAGCCCGCCTTCCGGCTTTCTTCACTGTTCGACTGAACAGATATTGATCCTCCTCCGCATCAGAAAGCTCTGACAGGGCTCACACTGTCAGAGCTTTCTGAATTTAGACGGAGCCAGATTCTCCCAGCATATCAGCCAGCCTGTGATACTGCCGCCGCACCCGGTCGCAACAAAGTATCCACCGAAATCACCGCCGGTTGCAGGCAGACCGCAGCATGCTCACAAATGCGACGGTCGTACTCACTCTGGTGCACGCTCCTCGCCATATTGTGCCGAGCACCCGCCACAATCCAGTGCTTGGCCCCTGCACCCACCAGACGGTGCAGCCGTCCAGCAACGTCCCCTGATACATAAGTATCCGCTGTTCCCGAGATCAACAGCACACTCTCGGACTCCAGCCCGGATACTTCATCCTCAAGGTGCACAAATCGACAACCTTTTCGCCGCTCGTTGTAGGCCATCGCCTGACGCAGTGTTCGCTCCACGTGCCAGTTTGGCACCAGACGATACAGCCACCGCGGCAACACCAGATCAGCGAAGCGATCCGCAAAAAAACGAATCATCGTCAGCGTACCAAAGGCACTGTCCGCAATCACTCCGCGAACCTTCGGATAGCGAGCCCCCGTCAGCAGTGCACCCACTCCACCACGACTGACACCAAACACCAGGATCGGCAGAGTACTCAGACGAGGATGCGATTCGATGAAGTCCATCGCTGCACTGATGTCCCGCATCTCCAGTTCCGTCATCCAGTGACTGGCAGAATACCCCGCCGGACGATCGCTCTCACCCTGACCACGAAAATCAAAGGAAAACAGCGCATAACCCTCATCAATCAGGGCCGCACAATACTGCGGGGCCATCCAGTGGTTGCCCTCCATCTCCGGCAGGTAAATCACCAGCCCGGTCGCCTCTGACTGGTCACCGTTCCAGACACTGCCCCTGAGCGTTAAGCCGTCTGATGTGCGAAATTCGACCGGTTGAGCACGCCGGTCAGGCTTCCCGAGGGTAACGCGAAACGCAGGTGCCTTCTCAAGAAAACCCGCAATGGACGGAACCAGCAGACGCCGAGTCGCCAGCATCTCCAGTACCGCCAGGGCACCGAGTATTATTACAGCATATAGCCAGATCAAGGGGAACACTCCAGCTGAGTTGTCAGCATCCATCGAGTCGTTCAGGATTCGTCAAGCACGTCACCGCGGTCCGACCGCAGGCACCAACACAGAATCCATCCGAATCAGAGCCCCTGCAGCCTCTGATCCCCCCCTTCCTGCACCCCCAGGCCAGTAACATCGCCAAAACAGGCTCCGGATCAGCCCGTAAAGCCCCCCAGTATCAAAGCCACATTCTGCCCGCCAAAACCGAAACTGTTGGACAAGGCGGCCTTGATCCGAGTCTCCCGAGGCTGATTCGGGATGTAGTCGAGGTCGCAGTCCGGATCCGGAGTTTCATAGTTGATTGTCGGAGGAAGTACACCGTCTCGAATCGCCAGCAGGCAGGTGATGGCCTCCACCGCGCCCGCAGCAGCGATCAGATGCCCCATCATACTCTTGATGCTGGAAACAGGAGTCTTCCACGCGTGTTCACCCAACCCACCCTTCACAGCCATCGTCTCTACCTGATCGTTGACGCGAGTGCTTGTCCCGTGAGCATTCACATAGCCGATTTCTTCCGGATTCTTCTCTGCATCCTGCAAAGCCATCCTGATACACGCCACCGCACCACGCCCCTCCGGATGAATGTCGGTAATCCGATAAGCATCAGCAGTTGAGCCATAGCCCAGAATCTCGCCATAAATTCGCGCACCACGCGCTTTCGCATGCTCGAGCTCTTCCAGCAGCAGCATGCCCGCACCCTCACCCAGCACGAAACCGTCACGGTTAAGATCAAATGGACGCGAAGCCGTCAGCGGAGAATCATTTCGCTCAGACAATGCCGTCAACAGGTTGAAACCCGTGACTCCGAACGGGTGAATCATGCTGTGCGCACCACCCGACAGCATCATCTCAGCCTCACCTCGACGGATAATCTCAGTCGCTTCGCCGATCGCCTGACTGGAAGCAGCACACGCGGTCAAACAGTTCAGATTCGGGCCCTGAGCATTAAACAGGCTGGACAGATGAGCCGCCGGCATGTTCGGCTCCAGCTCCAGTTCGTAACGCGGATTCATACGACTGATAAAACTCTCAGTGAAGTTCCGCAGGTCAATGCGACCATCCCGGTACGCCTCTGAAACCAGCGACATGAACTGCAGAAAGTTCTGCTGCCCCTCACCCGCACCCAGATACACCCCGAAGCGCGCAGGATTGAAGCCCGGCGAATCATGAATCCCCGAATCATGCACAGCCTGTCGAGCAGCCCCGATGGCGAACCGAATATTTCGCCCCGCATCCGCGAATCGCGCCGGATTCTCCACCTGCACATCAAAGTCGTAGTCCCGCACTTCGGCAGCAAACTTCGTGGGGAAATTCGTTGCATCAAAATGAGTAATCGGGCCCACACCATTTCGACACTGAAGCTGGGACTGCCACATCGTCGACACATCATTGCCCAGCGGCGTTACCGCCCCCAGACCAGTTACCACCACGCGACGCTTCATTCCACAGCCTCCCCACGCCGTCCGTCCACACCCGAAACTTCCGCAGGTGCACCCGAACCAGCCTTCCCCACCGTCAGAATGTCCAGCAGATTCATCCGAAACACAAAGTTCTTCTGGTCAATCCGACTGAACTGAGGATCGTCGGTCTTCAAATGCGCAAACACAATCTCGGCTGTGGCCACTGCACGATCACCCACCGTGGCTTCGACCGAGACACTGCCACCCTCCTCACGCGCGTCCAGCAGTTCGGCAGAGTAAATCAACTGGTCGCCAGGACAGGCCCAACTGTGAAACACAACCTTCGGGACCTTCGCCAGAATCACGTTGTAGCGAAACCCGAAATGCTCGCCCAGCAGAATACCACCAGTCTGAGCCATCCCCTCAATCATCAATGAACCCGGCATCACCGGAAAACCCGGAAAATGGTCGTGCAGATGCTCCTCCGCAAGACTGACGTTCTTCACAGAACGCGCCCGTTTCCCGGATTCAAACTCGATGAACCGATCGATCCAATACCAGCGCATGCCACTGCCCGCCGATCAGAATAAGGCCCCCGGAACACGCCCGGGGGACCGACCGCTACGCCAGAAATTCAAGCGAAACCATCCAGTCCGCTCTACTTCAGACGGGCCGCAATGAAACGCACAATCATGCCGACAGTAAACAAATCGGAAATCCTGCTCAGGACTGGATCCTTCGCAAATGACTCCACATCTGCATGCGGCATCTTGCGACGCAGCTCCTCAAGACCCTCAGCAGTCACCTTGCCCCCAGCCACAAAACCAGCATCCGCCGATGCCAGATTCTCAGGGAACAGCTCGCCACGCGGAATCTTGATGTCAAACGACTTCTCCAGACGGAACACAATGTCCAGAAAGTCAATCGACTCAGCTCCCAGATCCCCAATCAAAGTTGCCGTTGGTGTGACCTCGTCATCGTCCACACCCAGTGCGTCCACCAGTGTCCCGCGAACTTTGTCCAGGATTTCTTCTTCAGAGGGCATCGAACAGTTTCTCCTGAGCCGGAAGCTGAACTTCCTGCCGACGTCGCCAATCCAAATCAACCCGTTCCGAATCGGCAACGTGATTCAGTACAGGCACCCAGTTGCCGCCAAAGCTATCGCCCTGACGATCCGAAGCCGATCAATCGGCCCCCAAAGAAACTCCCCAGCCTCCCCTGGCCGGTTTGTCCCCAAGCTCCTATTGTTGCCGGAAAACCGATCCACTTCCAGACATTCCTGCCCAGCAACCAGCTACTAAGATCAATCTCTGCCATTTTGGCAGAAAAACTCCTCAAAATCGGGAAGCTTCCCCAAACGCGAGACTTCGGTAAGGACCAAACAACTTTTTCAGCCCTCCCAAAGCCACAAATACACGTCACAGGCCCCCCAACGTCAGTCCGCCATCCACCTTCAAGACCTGACCCGTGACATACGATGACTCGTCAGCCGCAAAAAACATCACCGCTCCGGCAATATCCTCCGGACGCCCCAGACGACGAACCGGGATCTTCTTCTTGATCTCGTCACCCGCAGCGTTCACCACAGCCACCGTCATGTCAGTTTCAATAAACCCCGGAGCCACCGCATTCGCCGTCACGCCCCGACGAGCCAACTCAGTCGCAATACACCGAGTAAATCCCTCGACTCCACCCTTGCTCGCAGCGTAATTGGCCTGCCCCGGATTCGAAACATCCGCTGCCACACTGGACATGTTGATGATCCGACCATAACGCTGCGACATCATCTGACGAGTCACCGCCTGACAGAAATTGAACACGCTCGTCAGATTCGTGTCGATCACATCCTGCCACTGCTGAGCATCCATCATCGCCAGCAAACCATCCCGAATAATCCCGGCGTTGTTCACCAGAATGTCCAGACGCCCCCACTTCTCCACCACGTCGGCCACGACCTTGTCAGCCGCAGGCTTCGAACGCACATCCGCCTGAATCGCCCAGACCTCGTGACCTTCCGCCTGCAATGCTGCAGCCACAGCTTCCGCCGCCGCAGAATTCGAGTTGTAGACAAAAGCCACCCTCGCCCCGCCACGAGCCAGCGACTCCACAATCGCACGCCCAATGCCACGACTACCACCAGTAACCAACGCCGTACGTCCAGCAACCGTCATCGCCCGCGCCCTTCCGTCTTCCGGATCCTGATTCCAGAACTTCCAACCACCCGACAACCATTGCCGGTTCCGTCGCTACAACGATCTCACGCACCAATGAAAACTGAAAACTGCCCCACACTACTGAACTGCAGCCGTCGCAGGGACCCATAACTGAGCCCACAGATCACGCATCGCCGCTTTCAAACGCTCATCATTGTCCACCAACTGCGGATTCCGCTCCGCCAGATTCTGCTTCATCAACAACAGACGACCGCTCACCGCAGACTGACCATTCACTGTGCCCGACACCATAAACTCGCTCTCGCCAACACCGGACGACTTCAGCGTCGCAGACACCAGCAGCGACTCACCAGGCTTCAGAAAATTGTTGAATCGCACCGCCCGCGCCTGACGCAGCAACACCGTGCTGAACGCAAAATCATCGGTCACACGCGACAACCATGCACAGCTCTGCACCATGCACTCCACCATCAGTACGCCAGGAAAAACAGCAAATCCCGGAAAATGATCCTGCAGATACTCCTCAGCCAAAGAGACCTGCTTCACCGTCTGAATCGACTCCCCAGGAACTACGGACAAGACTCGATCAACCAGACAAAAACGCATCGCCCGCATTCTCCGCAGAACTGCCACTTCAGCCTGAACACCAAAAACGTATCCGACCCACCCACCAGTCTAAACCGCCCTCACCCCGCCACAAAGTAAAGGGCCCACGCGAATCCGGAATTGGAGAAAAACCGGTCCGTCTGACCGCAGGCTTTCCCCACCCGCCACTGACCACGCTGCAAAGCTGCAACCGCTCAAAAACGCAGATTTCGCAATTCCTGTTTTTTTTTCCACACCCATGCATTCACAAGTTAAAATGAATAGGATACACGTCACATCACGATTGCGCAGCATGGAAACCCACGGAAAAACAGAGAACTAAACGGATTTGGGGCAACCTCGTTGATTGCCGGTCATTGCTTGAGAAAAACCCCTCAAGTACTGCACACCTGAACCCCTATAGGCTCCTCCTGGTCTCCCTCGCTGGCCCCGCTGATGTCTTTCGTTCCCCCGGCTCAACAGATCTCTGCCTGACAAAAACAGCTCGGGACAAACTGCGGCGAATGGTTCCCGCAGCCCGGCTTCGTACCCCGAAGTAACTGCTCTTCGGTCCTGTAGGAGTGTTTCCGCATGCGTCTTGTTCTGTCATTCGTTCTCGCCTGCTCGCTGGCAGCCTCGGCCGAGGCCGGCGGTTGCTTCGGCAGGAAAACCAGCCACTGTTGCTCAGCACCCTGCAACACCGGTTGCACCCCCGTCGCCACTCCCTGCAACGGAACGTGGGAAACCGTCATGCACAAGGTCTGCGTGCCAGAAATGACGACCGAAAAACGCGTCGTCGAAGTCTGCACACCAGTGGTGGAACATCGCCAGATAACTCGCACCGTCCACAAATGTGTCACGGAAGAAGTTGAGCAAACGTACACCGTGATGGTCCCGGTCACCGAAGAGCAGGAAATTCGCCGCAAGGTCTGCAAGCCCGTCGTTCGCGAAGTGGAACGGACCTACGAAGTGATGGTCCCCGTTCAGGAAGAACGCGAAGCCTCCAAAACCGTCTGCGAAGCGGTTACGAAGGAAGTGGAAGAAACTTACACCGTCATGGTTCCCACCACCGAAGAACGCGAAGTCACTCGCACCGTGTGCAAGCCCGTGGTCGAAGAAAAGGAAGAAACCTACACCGTGCTGGTCCCCACTCAGGAACAGCGCATGGGCACCCGCACCGTTCGCCAGATGGTCCCCGTCACGAAAACACGCAAAGTATGCCAGGACCAGGGACACTGGGAAGAACGTACCGTGGAAGTTGCCTGCGGCCCCTGCCGCAAAACCACCCGCACCTGCCGCGTATGGGTCCCCAAACTGGTCGAAACCGAAGTGGAATACTGTGTCCACGAATGCCAGACCAAAGAAGAGCAGTACACGTGGAATGTAACCGTCTGCAAGCCCGAAACTCGCACTCGCAAAGTGTGCACCACTAAGCACGTCACGGAAGAAGTTAAGGAAAAACACACCGTCACAGTCTGCAAGCCCGAAACTCGTACTCGCAAGGTGCACCACACCGAGTACGTTCAGAAAACGGTCCCCTGCAAATACACCGTGACGGTCTGCAAACCGGAAACTCGCACCTGCAAGGTGCAGGTCACTGAGCATGTGGAAGAGGAAGTCGTGGAGAAATGCCACGTCACTGTCTGCAAGCCCGAAACTCGCACCCGCAAGGTACACGTCAGCAAAATGGTGCCCGTTGAAGAAACCTGCACCGTCGCTGTCTGCACAAACAAAGTCGAGAAGAAGGAAATCGAAGTGCAGGTGTGCCGCATGGTCGAAAAGGAAGTCGAGTGCAAGGTCTGGAAGCCGGCAGCCTGCTGCCACGAAAACGCTCCACGAACCCGACACGCGAAGAAAGCCTGCTGCAACTGACCCAACACACGGTCACCCCAAACCTCCCAGTCCCCCGATTCCACCAAAGGCAATCGGGGGACTGTTTTTTTGTCCGCCCAATGGTAAAAACTCTCCCGATCGGTGTAATCCCTGCGATCGGCTGAAGTCCTGACACCACGCCTCCCGATAAGCCCTCTGTGGAAGAGTGCGCCCGAATTGCCGCGCGCTTGACCCGGGCTCAGGCAGAACATTACAAAACCTGCCAGTCCCGTTGTTTGCTGAGTCCGGCATCCGCCCCGAACCGGATCCGAACTCGAAGCCCTGCCCGGAGGATGTCGTCGTGAAATCATCAGCACTGTGGCAGAACTTCCTCTGCCGCCGGTCAACGGCAGCAGCATTGCTGCTGGCGGCGACCGCCTCTTCACCGGCGACTGCTGCCGATGAAGTGCAACGACTCATCACAAACTCCTACCGCTTCGAAATCCCCTTCGAAGTTGATGTGGATGCCGGCGAAGAGCCCAATAGTCAGGCCATCCTTTACAAGTCGCAGAATGGTGGCAAAACCTGGGAGCGTGAACAGACCGCCCCAGCCAGCAAGGGTGCCTTCGTCTTCACCGCCCCACGGGACGGAATCTACTCCTTCGCCATCCGCATGACCGACGCCAGTGGAACACTACTGGCCCCCATCGAAGGCAGCCCGCCCGAACTGGAAATTCAGGTTGATCGCTCCGAACCCATCGTAAAACTGGAACTCCTCGAAGAGTCCGAACGCATGCTGACCATCAATTGGTCAACAGACGATCCGGGTGCCGTGCCGGAATCACTGCTGATCGAACTTACCGACGTCAGCAGTGGAGTTCGCACGCGGCTCAAAACTGAACCGGCCGTTGCCGGTACAACAACGGTTCCCTTCCCGGACAGTGGTGCCGTTCAGGTTCGCGCTTCCATCGTCGACGCCGCCGGAAATAAAGGTGAAGCCCGCAGAAAGCTGGAAAGCGATTACGAACAGCCCGCAGAATCCCCGGACAATAAGTCCCCGTACGCAAAACCATCGGAAGAGCCTGCCGAACAGCCTGCTGCCACCCCCGAACCGGAGCCAGCACCAGAACCGATGCCTGCCACTCGAACAGCACCGCGCACACGGCCGGCCCCCGTCATTCCGCAACAGCCAGAGCCGCCGTCTGCCACTCCTGCCCCGGAATCCAAGCCTCTGCCCGGACCGATCGCCACACGACCCCCGGAAATCCCCCCGGCAACTCCGCCACAGCCCGTCGATGCAGATTACGGTAACCCTGCCGAGTCACCCCTGATGGTCAACAATCGCGTCTTCGATATCGAATACCAGGTCGATGACGTTGGACCGTCCGGAATCAGTGCCGTTGACCTCTTCGTTACCGAAGACAACGGTCGACAGTGGTTCCGATATGGAACTGACGCTGACCGCAAAAGCCCATTTTCAGTGGATGCCATGGCCGAAGGAACATTCGGCTTCGCTGTTCGCGTGCGAAACGGAGTCGGTGTCAGCGAGATTCCTCCGCAGCCGGGAGATCCACCGGAAATCATCATCACCGTCGATCAGACCGCACCCGCCATCGAAATGGCTCAGCCCGATGTTCGCAGCGAAGGACAGGGATCTGTCCGCTTCGCATGGCGAATTCGCGAAACTCACCCCGCTCCGAACTCCGTTCGACTCGAATATGCCGCCGCCGCCGCCGGACCGTGGACTCCGGTTTTCGACTGGCAGCCCAATCGCAACAGTTACGAAATGGCCCTCAGACCCGGCATGCCACCCGCTGTCTATTTTCGCCTGACCGCTCGCGATCAGGCCGGCAATCTGGCGGCCGCACAAACACCGCAGCCCGTTGTCGTGGACCTCAAAAAACCCACCGCCAGACTCATCCGAGTTCAGCCGGTCCAGGTCCAGCAACCCTGAACTTCGCTGCCATCAGTCCCGGGCAAAACGCACCAGTAATGCTCGCTCCGGAGAACCCGGAACCAATGCATCGGCACGCTGGTCGACCCTGCCCGGTGCCAGCCTCCGTAAATCGACTGCCCACAGCGATCCTGGCCTGATACCTCCCACCGCCAACTCACGCCCCGGAATCGCCAGCTCCACACGCCAGACCGACTCATCGTGATCAACTGCCACATGCCACTGCGGATTCCAGCTCGCCAGTGACCAGCAGCTTTCCGATGTGCGACCGCTCTCGTCCACACACAGACTGAAGGCTGTCGACAGATCGCGGTCCGTATCAATTCGTATCTCCAGACGGTCCCGATCCGCATGCTGCTCGTCATAGTAGCGATTCTCCGCCAGTGCAGCTTCCGCCTCCCCGGCTGCACGCGGAATTCTGGCCGTCAGATACAGATACTGCTCGTCCCACGCGAGGAGCACCAGACTGTCTTCAACTGGCTCCCCGGAGTCGTCCGAAATCAGCCGCACCTCCTCCGCCTGCTCCCAGATCGGTTCGGCCAGTCTCCCGTCCAGCACAGGGACAGACTCAGATGCAGTAAGCACCAACTGACGGAACTGATCTGATTTGCCCCCCTGCGTCAGCAACTGCTCAGACCGAGCCCAGTGGCCCCAGACATCCGAACGGCCTGACAACCCGGCCAGCAGGCTCGTCGCAGCCCCAAACTGTTCCTGACGACGCAGCGTCACGGCATGTCGCAATACAGCAGCCGGAGAAGGATCCCCCTCCGTCGCTCCGTCGGCACGCTGTCCCAGCAATCGCCACGCGGTCAGCTCGTTGGCATCCCAGAGCTCCCTCAGTGCATCCGCCTGCGCTGATCGCTGACCACCAAAACCAGACGCCGCTGCCGCCTGAACCACCGGCCGAACCACCACGCCAGCTGCTTCCGAGTCGCCACCCGGAATGCCCACACCCTCCACTCGCGCAGCACTCCGCTCGGACCGCCGCAGCAACTGAAGCTCCGCTGAACCATACGCCAGCACCAGCAGTTCAGCCGCTGCATACGCCTCCGGAGTCCCCGGAAAACGCCGAATCAGCTCCTGCTGTATCGCCAGCCACCCCTCCAGATTTCCCCGCTTCAGCCCCGCAGCTGCTGCCGCAGTCAACTGCAGCTTCGCCAGTGACGCCGGAAGCTCCGCTCCTGACTGCTCGAGACCAGCCACAAATGACTCCGCAGAATCCGCCGCGCCCGCAGCTCCTGCAAGTACGCCAGTCTCCAGTCGCCATTGACGCACTTCACTCGCCGCTCGCTGCAGCTGATCCCGGTCCAAAACCGTCCGCGGTCGCCTCACCGCAGAGGTCAGAAAGTCACCCAGACCCGAAAAAACCGACTTCACCGAACCCTGACCACCGGCATCCATCAGCACTTCATAGACAGCCTCGTCGCCCACGTTCTCAGACATACCCGAACCGAATTTCACCGCAGGGCGAATGGACAGCGCCGCCTGCTGCAACAAACCAGTCGTCGTGCCCTCATGACGCAGCAGATCCGCAGCCGAAAACACCACCGATGAGACGCGTCCGTCAGCTCGCCTCTGCAGCACCCGCTGCACTCGCCACGGCCCACTGCCAATTGCCGCCAGTCGCGGATCCGCAGCGTTCGCTGCCAACTCAACCGCCTGAGGCACCAGCCGCCGCAGCAACTCCCCCACACAGTCAAACTCGCCGGCTGACTCAATCACCACAACCACCGGTTGATAACACCGAATCTGCCTCGCCAGACGCAGCGTCAGCAGCTCCTCCGCACGGCCATCCGTCTGACGATTCCAGATCTCCAGCAGACGCTCAGCCGTCAGCTCAGAAAAACGCTCGTTCACAGGAAACTGCCAGTCAGCACAGTAGTCTCCACCCCCCACCGCCGCTGTTGTCGCCGGCCCCAGCCACTCCTGCTCCTGCACCAGACTCTCAGAGGTTTCACGACCTTCCATGATCGCCGGTTGCCAGACAGCACTTCGCATTCCACCATCCGCCGCCAATCCCCCCAGCAGCAGCCACGATTGACCGGCCAGCGTTCCCGTGCCAACAGACAATATGGCAGCATGGCGACCGGCACCGCGCACACACTCCCAGTCACGACCATCATCCGAAGTCAGAATCTGACCAAAACTCCCGACCGCCATAAAACCCGCATGACCAAGCCGCCGTATTCGACTGATCCGCCCCGAAGCCGGCAGCACAGAAAACTGCCATGATCGACCACTGTCACCCGAATACACCAGCATTTGCCCCGGATCGCCGGCAGCCACCACCACAGATCCCTGATGACAGATCGCTCGGAAGTCAATCAGGTCCCCCGCATCCGCCGGCAAATCACCCTCCGGCACCGTCCACGTGACACCCCCGTCCTGCGTCCGCAGGATCGTACCGCCGTCACCAGCCACCCAGCCGGACTGGTCTCCCCCGGACGAAACCGCTCGCAGACTCCGCAGGCCACGCACAGCCTGCTGCAGAACTACAGCCTCACTGGCAGTCAGTACGCCCAGCCCCTGGCGAAACCCCGCCAGAACCCCCTCATCGACACCGCTGAATCCCGCCGCCAGCCACAGTCCGCCAGCTCGATCCACAGGCTGCGGCTCCCACACATCACCACCGTCCACCGTGCGAAACAAAGTTGCCCCCTCGTCCGCCAACGCCGGCAAAGTCAACGCGATCGCTTCCTCGACCCCGAAATACTGCACCTGCAGAATTCCCGGTAAAGTACGCTCCGCACCAACCACCGTCTGCCACGACTCACCTCCATCCCGAGTCATCAGCAGCACAGCAGAACCTGATGCATCACCACTCGCTCGAACCCCGGCAATCCAACCCCGCCGATTCGTCAGAAAACACACGCTGGTCAGACGACAGTCAAAGGGCAGGGCACGAGTCCGCCACGTCCTGCCACCATCCTCGGAATCACAAACCACACCCCGATCACCCACCGCCCAGCAGTACCGCCCAACAACCGCTGCGTCATTCAGACACGCGTCATCCAGTACCTCCGAGCAACGCACCGCTGCAACTGCAGACAGCAGTTCCCCCGGAACCTCCTCAGAAATCAGCCGCAAACTGCCTGCCACACCCTCAGCAGACGCAGCACCTTCCGCCTGCATACCAAAGCACTGGCTGCGACAGCACATCGCCAACATCAGCCACGATACCGCGACCACCAAACCTGTCCGTCGCATCCCTGCACGCTCCAGTGAATCCTGCAATCCCTGCAATCAGCCGAATTCAGACGGCCAATTCACTCACTCCGCCTTCAGCTCCACAAACTGCTCCGAACAACACCCCGAAGTACGCTCCGCTGAAACCCCGTCACCAGCCCCCGGCAGATTCAAAAATGGCGCCGCCGTCGCCCGATGATCGTGCCCCGCATACACACCGAAATCGTTGAACAAAAATCGCTTCGCCAGCCTGTAATAAAAATTCTTCTCCGGAATCTCATGGCCCGGATGATACTGCGAAGTTCGCGGTACCATCGACCGCAACTCACTCAGGGCTGTACCGCGAGCCGTCGAATCCTTCGCACCATGCTGCACCACCAGTTGCTCAAGCAGATCCGGACGCTCCAGCACAATGCAGCCGCGAGTCGTCTGCTGAGCCAGACTGCGGAAACCCTCCAGAAACTTCGACTCGGTAAACTTTTCGAAAAGCGAACGGGAATCACCGTTCGCATGAATCGACTCACGCGAAAACTGCACAATCGGACACGGCTCAATATCACCCCACGGGTTGATATGATGGCTGATACCGTTGGCCGCAGGACACAATGCACGACCCTCGCCGTCGTAGTACGCGTCAATGATCACGATCGGCTTCTTCGCTCGCATGTCCACGACAAACTGTCGAGCACGTCGCTGCTGCTCAGGTGTCAGACACAGCTCGGTGCTGGCGTCCGGACCCATCGGACGATACACGTGAAACCATGTGTAAAGCACACCCATCTCAATCAGACGATCAACCCACTCCTCCGTCAGCAGATGATCTATGTTGGATTTCGCCAGACTGGTGCAGACACCAGTCATCACGTGATGCTTCAGACAGTTCTGAATGCCCGTCAGAGTCCTGCTGAAGACACCGTTCCGACCACGCCGCTCGTCACTGATGATCTCGTTGCCCTCAACACTGATCAAAGGAGTCACATTACCGGCACGATGCAGCCGCGCCGCCACCTCCTCGGTGATGAAGTGACCATTCGTAAACACCTGAAAATAGCAATCCGGGTGCGCCTCAACGATCTCCAGAATTTCCGGATGCATGAAGGGCTCACCCCCCACCAGCCCGAAAAACGAATTTCCCTGAGCCTTCGCTTCACTGATGAGCCGATTCATCGCCGGCAGATCGATCGTTGACTGCTTGTGGGCCACGTCCACCCAGCAGCCCTGACATCTCAGATTGCAGCTGTTGATGATCGACACATACAGGAACGGCGGAAAAAATACCCCCCTCTTCATCCGCGATCGATGTCGCAGAACTGACAGAGAACCACGCACACCCAGATTCCAGACCAGCTTCCAAAGCAGACGCTTATCCGTCTCAAGAAGCATTCGCCGGGCCATTTTCAGAGTATACATGGAAGTCCTGCCTGTCATCCTGTCGCCATTCCCAAACCTGCATCTGACTGCCACTGATTCTATCACCGAATCCGGAACAAGTCACTTCCCCGGCCACGTTTTCACGATTCGCCACCTGCGGTTGGTTGCCCGGCAGACTCTGAAATTACCAGCCAGACACCCTCCACACTCCAATCCTCAGACGGCTCCACCGCCACCTCAAACTGCACCTCGTTGAATGATTTCAACAGACTGATCGGGATCCTGCAATAACGCTCAGACAACCGCTCCCCGCCCAGGAGATTCCCACGCCGCTCCGCTTCCAGAGACAGGACCTCGCCATTCAAGTGCACCACAAACCGACCGCGGCCCACAAACGCCAGCCGCAGCTGCGAAGCACCGGAAAGCCGCGACGGAGCATGAAATCCCCGGATCAGGCGAGTCTTTCCCGCTCCCGACACCCCGCTACCCGCCAGTGGCAGACGCTCCATCCGCTCAAGCCCGGACTGCCCCGACATCCGGAACCGCCACGGACCGGCCAGCCGAATCCGGTGCTCAGACATAACTCCCGCCTCCCGTTGAATCGCCCTGCCCCCCGAAACAGTCCCCCAAAACACTGCACAACGCCCGAAAAATTCGGCGGGCCCACACCACAGTCACGCCACGCAGTCACTCCGATTTTCCGGAACCGCACCATCCCCCGCAGGTTCCTGCCTGGAATTCACAGCCTGCCGGATACGGTATTGAACAGTCAACTGAATTGCGAGAGCATCCGTTTGCGGATAACCTCCCCCGGAATTCCCGAAATTCTCCATCAGGTCATCGGAACGTCCGATTCATGAGTGATTCTTCAGGCAAGCCCGGAAACTCCGGTAATCAAAAGCCCCAAAGCCCCCCCGGGGGCGACCCCCGCAGGGTCAACTTCAGCTCCATGACGCTGGTCCTGCTCGTGGCTGCAGTGCTCGTTTCCATCTTCACATGGACCAGTCTGCCCAAAAACCACGGCAACACCGTTCCATACTCGTTCTTCTACAGCCAGTTGCAGAAGGATCAGGTCCGCAACGTAACCTTCCACGGCGACATGCTGATCGGACGCTGGAAACAGATCCCCACAGACACCCCCGAAGGCGTTACCGGGACACTCGTCGAGCAATTCAATACGGCACTGCCTTCGGTACAACTTCCGGAACTCGAACCGGAACTGCGGAAACGCAATGTGCAGTTCAATTCCGTGCCCGTCACCGATGTCGGACTGGGCAACCTCTTCTTCTGGGTCCTCCTGCCACTGCTCTTCGTGTTCCTGATGTGGAACATGATGCGGCGATCAGCCGATCCATTCGGCGCCGGCGGTATGATGGGGGGCTTCATTCGCAGCCCCGCTCGAAGGTTTGAAAAAAATGACAAATCCGCAAAATTCGACGATGTCGCCGGTTTGAAATCCGCCAAACAGGACCTCCAGGAAGTTGTTGATTTCCTCCGCGACCCCGGTCGCTTCACGCGACTCGGCGCAAAAATTCCCAAGGGAGTCCTGCTGGTCGGTCCTCCCGGTACCGGAAAAACCCTGCTGGCCCGGGCCACCGCAGGTGAGGCCGGAGTCCCGTTCTTCTCAATCAATGGCTCCGAATTCATTCAGATGTTCGTCGGCGTCGGTGCCACGCGCGTTCGAGACCTCTTCAAGACCGCACGCGAAGCGGCCCCCTGCATCGTCTTCATCGATGAAATCGACGCGGTGGGCCGGGTCCGCGGGGCCGGTGTCGGCGGCGGTCACGATGAACGCGAACAGACTCTCAACCAGATTCTCAGTGAAATGGACGGCTTTCAGCAGGGTGAAACCGTCATCGTTCTGGCTGCCACAAATCGCCACGATGTACTCGACCCCGCACTGCTGCGACCCGGTCGGTTTGATCGCCATGTCACCGTCGACCTGCCCGCACGCGAGGGACGATTGGGAATCCTGCGAGTCCACACCCGCAAAGTGCCACTGCACGATGATGTCGATCTGGAAGTCCTGTCCCGCACCACCATGGGTTTCAGCGGAGCAGAACTCGAAAAACTCGTTAATGAGTCCGCACTCAAAGCCGCACGCGAAAACAAAAAACGCGTCGAGATGAGCGACTTCAGATACGCCATCGATATCGTCACCATGGGTGCACCACGCGACGAAAAAGTCGAACAGTCCGAAAAGGAACTCACCGCATGGCATGAAGCCGGACACGCTGTCCTCGCATGGGCTCAGGAAGGCATCGACCCGGTCCACAAGGTTTCCATCGTGCCTCGCGGTCGAAGCCTCGGTGTCACACTTGTCATGCCCGAAAGTGAAATTCATAACCTCGGCGAACGAAGACTGAAAGCCCGCATCGTCATGATGATGGGTGGACGAGCCGCAGAGAAGATGATCTTCAACGAGTACTCCGCCGGAGCACAGAACGATATCGAACAGTCCACCTCGCTCGCACGACGCATGGTGGCACGCTGGGGCATGTCAGAAATCATCGGCCCCGTTTCCTTCAAACAGTCCGAAGAACACCCGTTTCTCGGGAAGGAAATGCACACCTATCGCGAATTCAGCGAAGAAACCACCAGACAGATCGACAGCGAAGTACAAAGAATCATCAAGGAATCTGAACACCGCGCCATCGAACTGCTGACCCAGTACCGCGATCAGATGAATCGACTCGTCCACGCCCTGCTGGAATCCGAAGACCTCGTCAGAGAGCAGATCGAGCAGATTCTCGGACCTCGCCCCTTCCCCACAAACCCAGCCACCTCCGCAATCCCGGAAAACTCAACAGCAGGTGATTGATCCGGCAGGTCTCGCCAGGAAACGCAGCCATGACGGTCTGGATTCAAAGGCAACTCCTGCTGCCGGAAATGCCCCGTGGATGTCACCTGATTACCGCGCATGTGCTCCGCGAACTTCCGGAACTGTCGCTCTGCAGTGTGGGCCTCCTGCACATCTTCATCCAGCATACCTCCGCATCCCTCACAATCAATGAGAATGCTGATCCGGATGTCCGCACTGACCTCAATCAGGCTCTGAACCAGCTGGCACCCGAAAACGCCCACTGGACACACACCTGCGAAGGTCCTGATGACATGCCCGCACACGTCAAACACTCACTGCTGGGAGCCTCACTCTCCATACCCGTTGCAGATCACAGACTCCTGCTGGGAACATGGCAGGGAATCTGCCTCTGCGAACACCGCAACCGCGGAGGTCGACGAAACCTGATCCTCACGCTCCACGGCGACCTGGAGAGCCGCTGAATGGCCAAGGTCTATTTCTACTACTCCTCCATGAATGCCGGCAAATCCACCACTCTGCTGCAGGCGGCATGGAATTATCGAGAACGAGGCATGCAGCCGCTGCTGCTCACACCCCGATTAAACACCCGCGACGGGCTCGGGAAAATTGCCTCACGCATCGGCCTTGAGGCCAACGCACACTCATTCAGCGAAAATGACTCGCTGATCGAAATCTTTCGCGGTCAGCATCGCAGCACTCCCATCGCCTGCGTCTTCGTCGATGAAGCTCAGTTCCTCACTCGCCGACAGGTCTCTGAACTCTGCCGCATCGCAGATGATGAATCCGTTCCGGTACTCGCCTACGGTCTACGGACAGATTTTCAGGGTGCACTCTTCGAGGGCAGCCAGTACCTGCTTGCGTGGGCTGACGTGCTGTCAGAAATCAAAACCGTCTGCCACTGCGGACGCAAAGCCACAATGGTCCTCCGAATCGATGCCAGTGGCAGACCTGTCAGAGCCGGTGAGCAGATTCAGATCGGCGGCAACGAAAGCTACGTGTCCGTCTGCCGCAGACACTTCCACCAGGGCCTCGCCGAACGCTCCGAACCTCAACTGCCCTTCAACGACCTCGATGATGACTGAACGGTAACCACCTGTGCAGCCTGTACACTATGCGCATTTCATGAGCACATGTTGCACAATTATTCACGACCATGAAAAACTTGTTACGGACAAATCGTGAGTACCGTCAGCTTCGTTACTCCTTGACACCACGATTCGGCATTTTCTGCCCCTCCGTCGAATTCCGGCAAATTCCGCTGCAGTCGCCTGGCGATACCTCAGGGGCACGCCTGCCGGAATACTGAAACGCAGCTTCCACAGGCAGCGCAGGGCGTTGTCTGCACAATCGATGCATTTGCGTTTGCTCCGAGTTTCCCCCCCTGAATTTGTTTTCGGAAGACAGCATCATGAATCCTCGTACGCTGATCGGAGTTTCGCTGCTCGCGGGACTCGCGGTGGTCTTTTTCGGGATGCAGATCCTGATGGTCGGCCCGCTGCAGGGACGCCTGCAGAACATTCAGGCCAGACTTGACCAGTCCGACCGCAGCATGAACAAGCTCGTCAACAGCAGCTCAGCCGCAGCTCAAACCAATGATCTGCTGTCGGCACTTGATCAGCAGGCCAGCAGCATCGAAAAACTGAGCAGGAATATTGCTGACATCCAGGCCCTTCGACACACCATCTCCACTGAAGGGGTGGCCGCAATTGATGCCATGCAGGCAGTCGAGCAGATCGCTGCTGTTCAGGACCGTCTGATCGCCGAAAACGAAAGCACCGCTCGTGCCCTGGATGCAGTTGATGGACTCGAATCACTGCGACGGTCGATCCTCGAAGGCAGCGCTGCCACCGAAGTTGCTGACTCAGCCCTCAGCGGCATGAAAGCACTGCAGGAACGCCTGATCGCTGCTTCAAACGGTTACGAACAGGCCAGCAACAGCATCACGCGAATGAGCAATCTCACCGAACGCATCATCGCTGAAGACAGGACAATCGAGCAGGCCGCCGCGGATTTCGACAGATTCCTGCAGTTCCGCGACTCAGTCACCGCCGCCGCAAATGATCTGGACACAGCAAAAGCCGGTGTGGTTGCCTTCACTGATCTGAAGAATTCCGTGATCGCAGCGGCCGGCGATCTCCCGGCCGCCCGCACTGCCGCTGACGCTTCCGCGGAAATCACCAGCATCCTCAGCCAGCAGTCGCAGCAGGTCGTCACCGCTCAGCAGAATCTCACCCTGCTGCTTTCGATTCAGGACGCCCTCGCCGCCGGCACCGAGCAGGTCGCCAGCGCAGTACAGAACCTTGAAATCCTTGACGAATTCCAGCACGAAGCCGCCCGACACATCAACTCCCTCGAAGTCCTCCGCCGGACTCTGATGGAAATCGCTTTGATGGAATCCAGCATTGCCCGGGTCGCTGGTGTCATTCAGCCGCTGACCGAAATCGTGAATCTGCGGCGACTCGGTGATGATGAAGTTCGCGAAGCCGCTCGCGTCGTACTCGATCGTCGTAATAGTCGCGTCAGCCGCGTCGACAGCGATGCTGACGCTGTGCAGAAGCCTGCCAGCGAAACAGACGGCAACGTACCGACCCCGGTTGAAACTGCACCGGCCAACTGAATCACTCATTCGCCGGTCTGAAATGAAGCAGGGCCCTGCCGGATCTGATCCGACAGGGCCCTCTCTGCTTGAACTAACTCGACAGTACTGCCGTCAGTTGTTCAGTCCGTTTCCGCCCAGACCCCACAGGAAGTTGAACTGGATCAGGCTCAGGAACACATTCCCGACCTCTTCACCCAGTGTGTACTTCAGGACGATGAAGTCCTTCGGCTGAATCAGAATCCGTTCACCCGGATTCGTCAGGGCTCGATTCAGATTCACCTTGATCGCGATCTGGCTGCCACAGGGCAGTTCACGGATGATGATCGCCTGCGAAGGCTGGCAGAAGCCACCACCACCACCGCCGCCGCCGCCACGCCCCATCCCGCCACCACCCATGCCACCACCGCCACCACCGCCACCACCGATGGCCATCACGCCAGTGCCAGCGCTGCCCAGCGGACCACGAGCCAGCGAGATCGCGCCAAGAATATCCAGATCCTTGTCACGAGGCAGAGGATACTCGCCACCACCCAGCACACCCGCGGTGTAGAAGGTCTCTTCGTCGCGACTGCGGATAATCACAATGTCGCCTTCGGACAGAATCACGTCATCCTGACTGAACTTCGGCGGGTTGGCCGGGTCGTACCGCAGGGGTACTCGAGTCACACTCGGCGGATCCGGCAGCGGTGCCTCACTGCAGAAACAGTTGTCCTGACAGTTATCCTGACAGATCTGGTTCAGTACCGAGTCGGCATCGACACCGGCCTGATACATGCCACGGTAAATCATGATCTCGTTTCTTGCGTCTGTGCCAGGCATACCGCCTGTGGCCCCCAACGCATGCAGTACGTCGTTTTCATAGGCCGGCAGGTCAACCACCTGTCCCGTCCCGCGCTTCGTCACACCCTGCTGTCCGCCCGCCTCTTCGCGAATCACCATCACTCGCACCTTACGCTGCTGTATCAGCGTCACAATGATGCTCTCTTCACCCTCGCGAATGATCGGCTCGGGGTAGATGTAGGCCATCTTGATGGCGTTGGACGCCTCGACCAGCGACATCCCCTTCACATTGATCGGATCAATGATCGGCAGCGAAAGCGTCCCGTCCTCTCGAACCGGAACCGGCAGACCCACCGCCGGCGGACGATTGCCGTCTTCCGGGAAATGAATCGGAGGCAGCTCCTCCTCGCTCCCCAGCACACCCTTGATGTAAACCCCCAGTACGTCGCCGGGACCCAGCAGATAGGATTCCGGAGGATCCTGGCGGAGCCTCAGCAGCGAGATATCCTTGTAGTTGTCCTTCCGGTCAACCATCAGAATCTCTTTCGGGACTCTGGCCACCGGGATCGCATCAATCTCCCGATCCATCAGACAGCCCGTCTGCACCAGACAGGCCAGAGCGACCAGTCCCAGCAGGCTGGACCGACCGTCTCTTCCTCCATACTTACCCTGCTGTGCTGCACTTGCTGACATTTTCTCTGCCTCCCTGTAACCTGACTCTGCATCGCAGCTCGCCACTGCCTGCAGTCTGATGTCTTCCCTGATCAATCTGATTCATCAAAGCGTCACGCTGAATCACAGCGCCGGCCGGTACACTCGCGGACCACCCCGCAATCATCAGTTCCCTTCGTAGGGTCGCGTCGCTGATGGTGATGTGCCCGGAGTCGGTGGCATGTCCTCGCCCGCAGGAACTGCAGGATCCACATCCATCTCATCCGTCTGCGGCAACAGGCCACCCTCCGGAGTCGGAGTGTTCTGCAGACTGTTGAAGCATTCCGGATTCACCGGAGCATTCTTCGAAATCAGGTTCGCTCGAGCCGTCGGTGAGATCGGCAGCACACCCATGCCACCCATCCCGTCCTGCTGAGCCGCCAGCGCACCATGAGAATACCCGTCAAACCACGAATTGATACGGCCGCGACCGTTCGTTGTTTCATAACTGGGCTTCCAGTAGGCTCGCGGTGGAAGCGTCGGCTGACAGCCACCGCCACCCTCCAGAATGTTCCGGTAGCCCGCTTTGAAACCCTTCGCAAAGTCCCACGGATGATTCAGCTCGTCATAACACCACGACCACTCGCCCCACGCCTTCTGGGCCAGAATCTGATTCCGCAGATCCGTTTCGGTCCGAATGATCCCGTCGCTGATACTGCTGCAGCCGGCGGCCGAAAGAAACAGCAGTGCCAGCCATTTTCCTGTGGATCGCATAGTCATTTGAACTTCCCCCTCGTTATTCACTCTCCGCAGAGCGGAGCCTGTTCCAGAATCCGTCAGACTACTTCTCTGCTGTCAACTCTGATCGATTCAGCGTCGCTGTCGCCGCATCACGCACATCCTGACTGGAATCCTTCTCAGACAGGTCCCGCAATTTCGTCAGCTGCGACTCAGACAGCGGGCAGAAATCACCCAGTGTCAGGGCCGCGGATGCACGCACGTCCTCACTCGCTGATCCCAGACACGACTCCAATGCCCGCAGGCAACAGTCACGGCTGTCCATCGCAGTGAAATATCTCAGCATCGTGATCGCCTGAACCTGCTCCGCAGGCTGCCCCTTCTCGGCCATCACGCTCAGACGCTCGGCTGATGCACCGGTCAGCTCGCCCCGCTGGACCTGAGAATCCAGAGCAGCCAGCAGGACATCAACAGGTACACCCTGATCGGCCACCACCTTCTCCAGCGCGTCCCTCACTCCGGTGTCCGCAGCAGGACACTCGCCCAGCAGCGTTGCTGCCAGACTCTTCGCCTCGTTGCTCTCACCCTGCTGCAGCCCCTGAATCAACAAACCCGCACTCGCTTCCGGGGCGTCAGCCGCCTTCAGCAGTGCGTCCAGACTTACAGGACCCGACTGCGTCGCAGAGACGGCTCGCACAGGAATCGTCGGCTTCTCCGCCACCACGGCTGCTGCAGATGCCATGGACTTCGCTGCTGCCGTGCCCGACACTACCTCCTGAACAAATGGCTCTGGCTGGGCAACCACCGCTGCCGTCGCCGGCGCTGCAACCTTTGCCGGCTCTGCAGCAGGAATCACAGCCGGTTTCTCAATCGCACCGGACGCTGGCTCAGCGGTCGGTGCAGAGATCGGCTGCACTGCCTTCACTGCAGCAGGGCTGGCAGCAGGCCGAGCCACCACCGCAGTGCCCGCCCTTTGACCCACACCACTCACAACCGTCCGAGACGGCTGCCTCGGTACCGTGGTCACCACCGCAGTGCCCGAACCATCTCCCCGACGCTTCGACTGCACGTCCGCCAGATGCTGCCGAATCGCCGCATTCTGAGGGTTCTTTTTCAGCGCCCCCCGATACATCGACTCGGCCTTGTCCAACTGTCCCTGCCGCTCGAAAACCTGAGCAATCGCCAGCATGCGATCCGCTGACGCCTGACGCGCCGAGCTCGCAGGCTCGTAGTCACCCATCAGGGCGCTCGCGGCAGAACATCCGATGCCGGACGCCACCAGCATTCCACCAAGCAACAGCACCACGGGCCGCCTGAATCTCATTTGTACTCCCCCCACAGCCACGTGAATCCGCGGCGTGTCGCTGCACTTCGAACGCAGCGCGGGCAATTTCCCCCGAAATCACCCGCTGCACTCAGGTCTGTCACCGCCCGGATGCCAATCCACCCGGGACAATCGCCAATAGCACGACAACAGACTCTATCCCTCTCATTCATCGGACTGTCACAATGCCTGGCCTTGTTTTTTTTTGCAAAATGTGCACGAACGGCGTATTCCACCCCAACTTGAATTCACGCCCGCGTTCTGACAACAATCTCTCAAGTTCAATCGGCAGAGACACTCACACCCGGCACCCCCTCCACTCCCTCACAAACACTGACCCCCAGCATGTACCGCGCACTCAATCCCGAAAAAACCATCCAAACCCTGCAAACACTCGGAAAACGCATCGATGAACGGTTCCCCGGAGCCAGCCTCGGAAACGTCTGCCGAGAACTCCTGCAGATCGCTCGCGAGACTCATGACCGAGTCAACTGGACCGCACGCAGCCTCCCGTGGATCCGCGCAGGCGTCTGCTCCGTCATCGTTGCCGCCATCGCTGCCGTCTGGTTCGCAGTCCGCTACATCAAACTGCAGGGACAACCGGAACTCGAAGAACTCGACGCCGGCTTCAATGTGCTGATCCTCTTCGGAGCATCCCTGTTCTTCCTGCTGTCACTCGAATCACGCATCAAGCGACACCACATCCTGCAGGCTCTCCACGAACTCCGCTCCATCTCACACGTCATCGACATGCACCAGCTCACCAAGGATCCCAGTCAACTCCTCGGATCGGCAGAACTGCGCACCGCATCCTCACCCACACGATCACTCACACCATTCCTGTTGACTCGCTACCTCGACTACTGCAGCGAACTGCTGTCGCTCGTCGGAAAACTGGCCGCCCTCTACGCCCAAAGCACTTCTGACCCCGTCGTACTGCAGGCCGTCAATGATATCGAACAGCTCACCAACGGACTGGCTCGCAAAATCTGGCAGAAAATCATGATGCTCGATGACGACGTCACCGCCACACCCGGCGAACCCGCCCGCAGCCACATTCAGCAACCTGCAGACTGAATCCAGCCCCTAACGAATCGGCACTCGCTTCATCGAATAAAAGCCCTCGACCGGCCAGAATTGCCGCACCGTCGCCGACTCCTGCGATAGTCGGATTTCATACAGATGCCCCGACTGATGCTCGCCGGTTCGCAGCAGCAGACTACGCCCATCATCCCGCATCTCAACACCCGTGACCCGGACCTGCCGACGCTCACTGTCCGCCGTTGCATAACTGCCCTTCCACACACGCGTCGCTGACTGCACATCCCAGTCCTCCGGCCTGCCACCAATCCCGCCCGGCAAACGCTCAAAAAAATCCACCTCAAATCCGCCCGATACTGCACGGATTTCCCTGATCCCATTCAGCCTGCCACCCGTCGGACGCAGAACTTCCAGACATCCAGTATTCCCCGCACCCTGCCAGCCACTGTCACGAATACTGCCGATCCACAAACCCCCGTCGGCAGAGAAACCACAGGCAATCGGACCCAGCAGTTCCGACTGCTCACCCGCCCCGGGCAAACGACTGAATCGATAACATGCCCCCTGCATCACACCGTCAACTTCCTGCAGCGAAAAACGGATCAGACACTGAGTATCATACTCGCAACCCACACACTGACCCGCCAGATCCCTGACCGGATAGTCCCGCGGAAAAAATGCCACAGCGTTCACACTGCGAGTCCACGGATGCGGAATCATCAGCGCCGGAGACTCCGCAACCACCCCCTCGGCTGTGTCATGCCGCGACGGAACTCCATAATGTCGCCCCCGCTGCAGATGATTCAGCTCGTTCCACGTGTTCTGCACCCCCTGGTTGTCCGTGGCAAACAACCGATCCCGATCATCCACAGCCAGACCCATCGGAAACCGCATCGAATACGCAAACGGCTCAATCCGGCCACTCGCATCCAGACGCAGTACCGTCCCACGCCAGCGGTCGTTGTCCGCTGCACGCCCCTTCTGAGAATAATCACTGCCCAGACCCACATACAGATCACCCCGGCTGTCCCGCACCAGACCCGCCGTCCAGTCATGATAGTCATCACTGTAACCCCAGCCCGCAGCCAGCACTGTAAACTCATCCGCACGCCCGTCAGCATCCCGATCTCGCAAACGCAGCACCTCCGGCTTGTGCGACACCAGCAGATCATTGCCATCCGCCACGACCCCGTAAGGCGCCGCAAGCCCCTCGGCAAATAACACCGGACTGTCCGGCAAACCATCCCCATCACTGTCCGACAGCACCCACACCTGACCCTTCAGCGATGTCAGCGCCAGACGACCGTCCGGTAACCACGCCAGCGCCGTGGGCATGATCCCCGCCGGCAGCGATAATCGCTGACCTCCGAAACCAGGCACCGACCGCAATTCCTCCTCCCTCGTCAACAGCGGAGGAATCACAGGCAGCGGAAGCGGCTGCGGCAATTCCTGCTCCAGCCCCAGCCTCCAGCCCACAACCTCCCCCTCGACCAGTTGCGGCCAGCCACCCGCAGAACGACGCTCGGCCACCACCGCAGAATTCAGACGAATCCGCTCACCACGCCGGTCCGCTCCCCAGCCCGACAACTCCAGCACTCGACCGCTCGGAATACTCGACCCCACAACCTGCAACTGCACGCCCGCACCACCACCACCACCCTCACTCGCCGACAATTCCATCGTCAGTTCCACCACCTCGTGCTGCTCCAGCAGACTCCAGATCGTCTGCTCACTGTGAGGCAACAGCGTCTCGGCCACTGCCGGAATTCGGCCAAAATGAAATCTCAGCCGCAACTCCACCACACGTCCCCGCACTCGCCACGACAACAGCTCCGCTGTACGACGCTCATCTCGCACCGGCAGCAACGGCTCCCCTGTACCAGCCGCATCCAGCAGACGACAGAATACAGCATCCTCAGAACGCGACAGCAGCGGTATCCCCGCCAGATCCCAGAACCAGCTCTTGCCCTCCGTCCGCTGCCTCGCAAACTCACCAAAAGCAAGCTGCTGCAACTGCCCGCTGTCCGCGTCCAGCAGCACACTGAAACCATTGCCAAAGCCCACTGCAAAGGCTCGCGCAGTCCCCGAACCACCAGCAGCACCCTCCGCCAGAAACACGTCCCGCAATACCCGCGGACCCTCACCCCGGCCAACCGTCAGCACCTGCTCATAACGACTGGAAACCGTCGGAGGCACAAAACCAGGGTCCGCCAGCGCTGTCCATAACACCGCAAACTGCTGATTCAAAGACTCCGCCGGATCACGCTCCAGCGGCCTGCGAATCGCCGGCATCTCAATTCCCGGCAATACCCGAATCGGATTCTGCATCCAGCGCATGAAATACCGCGAGCGCAGCCTGCGACCCATCACCAGCAAATCCGATCCCCGCGTCCCCGGTGCCACATTGCGAGGCTCAAATTTCCCGGCCCGGTGACAGGCGATGCAGTTGAATCCCGCCGCACCCGCCATCTGAGTCCCCGACACCAACTGCTCAGATGTCGCCAATGCCGGATGCTGCGGATTCAAATGCTCAAACAAATCCGCCCGCAGTGAATCCGCCTCGTCCGGAATCCGATCCTCAGCAATCATGCCCCCAGCCATCGCTGCCGCTTCACTGTCTGTCAGCGGAAATCGCGGCATCCGCACCAGCAGCCACGGCAGCCTGCGTTCCACTGACCGACCCTCAATCGTCTCCAGCAGCACTTCATCCCGCAGCCGATCACCCACCGCAGTCAATGCCGGAGGAATCAGATACTCGCTCTGGCCACGCAGATCCTCACGCCTCCCCTCAATCTCCGCTGCCCGCGCCGATAATCCCGACACCCCGTCCCGATCATGACACGCCACACAACCATTGCGACGCAGCAACAGCAATCCAGCCGCCGAATCCCGCGGCCCCGCCGGATGCAGTGGCACACGAATCGTACCCAGCCACATCCGCACCGCCTCAGACACATCACCCGACACGCGAAACTGCGGCCTCGCACCCCGACCCGATTTCTCCGCAACAGGATTCACACAACTGCGACCAGCAACTGCCGCCGCCGTCGCCCGCTCGCCAGCTGCAAAATTCAATCGCTGCGGTGACTCCAGCCCCGGAATGCGATGACACGATGCACAACGCGCTCCCTCCACAATCCCACGCCCGGTTTCCAGCACAGACCGGTCAGGCTCAGCAACAACCACGGAATCCCCCCCGCTGGCTGCCCCTCCCACGCCCGCTTCAGCTTCAGCTTCAGCACTCAACACCAATGCCAGTTGACGCCGCTCATCGTCCGTCAGACTGAAGACCGGCATCCGATGCGCCGCATTCAGCTTGCCAGGACTCTTCAGCCACTCCTCCAGCCAGCCACGATTGCGACCGGATCTCCCCGCAACCAGAGCCGGCCCACCATACCACTCACGTACCGCCTCACCCTCGGTCGACACCTGATGACAGGCCACACAACCCAGCGTCAACAGCAAACGCTCGCCCGCCTCGCGATCCCCCTTTTTCACACCAGTCGCCGGCAACGGCCCCGCCACGGGACCAGTCACCGATCGCAGCCACGCAGCAGCAGACACAGACTGCTCCTCCGTCAGGCCGAAATGCGGCATCGCGTGATTGCCCTCGCCACTCATCAGCCTCCGCACAACCTCCCCGTCACTCAGATAGGGCAGGGCAGAAGCCAGATCCGGAGCTCTCAGTGGATCCGCTTCTCCCCAGCCCTCATGACACGCACCACAACGCAACGCATCAGTCACCTCACGACCAGCAGACAACACAGACAAATCCGCCTCACCAGACTGCGGAAAATGACTGAAAACATCCGCCGGCAAAGGCTCCAGCGTGAAATCGTCACCAGACCAGAAAATCGACAGCTCCCCGGCCACCACACCCTCCACACGCCAGTACCGCACCAGGAACTCGTGGTCTCCCCCGGAAAGCTCCACCGGGTCACCCACCAACAGCAACCCTGCCGACTGACCGGACAGCACACTGCGCCCATCCACCAGCAACTCCAGCCGACCCGCAAGCTTCGCACTGAAGCGAATTCGACCCGGATTTCTCACCAGCAGACTGCCGGAATACTCCATCCGCTGCCCCACACCCCCACGCACCTCCGGCAACCCCCCATCAGCCCGGAATACCGGCCGCTCAGCAGTTCCGTGCACCGTCTGCTGCTCGCTGCCATACACCACAGTCCGTAAACCCGCCCGCGCATCCTCCGGATCCGGCTCCTGACCCGCTAACGACTGCCCCGAGACCAGCATCAGCCAACACAGACTCATGCGGACCACCAGCCACCCGCAGCTCCACCGATCCCTGCACGCTCTGACCATGATGATTGACTCGATTTCTGCCTCATCCGCACCCACCCACACGGCGGAACCATCCGCCCCCGCCCGATTATCACCGGCCACGTCCGGCAAATCCAGCCGACACGCTCCAATCCCATCTTCGCCGCAGTGAAATTTCTTCATTGACAGGCTCAACACATCACATACATTACACGAATTATATTTCACGTGTTTGCCTTCGCGTAATGCGATTATTGTCAATCCCTCACTTCAGACGCTCACCTGATCCACTGAAAGGCGATTCATGTTCGATGTCCTCCGGCTGAATCTTGTCTCACCGCTGACTCTCTGCTTTGCCCTCGGGGTCTTCGCCCGCGTCATCCGCAGCCAGCTCGCTCTGCCACGCGAACTCTACACTTCACTCTCCATCTATCTGCTGTTCGCACTGGGTCTCAAAGGCGGCGTCGAACTGTCGCACAGCTCACTCTCGCAGCTTGCAGCACCAGCTGCCGTCACTCTGCTGCTCGGCTGCCTCACTCCGGTCACCGCCTACCTCGTACTCCGACGCCTCGGCAGATTCAGTATTGCCGACGCAGCCGGCATCGCTGCTCACTACGGATCTGTTTCCGCCGTCACCTTCATCGCAGCACAGCAGTTCACCAATGCCGCGGGAACCCCCGCCGAAGGATTCATGCCCACTCTGCTCACACTGCTGGAAATTCCCGGGATTCAGGTCGCACTGGCCATCGGAACTTTCCAGATGGCACAACAGTCCTCCGATCAATCCAGCCCGAATTCCGCCGGTTCCAGACTCCTCGCTGTCTGCCATGAACTCCTCAGCGCACCATCCACCATGCTGCTGGTCGGTGGCCTCATCATCGGCACAGCCGTCGGAACTGAAGGCTGGAAACCCGTCCAACCGGTCTTCGAAGGCATGTTCAAGGGCATCCTCGCACTGTTCCTGCTGGAAATGGGCCTCACCGCCGGAGCTCGATTGCAGGATCTCCGCTCCAGCGGACTCTTCCTCGCCGCTTTCGGAATCGTCATGCCCATCCTGCACGGTCTGCTGGGCGCATGGCTGGGCGCACTCTCCGGACTCAGTGTCGGTGGCACCACCATCCTCGCCACCATGGCCGCCAGTGCCTCGTACATCGCCGCACCACCCGCCGTCCGCATGGCCCTGCCGGAAGCCAACCCGACCTGCTACCTGACTGCTGCACTCGCCATCACCTTCCCCTTCAACCTCATTGCCGGGATTCCACTCTACTACCGCTTCGCACAGTTTTTCTGTAACTGAAACACCTCCTCTTCAGAAAGCTCCATCATGAATCACGAATGCTCAGTGCACACCAACAACTGCAACTGTCGGCAGCCACAACAAAGCCGAAGACTCCTGATCGGTCAGGGACTGGCCGCCGTCTGCGGACTGACCGGCTGGCTCAGACACCAGACATCACTCTCCGCAGCCGTCAATCCCACACTCCCCCACGGAAACAACGCACCCGCCGACATCGCACCGGCCGATGCCCTGAAGAAACTCTACGAGGGCAATCAGCGTTTCGCCTCCGGAAAGCCACTGGCCGAAAACCGCGATATGGACCGCGTCCGTGCACTGGCCGCCGGACAAAAAACCCTTCGCCCTTTTCCTCGACTGCGCTGACTCACGCGTCCCCATCGAAATCGTCTTCGACCACGGATTCGGAGACCTCTTCGTGACCCGCATCGCCGGCAACGTCGCCTGCAGTGAAAACATCGGCAGCCTCGAATTCGGAACTCGCATACTCGGCGCTAAAGTCCTCTGCGTCCTCGGACACACCGAATGCGGAGCGGTCAATGCAACCATGCAGGGCGATGAAGTCCCCGGGCGGATCAGCGGCTCCCGCCGATCCGCCAAACCTGGGAGGCAGAAAAAAAACTGAGGTCCGAAACCCTGTTTTCGGGGTCGTTTCAGTTCTGCCTCCACCACTCTCTGTCAACACCCCTCACAATGCAATCGACACCTGCGCACAGGATTTCGCGTTGAGCCGCTTTTTCCATCCGAACCGTTGACACAGACTCAGGATTTGCACAGCATCCCGGACAGATCCACCGCCCGGAAGTGCAATCAGGAGCCTCTGCAGTGAAGAAACGGCGTTCAGCACCCACCTCACACTCCCGAAGCCCCGCCTCCAGCACCACCACGCGTCGCCGTATGCCCACGACAGCAACTGCCCCAGCCACCGGTAACAGCACCCCCGTCGCTGTCCCCCCAACACAAACCCCAACCGAACAGCCCCGCTGGACCTTCCTCACCAACCACGCCCACGTCCTCGTACTGCTCTGGCAGAATCCCGCCATGATCGTACGCGAAGTCGCCCGACAGGTCGGCATCACCGAACGCGCCGTACAACACATCCTCGCCGAACTGGAAACCGCCGGAATCCTGCAACGCACCCGCGTCGGACGACAGAATCACTACACCATCAACGTCGCCGTCCCACTCCGACACCCCATCGAATCACATCGCACCATCGGCGAACTGCTGCAACTGTGCTCTCGCGCTGGTGCCGCTCTGAAATGACCCCCGGCCACTCCAACTGCATCCCCCCCCCCCAACACACCCCGGCCGTCCCAAAAACCTCCCACAAACACGCCGAGGTCACTCACAGCATCCGCGATTTCACATCAGCAAACAGGACGGACTTTGCTGTTGAAGCACACTTTAATCCCAACCAATGCTGCAGCGGTCAACAATAACGACGCTTGCAACCGCAATCAAAAACTGACCGCCCGATGTCCCACAGACACGTGGCTCGCATGCAGACCCCATACCACTCATCCACCCACAAATTCCTCCCGCGTCAGACGACCATCCTGATTCGCATCAAATCGCCGGAAACGTTCCTCCGCATCCGGCTGCTTCAGACCTGCTCGGTATTCCTCCAGAGTCAACTGGCCATCACCATCGCTGTCCCAGCGTTTCATCGCAGCGGCTCGCACCTGAGCAGTCGCCTTCGTCCCCGCTTTGCCACCCGCTTTTTTCCCACCTGCTGCATCCGACGACACAACTCCCTCAGCCATCAACCGCTCACGTGCTGCACTCTTCGGCAAACTTCCAGCCCACGCCATCAATTTTTGCTTTAATGACTGTGCCAACTCCGGCTGCGCTCCTGCCACATCCCGCTGTTCCGCCGGATCCACAGCGATATTGAATAACTGCAGTCGCTGCCCACGGTGATCCGCAAACAACTTCCAGTCCCCGTCTCGGATCGCCAGTGGCGGTGGCAGATAGCCATCATCCGGCCCCTGCACTGCAAACAGCCACTCCCAGTACAACGGCCCACGACGTCCCCGTTCAGCTCCCAGCCAGATGTCACTCACATCCTGACCGTCACCACCCAATTCGGTCGGTACGTCAACACCGGCCAGTGCACACACAGTCGGCAGAAAATCCACCGCTCCCGTCACACTCACGCTGTCCACTCGCCCGGCTGGAACATGCCCACGCCACCGCACCAGCCCGAACGTGCGAATCCCGCCTTCATACATGCTGCGTTTGCGCCCACGCAATGGTCCGGGACTGCCCACTCCCGCGTTCGCCGCGTTCCCCACCCGATAATCTTCAGGACCGTTGTCACTTGAATAAAAAATCACCGTGTTCTCCGCCAGCCCCAGCTCGTCCAAAGCATCCAGCAAACGCCCCACCTGAGTATCCAGATCAGTCAGCGATGCACAAAACACACGCATTTGCTCCGGCAGTGATCTGGCCCGTCCCAGATACTTCTGCATCCAGCCGCCAAACGCCGGATCGTCAGCCCGCGGCTGCAACCCCGCATACTCAGCCAACTGCTCAGGAGTCGGGTCCAGCTTCGCATGCGGCAGCAGCGTCCACGCATTCACAAAAAACGGACGCTCACGATTCGCGCGAATAAAGGCAATCGTCTCGTCCATAATCTGCGCCGTAGACTTCGCTCGAAAATAAGGCTCCACGCTTTCATCCCCGAGCCTCGGACCATTCCCATTCACCACTTTCGAAACATCAAAACCATAATCACTCGGCGGCGGAGCTCCTTCACCATGCCCCAGATGCCACTTTCCAAAATGCGCAGTTGCATAACCTGCCTGCTGCAACAGTCTGGGCAGCATCGGTGCCTGCGGGTTCAGCCAGTTCGGCATCGCCCGTGCCGCATTCTGCTCGGCCGTTGAAAGGTGACCGTGAATCGCATGCCGCGCCGGATACTGACCGGTCATAAACGCCGTACGACTGGGCGAACACACCGTCGCCGCCACATAAAACTGCTGCAGCCACGAACCCTCACGCTGCAATCGATCCAGCGCCGGCGTCCGCACATATGGATGACCGGCAAACCCCGCATCACCCCAGCCCTGATCATCTGTCAGAATAAAGATGAAATTCGGTCGGGACTCCCCGGCAACAACTGCATGCTCAGCTGCACACGCCACTGCACCCAAAACAAACACCACCGCCAGCCAACTGGACGACACACCACCTGCACACTTCATCATCCCCACTCCCGCCACGGAACTTCCCGAGATCTTTATACCAATCGCAATTCGACAGATTGTACTCCGCCGACGTCTACAGATATAACCTGTCAGGCTCGCACTTTGTATTTTGTCCATCCGAACCGCACTTGCCTGTCCTCCCCCGGAAGCCACCTCCATGCTGCGTTCCACCTTCGTCCGCCTCATGCTGTCCTCTGTTGCCGCCGGCCCCGTCACACTGCAGGCCGCCAGCCGCAGCCACGCGCCCCGCAAACTGGTCCTCATCGCCGGAAAACCCAGCCACCCGCCCATGATGCACGAATTCCGCGCCGGCACAATCCTCCTCGAAAAACGACTCCAGCAAATCCCCAACCTCACCGTCGAACGACACGAAATGGGCTGGGTCACGGACGAAGCCACCTTCGCTGACGCCGCTGCCGTCGTCATCTTCTCCGATGGCGGTGCCGGACACCCGGCCATCCAGGAAAATCGCCTGCAACTGTTCGAAAAACTCGTCGCCCGCGGTGTCGGATTCGGCTGCATGCACTTCGGCGTCGAAGTACCAAAGGATCGCGGAGGTGCCGAATTCACACGCTGGATCGGCGGACACTACGAACATCAATGGTCCTGCAACCCCATCTGGGATGCACGCTTCGAATCCTTCCCCGAACACCCCATCAGCCGCGGAGTCAAACCGTTCGAAATCCGCGACGAATGGTACTTCAACATGCGTTTCGCCGACGGCTTCGATACGGCCCAGCCCACCACTGTCAATAACGTGCACTTCACCCCCGTACTCGCTGCCGTCCCCTCCGCCGCCACCCGCAACGGCCCCTATGTCTACCCGCCAGGTCCCTACCCCCACATCCAGCAGAATGTCGGCCGTAAAGAAACACTGCTGTGGGCCGTCGAAAGACCCGCCGGCGGAAAAGGCTTCGGCTTCACCGGCGGTCACTTTCACACCAATTGGCAGAATGACCAGTTTCGACGCACCATCCTGAATGCCCTCTGCTGGATTACCGGAATTGAAGTCCCCACTCACGGCGTCGATTCCGCAGCCGTGTCTGACAGCGAAATCCGCGAAAATCTTGACCCCAAGGGCAAACGCTGAGCCTTTCCGCAACCGCAGACAACCGCTTCCTCACCTTCTGACCCGTTTCCAATGCCTGCCCTGATACAGATTGACCGCACCTGTGCATTTCAGACTCTTTGACTCATCATTCCACCTGCTGCTGGTTGTGCTGGCCATCATCTGCGTGCCTGCACCACCGTCCCTCCGCGCCCAACCGCCACGACGGCCTGGGTTCCCCCAACCTCTGGAACTCAGTCCCACCGATCGACAGAACTTCCCCGAACCAGCCGCTGACATCAGTCAACATCGACCTGAAATTCCTCACGGCCGCCTCGAACTGATCCAGTACCAATCCAAAACTGTCGGCACAACACGCAGTATGAATGTTTATACGCCACCGGGATATTCCACGGACACCCGTTACCCGGTCCTGTACCTGCTGCATGGCATCGGTGGTGATGAAACGGAATGGCAGCGGTTCGCCGATCCCGCCAATCTGCTGGATAACCTGATCGCGGACGGCAAAGCAGCTCCCATGATCCTCGTCATGCCCAACGGCAGGGCTCAGAAAAATGATCGCGCCGAAGGTGATGTGTTTGCCGCGGCACCGGCATTCGCAACCTTCGAAAAAGATCTGCTGAATGACGTCATACCAGCTATCGAAACTCGCTACTCGGTCAAAGCCGATCGCGACAGCCGAGCCATCGCCGGATTGTCCATGGGCGGTGGACAGGCCCTGAACTTCGGCTTCGCAAACCCCGCCGTGTTCGGCTGGATCGGTGGATTCTCAGCAGCACCCAACACCCGACCACCCGAACAACTGATCTCTGACCCCACCACGGCTCGAACTCAGTACCACCTCATCTGGCTGTCCTGCGGCAGCAAAGATCAGCTGCTGGGAATCAGCCAGAAAACCCAACGATTCCTGCAGCAGCAGCAAATCCCGCACTCATGGAACGTGGACGGTCATGGTCATGATCCCACGCACTGGAAACACAACCTCTGGCATTTCTGTCGGCAGGTCTTTCAGCACAAAGCTGCCAAAGACTGAATCGCAGGGCAGGGCAGGGCAGAAACAACCCGAGGCCCGCAACCGTAGCCTGGGCTTCAGCCCGGGCAGGCAATTAACCCCGCTGCATCCCTGAAAAACACGAACAGTGTCACCCCGGTAAACCCTGCCTGCACACCAAACCGACTTTTGTCCCCGGCGTTATTCCGGACGCCACGGACAACAACGTACCCCGGGCATTCCTGACGCCGAGGCCCACAACCGTAGCCTCGGCTTCAGCCCGGGCAACTTACGCACACCACCACCTCAAGAACACTGCCTTTTGCAACCGGAGCAAGTCGGCCGCGGCCCCGCCCACTTTTGTCCCCGGCGTCATTCCTGCCCGGCCCAACCCTTCAAAAACACTGCATCCCTGCCCCCGAAAGAACCGCCGCTTCACACCCCAAACGACTCTTGCCCCTGACGTCAAATACCCAACGAACTCTGCATCCCGTGGTTGCTGCAGCGAGGGAAATGCCGGAACAAAACATCCCGGTTCACTTTCACACCCCCGCGGCATTCAACAATCCCATCAGAAAAACTCCATCCACACGCTGCTGCGGTCGAACCGGCAGACCGGCCAGCTCCAGCACCGTCGGATACGAATCATGACGGTATTCTGCTCCAGACTATCGTGCCGCAGACAATCCATAATCCGCCCGGAACTTTCAGCCAGCGCCCCCGTCAGCGCCGCAAACTGCACGTTGTCCTGCCGCTGACGTATCCGAACCGTCCGCTGCGGCAACATGCCATGCTGCTGCCACACAGGCTGCTGCAGCGGGCCATGCAGATCCTCACCCAGATGCCACTTGCCGATCTGCGCCGTTCGATAACCATGTTCCCGCACGTCCCCGGCGACAGATCTGCAGCATGCCCGGCACTTTTCAGTTTCTCACTGAGCATGCTCCGGACCGTAATCTCCACCCGCCAGACTGTGCAGCACAGAACGCTTCCACGCCGTCAGCTCCGCCGTCATCCGCTGCACCCGCTCCGACTGCTCACCCGCCAGATTCTTCGTTTCCCGCGGATCAGCCTGCACATTAAACAACATCAATGGCTCCACTGTCCCCGCATCCGCCTGCTTCTTCCTCCCGGCACCAGCCCGAGGATTCTCGTGCAGCTTCCACGGCCAGTCCAGCAGCGCCGCATGCGAACCTGCCGTATTGATCATCGCGACAAACGGGATCGCTTTGCCCCGAGCCGACATTTGACCGTCAAACAACGGCAGCAGATTCACACCATCCAGCGGCTCAATCTGTTTCTCAGGCACTGCCCCCGCGGCCGCGAGGACAGTCCCGTAAATATCCAGTGTCGAACAGGGCAGGTCGCTGACAGCCGGCTGCCGAATTCGAGCCGGCCATTCCACCAGCCCGGGTACCCTTAACCCACCCTCCCACAGCGTCCCCTTGGAACCACGCAGATTGCCCGTCGAAAGAGCACCAGCGGCCCCGCCGTTGTCACTGCAATACCACACCAGAGTATTCTCAGCGACCTGCAACTCACGCAGCTCCGCTCGCAAACGACCCACATTGCGGTCAATCCCCGTGAGCTCTCCGTAATAGTTCTGCAACTCCTGCGACAGTCCGGCATACTGCTCCCGATCCGCCGGCAACGCCTCGTGCGGCACATGCGGATTGCCAAACCAGATCACCGCCAGAAATGGTTTGCCCGCCTCCGACTGCCGACGAATGAATTTCAATGCCTCACCCATGACCACATCCGAACCATCACCCACAAACTTCTCAGGCACACCCTTCCGCCCCAGCACCGGATCCAGATCAAAGAAATTGTCCGCCGACACCCACTCATCAAATCCCAGTTTTCCCGGAGACAGCGGATCGTCCGCCAGAATCGCTCGACCCGGCAGCACCTTCGTATTGCGATCACCGTTCCTGCCGTTCAGATGCCACTTGCCGAAATGCCCGGTCGCATAGCCTGCCCCCTGCAGCACCCGCGCCACCGTCAACTCCTCCGCCCGAATCGGACGCCCCGGTGAAAATGTCCCCATCCGATGAGGATGACGACCCGTCATGACGCTGGCACGCGTCGGCGAACAATTGAAGTGCGCTGTATAAAACCGATCCAGTCGCAGCCCGGCCGCTGCCATCGCGTCCAGATGCGGAGTCTTCAACTGCGGATGGCCGTTGTAACCCGTGTCACCCCAGCCCTGATCGTCGGCCATCACAAGGATCACATTCGGACGCTCAGCCGCATGCACAACCGCAGCCGACACCAACACCGAAATCAGCCCCGCACACAGCCACTCCACCACACAACACAGTCTGACTGCCCGCATCACTCCCCCCCCCGGCCCGCCCTAAGCCCGACGCCCACTGCAATTTCACCCCGATGATCACCCCGACAGCCGCAGATCAGCAGCCACACTGCCACTCAGCACATGCTCAACATTCAGCAGATCATTACCGGCCAGCCACTGTTCTGCAAACTCCGCACTGTGACCATGGGCCAGAATTCGCTGCCGCAGCCTCCGCTGCAGCTCGTCCCTCGGCACATCCAGAAACACCCGATAATCAAACAACTCATGCAGCCGACACCACGGTTCCTCCCGCAGCAGCAGATAGTTCCCCTCAATCAGCACAAATCGCGCTCCGGCATCGACGATCGCTGCACCCGCCCGCGATAACTCATGCTGCCGATCAAACACCGGGATCGCTATCTCGTCCTCACACCGCCGAATTCGCTTCAACAGCACCTCAAACCCCGCACAGTCAAACGTAAACGCTGCCCCCTTCCGCGATCGATGCCCCCGCTGGTGCAACACCACATCGTCAAAATGAAACCCGTCCATCGGCACCACGACCGCCCGCTCACCACCCGCTGACAGTACCTCAGCCAGAGCCGCCGCGAGTGTCGATTTGCCGGAGCCCGGTGCCCCGGCAATCGCCACCATCAAACGCCCCAGCTCACCCCGCACCAGCTGCAATCGCTCAGCCAGCCCGGCAGCCAGTGTCGCAACACTGACCTGCAGCCCTCCGCTGACACCACTTTCCGACTGATCATCGCACATCACTTTCGCCCCACCACAATCGATTCGCGACCACCCGCGTGCGGACAACTCAGCTCAAAACCACCCGCCGTCTTCCGATACTCAACCTGCAC
>CAITYU010000088.1 GCA_903896675.1 uncultured Planctomycetaceae bacterium
CCGCCCTGTTCGCGGATGGAAGAAAATCTGGGCCCGGGTGGTTATGCGGCCATGCTGGGGCACGGTGGCATCACAGCGATTGTGGTTGAACCCGGCACCGTCAATCTCGGAGACAGCGTGCAACCGCTGGGACATTCCTGACGCTGTGGACAGAAGTGGGCTGGGGGCGTGAGGCCGTCTTACTCCGGTTGAAAAAGGCAGTGTTTTTGGGGTGGTGGGGTGCGTCAGTTTCCCGGGCTAAAGCCCAGGCTACGGTTTTTGTCCCTCGCGTCAGGAATGCCCGGGCTACGTTTCGGGGGGGGCGTTATTACTGCCCACTGCCCACTGCCCACTGCCCACTGCCCACTGCCCACTGCCCACTGTCCACTGCCAACTGACCACTGACCACTGACCACCGAAAACCGAAATCAGCGCACTGTCGCTTCGAAGGTGATCGTTCCGGTTCCGTTGGCTTCCAGTTCACCGTCGAGTACGAAGGTGAGTACCGAGCTGCCTTCGCCGTTGGGGTCGATGGTGACCGTGCCTGGGTGTTTTTCGTCGATGGACGCTGAGCCTTCCACGTACTGCAGTCGTGGTGTCAGGTTGTCGACAATCCGGACATCGCTCAACGGCAGCTCGCCGGTGTTGCGGAAGCGGATGGTGAATCGCACAACATCGCCTGTCTGCGCTGTCTGTACGTCGGCCAGTTTGACCAGTTGCAGAACTCCGCCTTCACGCTGGTCCTCGACACCGACCGTCTGCTGAGTTTTCTGGACGTCGCGAATGGCTGATGGTGAAGCGGTGGCGGCGAAGATCTGCGGGAAGGACTGCCGCGTCCACGCTTCGGCGTTGCGTGCCTGCTGTGCGAGGACTGAGGCGTCTTTGCGGAGGAACGTGTGTGCGGCTGATGCATCGCCGCTTTGCCGACCCTTGTCGGCTTTCTGTGACTGCACAGGTCGTTCGCGGTTCAGTGACTGTGCCGGCGGCAGTGAGGCCATCATACCGTCTGCTCCGTGTCGTGATTCCAGAGCGACGAGGGCGTCATCGGCCACGCTGGCCTGCGGGGCTGTGCCATTGTTCAGGCTGCCGACTGCGGCTGCATCGCGAGCTCCGGCGGCCTTTTCGATCCTGGTGTCGGCCGCCAGTCCGGTGGTGGTTCGCACGGATCCGAATCGCGGTGCGTAGATGGCTACGCGATTGGATGCCACGGTGCGCGAGTTTCCTGATGCATCTCGGAATGAGCCGACGGTGTCTTCGGAATCGAGGCCACTGCGAGTTGGACTGCCTATGGCTGCAGTGGCTGCGCGGTCACCGCCATCGAACAGGTATTCGTCGGGAAACAGATCGGCCAGCGGGCTGGCGGCAATGGTGTTGGTGCGGGGCAGTCCCGAGCCATCGGGGCGAGTGGCCAGTCGTGGTTCGGCGGGGTGGAAGCGGCGTGTCATGCCGGCGGGTGCGGTTGCGGGAACGGGCTGGCTGACGGGAACGGCGGTCTGCGGTCGCCCCAGCGAGATGACTCCTTCTTCCCCATCCGCTTCCGTTTCATCAAACCCGGCGCTGGCTGTCAGCAGTGATACCGGGCGGAATTTCAGTCCATTGGCAGAGCGGTACGAGTGGGGGAACAGTCGTGCCTGTTCGGGGTAGCGAGCTTCGACCGGGCGGCTGGCTTCCGCGGCTTCCTGTTCGATCATCTGCGGCGTGGTGGTGGAGTAAACATGATCCGGTTCGCGCTGCAGAGCGGCCGACAACCCGCAGCCGGTAAGCGACAGCAGTCCGGTGCTGAGCAGGCTGGAGGCCAGCAGGCGTCGGCGAAGTTGGCTGCGGTAGTTCATGCGGCTGGTCCTGTCGTGGCGGTGTGATCCGAAGTGGAGTTTTGCGGGGCAGCTCAGTTGGTGGCTGTGCTGGCCTGTCGGTTGGCCGTGGATCGCGGTGTGCGACCTGCGGAGCGTGGTTCAGGGGCAGGTTCCGGAGCCGCGGCGGCCGGTCCACCACTGCCGAAGAAGAAGGGCGGTGCCTGACCGTCAACCGGGACGCGACCACCGATGCGGACGATGGCCAGTGGCCGTCCGTGCATTTCTGCAGCGGCCACCGCATTGTCTCCGGGAGCCACGGTGTGTGGACGTTCGCGGCGCAGCGGGTCGTCGGAGGCTGCGGTCTGTGGACGTTCGAGGTAGATGACTCGAGTGACCAGCGCACCGGATGCGGCCAGTTTCAGGTCATCTGCGGTGAAGACCACGGGGATCGGGTGCTGGAATTCCTGTCCGGCTGGCGGATGCAGTCGATCGAGCAGTTCGATGGTGGGGTAGAATTCGGCGGCCGGGAATTCGGGCAGCTCTGTCAGACGCAGTCGGTACAGGTGTCCCATGCCGATGGCGAAGGCGGCCGGTGCTGGTGCAGCGGCGGCGGGATCTGGTTGGCCGGCATGCAGAGTAACGGTGCCGCTGGATGGCAGTTCGACGCGGATCGGCTGCATCCATGATGCGTCTTCGCTGCGGATCCGCCGCAGGATTTCCGCGTTGTAGCCCGGAGGCAGACGGTCATTCAGTGGTTGCCAGCCCGGGCCGGCCAGCGGGCCCTGAGCAGCGGCGGAACCACCACCGACGGCTGTCAGCAGGCTCAGCAGCAAAAGCGGAGCAGTGAGTTTCATCAGAGTTTCCCGCGAAGGAAGAGGTCACTGGCTGAGTCTGTCTGCAGAACAGGGGCGATGGAAGCTGCTGCTTCGATCGCCCCTGACTGAAGATCAACTGTCGGTTGTCTGACGGGGCGGTCTGCCGAACCGCCGGACGGGATCAGGGAACGAACACCGGAGCACGGCTGGCCGGGACAGAGACGTCGCCGGGAGCGTAAACCGGGTGAGTTTCCTTGTACTGAATGTGCTTGACCGGAGCAGGAACGCTGTAGCCCGGGCTGTGTTCCACATCAATCAGCATGTGGTCGACAGGCTCAGGAATATTGTTCTTGCTCAGATTGCGAACGGTGTGAGACTTCAGGCCGGCGGGGCCACCCAGCGGCAGATGCGGCGGACCAGGCAGACCGATCGGTGTTCCGGTCATGGGCATGCCCCACGCTGGCGTCGGACCAACTCCGGATACCGGAATGTGAGCCCCGGGGGCACCCATCGCTGCCACCATCGCTCCGGGAACTCCCTGCATATGAGCCGGGATCAGACCGACCGGGGTCGGCGGAGCATACTGGCCTTCATCACCGCTGATGGTCTGGAATGAGACCGGCTGAACACTGCCGTCCGGCTGCGGAGCCATGGCTGGCTGTTCGAAGTTCATGTCCTTGCTGCCAACTCGCAGCACCAGCATGATGGTGCCCATGCGTTCGGCCTGCTGAATCGGGTCGACACCCGGATCCAGAGTCGTGGAAACCAGCGTCTCCACTCCGGCAATCGCTCGTGACTGGAACTCGGGAGTCGGCAGGTAGATGACCTTGGTCACCATGTTATTGCTGCGGACGTGTTCCATGTCCTCTTCGGTCAGTTCCAGCGGCACGGCATTGTGCTGCAGGTAGGCCATGGTGTTCGGGTGTGCCGAACGAACTTCCAGAGTCGGGTACAGGCTGCGACCTTCCCAGCCTTCGCCGGGGATGTCAGCCAGCACCAGCTGGTAGATGGCTCCCTGACCGAAGTCAGCGGTACCTGGCACAATTTTCTGGCTGCGAGCCAGAGTGTTGCCGGACAGCCAGCCGACGGACATGCCGTCCTGGCCGATGAATTTGATCTGGGTGGTCATCACAGGGCCAGCCATCGCGGGGCCGGGCTGAGCCAGCATCCCGAGAACTCCGGGACCCGGGCCATCCACCATCGGCCCTGGATGAGCCAGCATGGCCGCCGGTGGGGCAACGTGCTGACTGGTTTTCATGACGGATGTCGTTCCGTCAATCCCGGCGCAGCCCATGCAGACTACCACGAGGGCGCCCAGGGCCAGAAAGTAATATCTCATTGCAACCCCTTCCTTGAGATGCTTCGTGAATCGAGGCATACCCAACTTCGATCCAACGGCAACCGGCAGATAACCGTATCCCTGAATACCGCAGTTGACTGGCTTGACCCGCCGCGGCGTTTGGCGTCGACCCCGGCCGGGGTTGACTGCTAAACTGACGGCTCGCCACTGATACTCTCAGTGACGTTCTGGCAGACAGACAGGCGCTTCCTTCGGTTGACTCAGACGGCCGCAACACGGCAACATGAGCACTCTGGGAAGTCGCCGAACCATCTTCCAATGGTCCTTCTCCTCTTGTTTCGGGTCCGGAAGGCTCGATTCTTTGACAAATTCAGCAGATTCCGAACATGAATTACAAAGCTCAAAATCACTCCAATCTGCCCAATACTCCAAGCCTGCGTGGATTTCGGGCTGCTGGTATCGGGCTTTTGCTGTCGGCGGCTGCGGTTCTTGCGGATGAGAAGCCCGGTGTTCAGGATCCGGCGGCTCCGGCCGCCGCTGCCGCTCCGGCCGTCCAGGAGGCGGCCCCGGCTCCGGCTCTGCCCTCGGCCGATGAAGTCCTGAATCAGGCTCGGACGCGATTGGAGGGGCTGGACAGTCTGACGTGCGAGCTGCAGCAGACGGCCAGTATGGCGGGCATCAAGCTGGTGGCGCAGGGCACGTACACCGAGGCATCGGGGAACCGGGTGCATCTGGCCTATCAGATTTTCCCGATGTCACCGATGAAGGCCACGGATGGTCAGGCGTTGGGTCTGGATGCTCCGGCGCTGGAATTCAAGCCCGAGGAGACGCGTGGTGAGCTGCTGCAGGTGTCGGACGGCAACGTTGTGTACACGCAGTGGAAGAACGGGGAATCGGTGCGGGTGAATCGTCGCAACCTGCGAGACATTCAGGATGCTGCGGCGGCAGTACCGGGCTACGAGGCCAACAGTGTGGCGATGGATCTGGGGGTTGGAGGCATGCGATCGCTGCTGTCG
>CAITYU010000089.1 GCA_903896675.1 uncultured Planctomycetaceae bacterium
GATTCCGATCACAACACTACTCGCCAATCACCTTGACCAGAACCTTCTTCGGACGCCGACCATCAAACTCGCCGTAAAAAATCTGCTCCCACGGACCAAAATCCAGCCGACCCGCTGTGATGGCCACCACCACCTCACGCCCCATTACCTGCCGCTTCATATGCGCATCGGCATTGTCTTCGCCGGTCCGATTGTGAGCATATCTGGTCGGCGATGAGTCAAAGGGCGCCAAGTGCTCCAGCCAGCGTCGGTAATCCGCATGCAGGCCAGGCTCATCGTCATTGATGAACACACTGGCTGTAATGTGCATGGCATTCACCAGTACCAGGCCCTCCTGCACTCCACTGGCAGCCACAATCCCGGCGACTCGATCCGTAATATTCAGAAAGCCCATCCGCTCAGGCAACTGGAATGTCAGATACTCCGTCCGCGACTTCATGCTTTTGCCCTCTGCTCAGGATGCTCACGCCCTGAATGACATAAAAGAACACAGGCGTCAGCAGCACTCCGAAAATCGTGACTCCCAGCATTCCTGAAAAGACCGCGATCCCCAGCGTCTGCCGCATTTCCGCACCAGCTCCTTCACCCAGCACCAGTGGCACAACGCCAAACACAAACGCCAGCGACGTCATAATGATTGGTCGCAGTCGCAGTTGACAGGCCTCCAGCGTAGCCTCACGCAGAGGCACTCCCGCCAGACTGCGGGCACGAGCATATTCGACGATCAGGATCGCATTCTTGCAGGCCAGCCCCACCAGTACCACAAACCCAATCTGCGTGAAGATGTTGATGTCCAGCCCGGCGATCGCCACACCCACCGCTGAACACAGCAGACACATGGGCACCACCAGAATCACAGCCAGTGGAAGTGACCAGCTTTCATACTGCGCGGCCAGCACCAGAAACACCAGCACCACCGCCAGCAGGAACGCATACATGGCCGTGTTTCCAGCCAGTTGCTGCAGGAACGCCAGCTCTGTGTATTCCACCTTCATCGCCGGCGCCAACTGCATCTCGGCAGCGTCGTGCAGGGCCTGAATCGCCGCTCCGGAACCGGTCCCAACCCCGGCATCCGCATTGACAAAAGCCGCCGGATACAGATTGTGACGATAAATCATCAACGGCCCGGGGACACTGCGAACGCGTATGAAACTGGCCAGTGGCACACTGCCAGCCGACGGCGAACGCACATACATCCGACGCAGATCCTCAGTCCGCATGCGATACCGAGCCTCAGCCTGCACATTCACCTGCCACGTACGACCAAAGCGATTGAAATCGTTGACATACAGCGAACCAAAATTGACCTGCAGAGCACTGAAGACGTCGGCCATTGACAGCCCCATCTTCCGCACTGCCTCGCGGTCAATATCCAGCTCCATCCAGTTGGTGGCCGCACGAAAACCGGAAAACAGGTCCCGCAGACGGTAATCCTTGCCGGCCGCATCCACCGTTGCCTCACACACCCCCTCCAGCGCCGCCAGACCGTTCTCGCCACGATCCTGAATCACCACTCGGAAACCACCCGCCGTGCCAAGGCCCTCAATTGCTGGAGCCCCGAGGACATTGATGTCGGCATCCAGAATGCGGTCCGCATACAGCGTTCGCAACTGCTCGGCAATCCGATCTGCCGTCAGCTTTGCAGGCACTCGCGACTCAAAATCATCCAGCATCAGGTACATCGAACCGGCATTCGGAGCATTCGTGCCCAGCAGCAGAGACTGGCCGGCGATTGCCAGTGTGTGCCGCACCCCGGGCACTTCAGCAGCCAGAGATTCCACCTGCGCCATCACAGCCTGCGTCCGCTCAAGCGATGCAGAATCCGGCAATCGCACATTCAGTACCAGATACCCCTTGTCCTGCGACGGAATGAAGCCAGTCGGAGTTCTGCTGAAAATGACCCCGGTACCCCAGATCAATCCAGCATACCCCAGCAGCACCAGCGGGCTGACCTTCAACAGCAGACCAGCCAGCGACGTGTACAGCCGAGTGCCGGCTTCAAAACCCCGATTGAAAGCATCAAACACCGTCCCCAGAATCGCATTCAGCAGGCGCGAACACAGCCAGATCAGCAGAAATCCCAGCACAGCGCCCAGACACTGCCAGCCACGTTCAGGCATTGTCGCTGGCAGCCCCGCAGACGCCGCCAGCAACTTCAGCTGAGCTCCCGCCAGGTACCCCGGCCACGCACCCAGCAGGCCCAGCCCCGGACGCGGCAGCACCTCCGGTCGTCGCCCGCCCTGCTTCGGCTTCAACAACAGCACCGCCAGCGCCGGACTGAGCGTCAGCGAATTGAAAGCGGATATCAGAGTGGATACCGAAATCGTTACGGCAAACTGCCGAAAAAACTGCCCCACCACCCCGGTGATGAACGCACACGGAACAAACACCGCTGTCAGTACCAGACCCACAGCAATCACCGGACCCGCCACCAGATCCATCGATCGAATTGCCGCCTCCCGCGGTGACATCCCCAGTTCAATGTTATGCTCCACCGCCTCCACCACCACAATCGCATCGTCAACCACAATTCCCACCGCCAGAACCAGACCAAACAGCGTCAGAGCGTTCAGACTGAAACCAAATGCCGCCATGGCAGCAAATGTCCCCACAATCGCCACCGGAACGGCCACCAGCGGAATCACAGCAGGTCGCCAGCCTCGCAGAAACACCAGCACCACCAGCGAAACCAGCACCACTGCATCACGCAGTGAAACAAACACCTCTTTCACAGACTCACGAATGAATGGAGTCGTGTCGTAAACAATCGAATAATCCAGACCCTGAGGAAAACGTTGCCGCAGTCCGGCCATTCGCTTCCGCACTTCGTCCGCCACCTGCAGCGCATTCGAACCGGGCAACTGGTAAATCGACAGGGCTGTCGACGGCTGAGAATTCAGCGTGCACACCTGATCATAGGCGGCCGCACCCAACTCCACCCTCGCGACGTCCTTCAGTCGCACCATCCGACCTTCACTGTCAGACCGCAGCACGATGTCGCTGAACTGACGCTCGTCAGCCAGCCGCCCCAGCGTCGTCATCGTGTACTGAAAAACCTGCCCCGCCGTCGTGGGCTGCTGACCAATCTGACCTGCCGCCACCTGAGTGTTCTGCTGCTCAATCGATCGCAGTACGTCCGACGTTGAAATCCCCCGCATTGCCATCTGCTGCGGATCCAGCCAGACTCGCATACTGTAGTCACGCTGACCCAGAAACGAAATGTCACCCACTCCATCCACTCGCGACAACTCGTCACGCATCTGAATCGTCGCGTAATTGCTGAGATACAGACTGTCCCGCGAACCATCCGGGGAAAACAGATTCACAATCATCAGAACCCCGGGCGATTTCTTGCGCACCGTGACACCGCGCCGCTGCACCAGATCCGGAAGTGTGGGTTGAGCCAGAGCCACACGATTCTGCACCAGCACCTGCGCCAGATTCAGATCGGTACCCGGAGCAAACGTCACCGTCAGCGTGTATGTGCCATCGTTGGTGCACTGCGAGGACATGTACAGCATGTCCTCCACACCATTCACCAGCTGCTCGATCGGAGCTGCCACTGTGTCCGCAACGACCCGGGCATTCGCACCCGGATACATCGTCGATACCTCTACGGTCGGCGGAGCTATCTCGGGATACTGAGTCACCGGCAGCGTAAAGACAGCAATCCCGCCAGCCAGCGTGATCACCACGGACAACACCGTCGCAAAGATCGGACGGTCAATGAAAAAACGGGAAAACATAGGCGGTCAGAGTAGTCCCGAAGAACTCAGCATGCAACCACAACGGACCGCAATTCACGGCTTCTGCGGAACCGCACCACCGTAAAACTGCAGCAGGTCCGCACGCAACTGCACCATCGATGGCTCATGAATGTACATCATATGACCACCCTCGTAGTACTTCTTCGTGATGTTCGGCAGCAGCGGCTTCGCCAGACCAAGATGGTCCAGCGTGTAGTCCATGGCAAAATGCGGAGTCGCAAGGTCGTAGTAGCCGCAGGCCGCAAACACCTTCAGCGACGGATTCGCCGTCATCGCCCGACGCAGCGACTCCGAAGCATCCACGTAGCGATTCTCAAAACTTTTGTAGCTCCACGGCTGCACATTCCCCGTCAGAATCTCGTAAACCCGCGCATCACTGAACTTCAGCTCACGGCGCACATAATCATTGAAAGTCGCCGTAAATGGTCCGAAAATCGCCGCCCCGCTGGCATCAAACTCATACGTTTCACCCGCATCATCCCGATCACGATTTGTGAATCGACTGTCGAAGCGACCAATCGTCAATCCCCGCGACCGCAGCAATTCCTTGCCGAATCGCCCCATGCTGACCCGCAGCCGTGCCCGCAGCAGATACTCCTCAGACAATCCCGTCAGCACACTCATCTGCCGGGCCACTGTCCGCTCTTCAGCCTCCGAAATCGCTGTCCCCTTCAGCAGAGCCTGAGCGTAAGGTCCCAGTGCAAAACGCTCTGCATCAGCCACCACCTCAGCCACAGTTCGCGCCTGCATCTCCGCAGACAAAGCCCTGTGATACCACGCTGTCGCCGCATAACCCGGCAGAAAACAGATGTTCGGCAGGTCGTTGGAGGAAGAAAAACGGAGCGTCTGAAAATTCACAGCACCCGAAATCACCAGCACACCGTTCAGCTCCATGTTGTATCGCTCCTGCAGATGAGCCGTCAGGCCGGCAGCTCGCAGGCCCCCGTAACTTTCACCACACAGAAATCTCGGCGAACCCCAGCGCAGAAAACGCGTCGTGTAGTCATGAATGAACTGACCCACACTCTGGATGTCCTCCTCGTAACCATGAAACTCACTCCTGCTCACCTCATCCGCCGGACGACTGTAACCCGTACTTACCGGATCAATGAACACCAGATCCGTCACATCCAGCAGCGAAAATGGATTGGCCTCCAAAGCATACGGGGGCTGCAGATAAGTCGCGTCCTCCGGGAAACGAATCCGTTTGGGACCCAGCATTCCCAGATGCAGCCACACCGAAGACGAACCCGGACCACCGTTGAAACAGAACGTTACCGGGCGCTCCGCAGCACTCTCTGACGGCACCGTATAGGCAACAAAAAAAACAGTCGCTCGCGATTTCAGCGCATCATTCTTCAGCAGCAGTTTGCCGGCAGTCGCAGTATATCGCACCTGCCGGCCGGCGATCTCCGCCACATGCTCCGTGGAAACCAGCTCTTCGCTGTCCGGCTTGTCGCCAGACTTGTCACCCGGCTTGTCCCCATCCGCCGCCTTCTCCGCCGCAGATTTCTCTGTCGATTGATCCGGTGATGACTGCTGAACCGCCTCACAGGTCAACTGCCCACCCGTCAACCAGCACGGCAGCAGTAGTGAAATTACCAGAATCTGCAGACGGATCGACATGAGCAACCTTCCCGATCAGGGCCACAACAAAGTCCACGACTGAGTTCAGTTTTCGACGGAGCACTATCCGGTTGTCCGCCATTCCCCACCGAACACCCCCACTTTCTCGACTGGACCGCACCAGTCAAGGCAAAACGCCGTCAATCGCAACGAATTACAGAGTCGGTACAGTTCGCCGACTGCAAAAAACCACGAGCGATCAGTATCATCGGGCGATGAAACCACATTTCCGCTGATGAGACCCCGCCATGATCTCGATCACTGACATCTGGAAATCCTTTGGCACTGCACCAGTGCTTCGCGGAGTCTCACTGGAGGTCCCGGCAGGTCAGGTCAGCGTACTGCTTGGAGGATCCGGCAGCGGCAAAAGCACACTGCTGCGAATGATTAACGGACTCGAAACATTTGATCGGGGCACTGTCAAAGTCGGCGATGTGGAACTCCCCGCAATCCCCGGCACAGAGCGAGACGCGGCTCTGCTGAAAATTCGTCGCAAAGTCGGCATGGTCTTCCAGAAATTCCATCTGTTCCCGCACCTCACAGTGCTGCAGAACGTGATCGAAGCCCCGGTGCAGGTGCTCAGAATGCCCGTACCTCAGGCAATCACACTGGCCCGACAACTGCTGGACAAAGTCGGCATGGGGTTTAAAGCGGATGCCATGCCAGGATCGCTGTCCGGCGGTCAGCAGCAGCGCGTTGCCATCGCCAGAACTCTGGCCATGTCACCCGACGCCATTCTCTTCGACGAACCCACCAGCGCACTCGACCCCAAAAGCACTGCAGAAGTCCTCGATGTCATGCGTGATCTGGCCAGAGCAGGGCAGGGGATGATTGTTGTCACTCACAGCATCCCATTCGCACGCTCGGTCGCACATCGCGTCCATGTGCTCTCTGCCGGAAGCATCGTTGAAGAAGGACCGCCCCACGAAGTACTGGAAAAGCCCTCCAGTCCGGTGACTCAGCAGTTCCTCAAATACGTTCAGGGAGCATAGCTACAGGGCTCACTGCTCGTCCGGCTGCAGAGACTCCTGAGCATCCAGCAGGTCCAGCTCAGACAGTGCGCCACCCGGAGCAAGTTCCTCGACGATCGCGTACCGGCCATCCCACCAGCGAAAAAAGTCCACCTTGCGACAGCGTTCGCTGCAGAATGGCGAGTTCGGAGTGCTGGCGGAAGGATCCGGAGTCTTACCACATACAGGGCAGGTCAGGGGCTGAATCACGGGTTACTCCCCACCGACGAATTACTTCTTCTTCTTGCCCTTCGCTGCAGGTGCAGGTTCTTCTTCGGCCTCTGCATCCTCAGCGAATTCGTCGGCAAAATCATCCCCCCCGAAATCGTCATCCGCAACACCGACTTCCACGCCATCATCATCGCCGTCAACATCGGAGCCCCCGGGGACGCCGCCTGCCGCCGGACCAGCTGCGGTCGCCACAGCTGCCATCGGATACAGACCCGGAAAGATCATCACGGCAAAAGGCAGCACACCCATCACCAGAGCACCCAGTGCTGAACCTACGAAAGCCACCCACAGCGCAATCGAGGGCTTCGCCCCGTCCGTCAGAATTCCGGTCTCAGAATCCATCAGACTCAGGACCACCACGGCAATCAGCAGAAATGCCGGTATGGCCGCAACAAATGCTGACAGCACAAACTGCTTCTTTGTCATCTTGATCGCTCATTTCACAGGGAAAAACGACGCGCCGTGTCGTCGCATATCGTCCATCCTACGGATCACAGTTCATGGTTCGCAAGAAATGTCTGCCACTTTAACCCGGTCTTCCGCCAAAGTTGTGAAAATCCCCGATAACCCCGAAACCACGCCAAAACCACAAAAACCAGGCGCCGCCAACTGCCCAAAGACACCGCAGACCGGCCTCTCCACACGCATCCGTTGCAGAATAATCGATAAATCCACCCCATCCGGAACCTGTCGTGTTCTGGAAAATCCCGCCTGAACTGCGAGAATCCGGGACGACGGCGACGGCCAGCACACGTTTTTCTGCTTAAACACACTCCCGTCCCGCACAAGGAATCTCCCATGGCCCAGGCCATCGTCGACCCCGGTGAACTGCGTCGCTTCGCACAACTGCTGCGACGATTCAACGAAGAACTCAGCGAAAAATCAGCCGTCGTCAGTGGTCAACTCAGCCACCTCGGTCAATCCTGGCGCGATCAGGAACACCAGCGGTTCTCTGAAGAGTTTTCTGCGAATATCAAATCGCTCGGACGGTTCGTCGAATCCAATGAACGCTTCATTCCGTATCTCCTGCGAAAAGCCCAACTGATCGAAGAATACCTGCAGCAGCAGTAACACCCATGAACAACACAGCAAATGTTGCCTCCACAGACTCCATCCGTAAGTTTGCCGCCGCCGTCATCAGCTTCCAGGAAGAAGCACGCACCTGCCTTGCCGTCCTCGACAGCCAACTGCGTCAGATTCTGATGTGGCTGGAACAGGATCGCCCGGGATTCTGGAAACGTGAAGTTGAACGCTGCCTGCAGGAACTGAATTCGGCTCGCGTTCGTCTGCACCAGTGCAAAATGCGGCGATTCGGGGATTTCCGCCCGTCCTGCATCGAAGAACAAAAGGACTTCGAACAGGCGACTCGCAACCTGGAACTGGCTCAACGACAGGTTCCAAATGTACGTCGCTGGAACATCGAGGCGGGACAGGAAGCCAACGAATTTCGCGGCCGCACAGGACAACTGGCTCAACTGGTCGAACGCGATGTGCCGCAATTGCTGGCTCTGCTCGCCTTCACAGTTGATCGCATCGAAGCCTATGCAGCCATCGCCCCGCCCGGATCCGCTGTACCACTCAGCCCGCCTGAAGCACCAACTCAACCTGACTGATCAGATAAAAAACGGCAGCCACTCGGACTGCCGCCTCACATCCCGTCAGCACAACAATTCCGGCCCCCTGATCACTCCCGCTTCGGCTGCAGCTTCTCGACCAGTTCCTTCAACTCTCGCACCTCACGCTTCAGTTGCTGCAGTTCATCGTTCTCCGCTGACGGTAACTCAGACGGACGCTTCACCCGCCCTCGAACAGCCTCGGCAAGATCACGCATCTGCTCCATCTGCCGCTCAATCTCTTCCGGTGTGGCCGCTGCTCCCGGCTTCAGATCCAGCATGATCCCAGGATGCATCTGCAGCAGTCCCCGCCCCTGCAGCATCTGCGGCAATCCCTCTGTCTCCAACGATTCTTCTTCCCACGCCGGAAATGCCGCAGGCTTCATCTTCTCTGGAGTCACTGACAGGGTCTTCTGCTCACCGTTGTGCAGCATCGAAAGTTCCACCGGCCGACCCTCAGACGCTCCGATTTTTTCCACCAGCTCAACAGGAGTCGCCACAATCTGACCATTGACACTCAGAATGATGTCGTCCACCTCGATGCCGGCTTTGGCCGCAGGAGTCCCCTCCTCAACCCGCAGCACTACCAGGCCCGCTTCCGGAAGCTTCAGATGCTTCTTCAGCCGCACATCCACAGCCTCACACCGCACACCGATCATCAGACGCTCCGGCTCCTCCGCCACCGCCTCGGCACCAGCCCCCGATTCGAGCTGCTTCAGCAGTGCTTCCCCGTCGGGAATCTGCAGAATCATCGAACGACCTTCCTTGTCCTCACCATCAAATTCACGACGAACACCGTCCGGACCTACAATCACAATTCGTGATCGACGAGTAACCTTCGGCGGAACTTTTCGCCCGTCCTGCGACGACTCCGTTTTCGACTCCTCAACACGTACCTCCACCCGACTGCTGACCTGACCATCAGCCGCAGCCGCCCCCGCCTCGCCGGACTGTCCTGCTGCCGGCTCATCCGCCACACCCACCGCCACTGTCGCTGCCAGCGACAAAGCCGTCGCTATCGCTCGCTTCACACCCATTTCGCAGAATGACATCACACACATCCTCCGCTGATACAAATCCGGAACTTCAGGCCTCTACAGATTCACTGAACTCAACAGGCACTACTGCAGGCCACCACGGGATACCGTTGACACCGGCACCACCGCAGCCCGACCATCAGCCGTTGGAATTATCACATACTGAGTCGCGGCATCCGGAGCCAGAAACTCACGGCTGCTGTTCTGCGCCCATTCCGCCGGATCACTGTAAATCGGAACCCTGACCGTCGGGCGGCCCGGCATCTGCAGTTCCATCCGACCAGAATCGCCCCCACCGGCCACTCGCAGTGCCGGCGACGCCTTCGACAGAGTTTCCCCCGTCGCAGAAAACAGACCGTCCGGAATCAGCAGCCCACCCACAAACGCAATGGCTGCACACAGAGCCAGCGATGTCAGCGGATGCCTCCAGACTCTGCCGGCAGAACCAGCACCGCGACCCTTGCCGGACTTCCAGCTCTCTGCATCCGAGTTGCTCCCCACCGGTGCCGAGGAAGCTGCAGCAACAGCTCCGGCAGAACGCCCCGCAGCCACAGCCTTTCGCAGATAACGATCCTCCATCAACCTGCAGGCCAGAGATTTCCAGCCCCCGCTCATCCCGTCCAGCCGCTCCAGCAGAACACGAGTCTGCTCTGCAGACAGTTCGTCATCCGCACAGCGCTGAATCAGCAGTTCATCACGTTCAGATAGACTCATGTATCCACACCCTCAACATTCAAAGCACTCAATTGACGCCGCAGCGTCCTGCGCGCCTTCAGAAGCCGATACTCCACTGTGTCCTCCTGGACCCCCAGCCTTTCAGCAATCTGCCGATAACTCCAGCCCTCAGCGTACTTCAGCAACAGCAACTGGCGGTCCAGTTCACCCAATTGACCCAAAGCCCGACGAACGCTCTCCTGCGTTTCATCATGCAGCATCACACCCAGTGGCCCCGCCACATCCACTGCCGAAACAGCGTCCGACTGCACACGCTGCAGCAGCTTCCGACGACGACCTGTCGCTCGGCGATACATCAGCACCTGCCGCACCGCTATGCGATACAGCCACGCTCCCACTCGCTGCACCCCGGACAATGCCGACTTCTGCCGGACCACCGCCATCGCGATGTTCTGCATCACATCATCAACAGCATCCGTCTCACCCAGACGACTGCTGACCACTGTGCGCAACCAGCCCTCGTGCTCCAGAAACACGGCCGATGGTGACAATGAAGACGCTGACGCCGCAGACAAGCCACACTCTCCCGCACAATTCCACACTCCGATTTCCGCAGGGTACCGCTGGCTAACCTTCATACCCCACTGGAAGTATAGGTTGCCCGAGCCCTCAGGATCCCGGCAAAAATCTGCGAAAACCACGCCCAAACAGCCAGCGGCAACGACCTGAAAACCACCCGAAACCACCGCAAACACAATCCGGGAAAACACTTACCGCAAATCACAGAAATCGAAGGACGAAGCATTCCGGCCACTGAAAATGCAGACCCGTATCCCCTACACTCAACAATCTGCGGGAAATTCATCATTCCAGAGCCAAATTCCGGTGACTTTGGTCGCATGCCTGATCTCAATCCCAACTCCTCCGATTCAGACACGCTGACTGCCCAACCACGCCTGCCAATAATGCTGCTGCCACTCACACTGCTGCTGGCAATCGTGCTCCGCATCTTCGCGGCTGTCGCCGCCCCGCAACTGCTCACAACCGATGCCGATGGCTACATCGCACACGCCACGGCCACACTCCAACACCACGGATTTGTTGGGCCATTCACAGGACAACCGACAGCTTTCCGACCACCGCTCTACCCCCTCCTGCTCGCCGCCCCCCTCGCCTGCGGTCTGTCCCCGACAACAGCCGTGCTGCTGGTCAGCATCACAGCCTCCGTAACCTGTTCGGCTGCTGTCGGCTGGCTTGCCCGGCCAATCCTCGGTTCACATCGTGCAGCACTCCTCTGTGTGCTCGCCACGGCTGTCGACCCACTGCTGCTCAGATACTCCATCCAGCCCATGACCGAAGTACCATGCGCCGCCCTGCTGACACTGGCCTGCGTTACTGTCGCCGGCTCTGCCACCCACGGAAGCCGCCCCCGCCTGCAGTTCGCTGCCGGCCTGCTGCTGGCTGCCGCCACACTGACGCGCCCCACTGTGCTGCTGGCCACCGCCGGCATCTGCCTGTACCAACTCGCCCTCGTCGTGCACTCCCGCATCAGACTGCTACCCCACCGCATTGCAGTCCTCGCACCGCTGATGCTGGCCGCTGGCATGGCTGTCGGAATGGCGCCATGGCTGCTGCGAAATGCCCTGCAGTTCCACGCTTTCATACCAGCGACAACACACGGTGGCTATACCCTGGCGCTGGGAAATAATCCTGACTTCTACCGTGATGTCATTCGCGGCACAGAGGGATTCCCCTGGGATGCTGCCGCCCTCGACCAGTGGCAAAAACAAACACTGGCTCAGGCTGTACAGCTCGGTATCAACCCGGCTGATGAACAATCACTCGACCGCTTCCACTATGAGCTCGCGTTCACGACCATGCGGCAGCATCCCGCCGAATTCCTGCAGGCCTGTGCACTGCGGTTCCGCAGATTCTGGGCCCCCGGGCAGGCCGGTGCACCAGTAACAGCAGTCAGCCTGCTTACCGCCTGCTGGTATCTGACACTGTGGGCAGGCCTGCTGATCAGACTGCTGCAACTGCTGAGAAACGGCTGGAAATCCCTGCAGAACAACACCGAAATGCCGCTCTGGATCTGCCTGCTGGCGTTTGTCGGCACTCACCTGTTCTACTGGACCGATGCCCGCATGCGAACCCCCGTGATGCCACTGCTGATCACACTGGCAATTCAGGGTTACAGCCAGCTTCGACAGCCTGCCTCCGCAGCGCAGAACACCCCTGCCTGATTTTCATTCTCTCAGCACAGCCGGATTGTGCGACCATCGTAACGAGCCACTCGGTCCGGCCTGCCCGCTGCCTGCTCTTCCAGGATTCGCTCCATCGCTTCAACAGCCGCCACAACCTGCCGATCCGCCGCAAGGTCCGCATACGAAAGCTGACGAATCTGCTGCAGTCGCTGCTCACGCTCACCAGCCGGACCGCCAAATTCCACCCACGCTGCTTCACGAGCAAACCGGTCAATCACTTCAATGCCGTACCCCCGCTGAGTACGCTCGCCCCACGGCTCCAGAAAACTGCCGTTGTAGTGGTTATTGATCGTGTTCTTCAGCTTCAGCGGAGTCATCTGATCCACTGTCAGCTCAACACCCCGTTTTCGCGAATGGCCGTTCCAGATTCCGTTGTCAAATCGGAACTGCACTTCCTGCTCAACATAACCGGGAAAGTTGTCCGGGGTGACCCACGAGGTATGAATGTCGAAAGCTGCCTCGCGACCATCCTCATACTCATAAATCAGCCGCAGCTGACAGCTGTCCCACGTGTTTCCGTCCCGCGGTCCCACCAGGCCCCGCTGCCCCGTGCACAGCACGGTCTTCAGCTTCCCGCCGAATGTGAAATCAATCAACTTGATGTAATGCACCGCGACATACGTGCCGGGATTACGCCCGGTAATCCACTCGGAAAACTGCTGCCCCGAAATCTGACGCGGCTCCAGCAGAGAACAGTAACCATTGTTCACGTGCTGCAGCACATTGTCGGCCACCAGAGTCCGCAGCTTCTTGTGATCCGGATCCAGCAGCTTGTGATACACCACTCGTGCCAGAACACCCCGTCGCTCGGCAATCGACGTCAGCTCATCCAGTTCACTCAGCGACAGCACTGATGGTTTTTCCACCAGCAGATGCACGCCCGCTTCCAGAATCTCCCGCGCTGCTTCAAAGTGCCTGTTGTCAGGAGTCGCCACACAGGCAAACGTCGGGCGATGCTTCAGCATCTGCTGCACGGCCGAATCACCGGCGCAGTTTTCAAACGCCGGCATGCGCCCCGCAGACTGCTGCAGATAACGTTCAGCACGACTGCCCGTCTTTGTGGCAACTGCCACCAGCTGCACATCGACATCCCCAAAACGTCGATCCTGCAGACCCTCGCGAGCCACAGCTTCAAAAAACGGGCGGTAAGTATCGTCAAAGATCATACCCATGCCGACCATGCCGGCAGTCATTTTCGGACGCATTGACGTTCACCCCCGGCACTGTGCACCGCGCGGAATCAAGGTTCAAATTCTGCCGGCTTCCAGTCCGCTTTGCCGCCAAACGTCTCATCAAACGTGGCTGCACCGCTTTGCTGCTGAGCAGATCCCTCGACTGTATCAAAGGCCGGCAGATCCTCAAAGGGATTCAGTTCCGAGGCCTTACCCGCCGGCTGTGCAGGAAGGGTCTTCATGCGTTCACTGCGTGTACCCGTGTCCGCCGGACTTTCCGCCACCGCTGACGTCTGCACAACACCCGATTTTCCCGCCGGCTTCTGCTTCCACTCCGCCTGACGACGACTGGCAAACTCAGAAAAATCCTCAGCCGCAGCCGGGCTGCTGGTCGCAGCAGTCTTACCCGCCGCAGCAGTGGTCCTCGGACCGGTAGCCAGGAAACTGCTGAATCCATCCACTTCAGAACTCACTGCGTTCATCGCAGCAGCTTCGGCCGCAGGTGACTGTCGCACCAGTGCAGCTGCACGCGGCAGCTCCAGAGCAGCCTCGCCATTGCCACCACTCGTTCGCGATCGCACCCCGGCTCCGGAATCCCCGATCACGGCCGCACCAGTCCGGCCGTCAGGAGTACGACCGGTACGCAGAAAACCGGCCAGGGCAGGGCCCTTCATCGTTTGCAGCACCGCCTCTTCTGATTCCCCATCAGCGGGATAGACCGCAGTGGCCGCCGCCGGCCCCGCAGACGATGCGTCCAGACTGTCCAGACTCGCTCGGCCCGCTGAACCCGGCAATGGCGCCGGCCCCGCTGGATCAGCATCCACCGCGACTCGCCCCGCCAGATCACCACTCTCAGCGTCGCCGCGATCTCCTGCAGACCGATCCTCGGCCCCCTCAAGAAACGGGTCGCGAATCGTGGAGTACGAACTGCGAGTCATCAGACCCATCGTTCCGCAACCCGGAACCAGCAGCAGTGTTCCCAGCAGCCCGGCAGACGTCCATCTGTTCATAGCTCACGCCTCTCTGTCTTTCCATCAAACCGTTCACTGTTCACTGCGGTTCGCATGATGCCGACGATTGAACACCGCCGGATCAAACGGATCATTCCTCAGTGAACGCTTTGCTTCCGCCAGAAATTCACGATCCACAGCAGCACCGTCCTGCAGTCGCCCATGAGTCTCCTCGGGCAGATCCGCAGCCTCAGCAGGGCCACTGTCCGTTGATTCCGCCACCGGCAGAGCCACCCGCTCCGCTTCCGACGATCCCGCCAGTTCTCGATTTTCACCCGGTGCCAGATCTGCAGCCGCAGCCAGCACCCATTGCCGCAGCGTCTGCATCTGCGCTGCTCCGGTACGCCCTCGCAGAGGCAGATCCAACTGACCGCCATGAGCCAGCCCCGCATGCTGCAGCAACGCACTCCGCGACGGCTCCGAAAAACTGACCTGCTTCAGCACCGCCAGCAGATTCTGCTCGGCCGTTCGCGGATCCGAGCCATTGCGGACAGACAGCAGTTGAAATTCAGACTCGGCGTTCACACCATGACAGCCAGCCGTCGCACACTTGCTCGATAACAGAGGCTGCACACTGCGCACAAACTGCTGAGCAGTGACCCGTCGCAGACCGGCCAGTGAACGGGCCGCCGCTGCTGCACCCGCAGCAGGCAACGGTGGCATCAGCACACTCCCAGCACCAGACTGACGAGCACCACGCTCGGCACCACCCGCAGCCAGTTGTTCCAGCATCCGTTTCGCATCCTGCCGATGAGGATCCAGACGCAGCGCATCCAGAGCCTCACGCTCCGCCTGCTTCGGCAGACCATTCTTCAGACACCAGCGTGCCAACTGCAAATGCACCTCCGGCGTCAGCTCCTGAAAAGATGCCCGCATCTGACGCCACGCATCCACACGATCGTCCGCCAGAAAACGCACTCGCGATGACTCTATGAACTGACGGCCTCCGGCAACCTCCACACTATAGCCACCACCCTGCACCCGCAATGATGTCTCCAGCACAGTCCCATCGGTCAGCACCAGAATCGCAGACTGCCGGTCCCGCGGAGTGGGCGCAGCATCGACAACGCGCTCATCTGCCTCAATCCGGGCAGTGAACAACAGGCAAATCAGAATGATGGGCAGCCGATATTCCATTGCCTCGCACCAGAATCCCATGGCCACGGACTGCGTTAAGCAGACGTCCACCCGCGCAAATCCGTTCGACCAGGGCCACAACAGTGGAAAATTACGAGGATTCCGGATTCAAGGTCAATATGAACCCCGGCGGCTCGAACTGCCACGGCTTAAACCGAGAACCCCGCAAAGCTCCCCGGCAACCCAAACACCCCCAAACCACCAATCACCGGTCACAGTCGCGGCAGAAACTGCTCGCTTGAATCAATCGGCCAGGTGACCACTGCCTCAGCCACCACGCTCAACAAGATAAAAAGCGCTGTCAGCTCGCAGATTGGACGCCAGCAGGCGGTCCACGGCACGGCCACGAATAATCGGACTTTCAATCACTACCCGCAAACCCATCCGCTCCATCAGAGACCGGAAGTCACGCATCGACATGAAATGCACGTTCGGTGTCTCATACCACTCCCACGGAAACGACTCCGTGACCGGAGTACGACCGCGACGCAACACTTCCAGACGCACACGCCAGTGACCGAAATTCGGTACTACCACCAGAGCTCGACGCGCCACTCGCAGCATCTCTGACAACAGTCGACGCGGATTGCGGACCTGCTGCAGAGTCTGACTGAGGACGGCAAAGTCAAAACTGTCGTCCGGAATGTCCTGCAGCCCACGATCAAGATCCGCCTCAATCGCCGGCAAACCCCGCTGGACGACAGAAGTGATGTTCTGATGATCAACCTCGATCCCCAGCACATCACAGCGTAACTCTTCACTGAGCCGCTGCATCAGACGACCGTCGCCACATCCGAGGTCAATCACGCGACTGCCCCGACCAATATGCTGCATGATCAGTTCATCTGTCAAACGAACCGACGGATCAGGAATCTGGTAACGAGCAGGGTCTGGCATCTTCAACAGCATCAGGACAGACGGGGAAATTTCAAGCTGACAGGACGTTACAGCGGCCGCAGCAGCGGAACCGCCTGAATCGACTCAACCGAGGGCATTTTACCCTGCGGCGCTGGCATTATATCCGAGCCTCCGGACGAGGTCGATGGCAGCGTCGCCGAAGGAGTTGACGGGACAGGCCGCGGAACCACCGGTATGACCACCGGCGTCTTCGCAGCAGCCGGAACCGGTGCGGCAGGCTGACTCAGCCGCCAGATCGCCCCAGCCACGCACAATACCACCGTCGCAATCACACCAGCACGCGTCAGCAGACGCTGTCGCCGCCCCAGCTGGTACTGCACAGCAGCGGTTGCCAGAACCTGTTGCCGCAGCCCGGCAGAAAGTCGCACCCGCGGAGCAGCCCCGCGCAACAGATCATGCTCGGGCGTCACTGGCTCCGGTATCCCCGACAGTCCACCACTCATAGCGTCCCACCACTCATAGCGTCAACCAGACTTGTTTTCAAAAAATCCAGACCCGTTCACTGCACGCCGCTGCAATTATTACCGCAGAAAGCCACTGTTACCGCACAAGGCCCTCCAAAGCACGCTGCAGCTTTTCCATGGCATAACGGTAGCGACTGGCGACTGTGTTCTGAGAAATCCCGAGAACTTCAGCGATTTCTGCAAACGTCAGATCCTCCCAGTGCTTCAGTGTTACCACCTCCGACTGCTCCGCTGGTAAACTCTTCAGAATTCTACGCACACTTTCTGACACCTCCTGCTGCAACACCTGCTGTTCCGGTGTTGACTGAACAGCAGACGTCGGAACCTGCAGACGCTTCTGTGAACTGCTCCGCTGCAGAAGCCGTAAAGCTTCATTGCGGACAGCTCGCAGCATGTAAGACCACGGAAGTTTCGCAGCCACAAGCAGTTGCGGACGCCGAGCGATCCTTGAGAAGGCCCCCTGCAGAGCATCCTCTGCGTCTGCCTGAGACGACGTGACAGACATCGCGTACCGTACCAGTCGCTCTGCTGTCAGATCAAACAGTTCAGCCAGCGCTGCCTCTGGCGACTGAGACAGTCGCTGAGCACAGTGTCGGACCTGCAACTGAAAATCCCCGTCCATCATTTCTTCCCAAAACACGCAGGGCGGACCGCTTTGTCTGACATTTGTGGAAATTCCGCTCAGACTCGTTATTTTTCCACCCGCCGGAATACCGGCTGGCCGACGTACCGTCGCGATTATCGTTGATTTTCGGAAAGATCACCAGGGAAACTGCCGTGTTTAATACTGTTGCTGTGGCCGGAGCCACAGGTGCCGTCGGACGAATCATCCTGCAGCTCCTTGAACAGCGTCGCTTTCCAGCCCGAAAATTCCGGCTGCTCGCCTCCGCTCGCAGCGCCGGCCAGCAGATCGACTTCGCAGGCAGTCGCATCACCGTCGAAGAACTGACCCACGACTGCTTTCAGGGCGTCGATCTCGTCATCGCCAGCACTCCCGATGAAACCGCCGCAGAATTCCTGCCTTCAGCCATCCGCGCTGGCTGTCGCGTCATCGACGAATCCGGCTACTGGCGAATGCACCCGGATGTCGCTCTGGTAATCCCCGAGATCAACCCCCAGGCGGCGCTCTCCGCAACCGGGATCATCGCCAGCCCCAATTGCTCAACGACACAGATGGTCGTCGCACTGAAACCACTGCACGACGCCGCCCGCGTCCGCCGAGTCGTCGTCAGCACCTACCAGGCAACCAGCGGTGCCGGTCTGCAGGGAACCGCAGACCTGCTCGAAGGAACCCGAGCAGTCCTCAATTCCACAAACTACGATTACAAGGCCTTTCGCTACCCCATCGCCTTCAACGCCATCCCCCAGATTGGCAGCTTCAAACAGGATGGCTACACCAGCGAAGAACTCAAAATGATCTTCGAAACCCGAAAAATCCTCGGCGATGACTCCATTCAGGTCTGCCCCACCTGCATTCGCATCCCCGTCTCCAACTGCCACAGCGAAACCATCAACGTCGAAACCGAACGCCCGGTTTCCGTCGCTGAAGCCCGACAGCTCTTCGAATCCTTCCCCGGCATCAAAGTCCTCGATGACCCGAATCTCGGCCAATACCCAATGCCCTCCATCTGCGATGGCAGCGATGACGTGTTCGTGGGACGCATCCGCAGGGATCTCTCACACCCCAACTGCATCACCTTCTGGTGCGTGTCAGACAACCTGCGAAAAGGCGCCGCCACCAATGCCGTGCAGATCGCCGAACTGCTCGCAAACCGGCACACGCCCTGACGAACACCACACCGCTTCAGGTATTCCCGGTGGGTAACAGTAACACAATCCCTGGTGACTGCAGACAGGCCTGCGGCAGCCCCTGCGCACCCGCTTCCCAGCGACGAATCCAGTCCGACCAGACGGTTCCCGATTCATTGAAAATCACAGCCTGCCGATCTGCCGGCAACAGACCAGCCTGCTGAGCTTCTGCAGCCGGCAACGGACGCAGCTGCCTCTTCTGCACCAGCAAAGCCACAATCTCCCGGCTGAAATTGCCCCCAGGCCACATCACCAGACTGTCACCGTTGATGTCATACGGGTGACCATGCACAAAGGCACTCTCCAACTGCTCACGCACCATATCGATGCCACACTTGCGGTAAAACCCTTCCAGTGCATGCTGCAGCGATCGCAACTGATCCGCAGACGCAAATCGCAGACATCCCGGCCGATCCACACTCGCCACAACCCAGCCGCTCTGCTCCTGAAACAACAGACGAATCGGCTCCTCACCCAGCAGAGGACACTCGATGTCCACCAGAAAACTGTTGGATGCTGAACTGACACGAGCACACCGGATGCCCGTACCCGCCCAGACCGGACACAGTTGCAGCACGCGAATCAGATCACGCTTCACAAAATTGCGAATCGCGTCCTCCACGTGCTCCAGCTGGCTCTGCACCGAACGACGCGCACTGAAACGACGAAAAGACGGCTGCTGCAGCTCCAGCCGACGACGTCGACGAAAAATCTTCGGAAGTGTTCCCGAATAGAAACCGGGACGCAGCAGTCGCGCTACCGTCTCACCATGACTGCCTACCGCAACCGGCATCAGGCGCGGACGCCTGTTCGAAGCATACAACCGCCAGTTTTCCTTCAGCTCCCACACCGCAAATCCAAAGATCCCCGGAATGAAAAAGATATTGAACCACGTCACCGATTCCGCCAGCACCCGACCCAGATACGGCTGCAGAAGCGTCACCATGCTGCCCTGCAACAGCACCAGCCCGGGCAGAATCATCTTGTGTGCCACCGTGACCACCGGAAAATGCTTCACCGGGTGAAACGTCGGTTCAATCAGCAGATTCACGTAAATCCGAATCAGAAACGAAACGAATGACCAGACCACGCCCAGCACGGCCTTCACCACAATCGACAGCCAGCTCTCTTCACTGTGAAAACGCAGCCACTCATCCACCGCATACAGAAAACGCTCAATCAGATTCAATACCATCCGGAAGAATTCCAGCAGCAAATCCAGCAGAGCCACAAAGATTCGCGCCTGCAACTTATGCCACGCATTCGCCAGCCACTCCGATGTCAGCTCCTGAGCATCCCGACCTGGCCGCGAATTCAACGCCAGACTGCACACACTGAAGCCGCACAGAAACCACAGCCAGCCCGGCGGAGCATCCAGCAGAAGTCCCGGAATCCCGCGAAACAACAACCACGCTGCAGCACCAGGCACCACCACCACTCGCCGAAATCTGACCGCCACACGATGACGCCAGATCGACTGCACCAGCGGCAGTCGAGCAATTCGCAGCGGATACTCAATCAGTCCCAACTTCAGCAACCGCACAGTCGAACGCAGTAACCGAAAAAACCGCCGACGAAACTGAGTCAGATGGATCAATGCCATCAGCAGAAAACCCAGCCCCAGCACCCATGTTGCCGTATCTGTCGCCGATGTCGCCTGACCACCCGCAGCTTCAGTCACAGCACGACCGGAAACACCCACGACTTCAGTCAACTGCCGCTCTGTCTGCACCGAATCCCGCTCAGCCCGACCAGCACTCTCGGACACCGCAGATTCAGCAGATACCCCCGCAGACTGCTCAACAACTGACGGCCCACCGGATGACTGCCGCGCGTCACCTGACGTCACCACGGCCGCCGGCCTGCGATGAAACAGATGCGCCAGGTGCCGCACACCCTCCACAATCACCAGCGCCCCGCCAAACGGAATCAGCAGAAACAGCGTGGCAAAACGTCCCGCCCGATTTCCGAAAAATATGGAACTGGTCGTCTGCAGCCACCGCAGGTAAAACTCGCCCCGCTGATACACACCGTCCATCGACAACGCCAGACGATCGTCCGCTCGCAGCAGATAATCCCCCTGCCACAAATCCCGCATGTCGGTCAGATCAGGCAGCTTCAGATCATTGCGACTGATGGAATCCCGCAGATAACCCAGCGTCAGATAACCTCGACTGACAATGCAGTCGAGGGCATCGTCCACCAGTTTGTCCAGAGCCGTCTGTTCGGGGACATTTCGAGGAACCAGTCCCACTTCACGCAGCGTCTGCTGCAGCACAGGACGCATACGATCCCGCATCTGCAGCTCAGACAGATGTGCCGCATCGTGCAGCAGTTTCGTCAGCCGGTCACGCTCAGCACCACTGAGCCTGACGTGCACCAGACGAGCCTCAGCACTGCTGAGATGGCGAGTCATCAGCACTTCCCGCAGGCTGTGCAGAGGACGCCGCAGGGGACGCCCCCCACGACTGGCCAGCCACGTCACCAGATCCACCTTGTAATTCACCCGTTCGTTGTCCAGACACACCTTCTGCAGGTCAAACAACAGACGCTTCTCAGAATTCCAGAAACCGTGAATCGCATTCGTCGCCAGTTCCCACAACGACGCCCGCCACGCCTCCGCCTCGTGCTCAGTAAAACTGATCGCTCGCTGCAGCCGTTCCACCAGCAGACGAATCTCCTGTCGCGCGGACTCCACCGCCGCCTGACGCTTATCCTCCGTCACTGCCCGCTGAGCCGCCTGCATGGCACTCACGATCGCACCGACCGTATTGCCACGCTCGCGAGCACGCTCACGACGACGCGAGGCCCGCAGCCACGCACGATCCGATGGTGCTGAACCGGCACCCTGAAACCACTCACGTCGAGTACTGACGAGGCGTTCTTCGTCACGCTGCAGATGCGTCGTCAGATCAGGCGACGTCGCTCCATACAGCCTCGTCCTCTCAAAAATCCGCTCGCCCGCAATGTCAGACTCCAGCAGCACATCCACCAGCCGAGACTCCGTCAGAGACGGAAACCAAACCCTCAGCAGATCCGGCTCAAACCAGCGCAGCTCCAGATACACCGCACAGAACTCACGCCACGCCTCAGTCCGGGACTCCGGATCCACAAGCCGAGTCTCAGCACGCAGCACGAAGTGCGCTTCATCAAAAGCCACCTGACCAAGACTCGCTATTCGCTGCTGAATCTCTGCTCGCTCAGACACACCCGACAGCTTCCGCTGCAGCTCACGGTCAATCACGGCATGAAACAAACGCCGCCAGACCTGCTGCAGCAACTCCTGCACAGGCCAGTGCTGCAGCTCGTCCTCCGCAGGCTGACTGATCAGCAGACACGTTTCCGGCAGACTCTGAAAATCGGACAGCCCCAGCTCGTCCGGATGCACCAGCTCACGCAACTCACCCGCAGGAACCAGCTGACTGTCCGCATGCGGAATCGCCGTCGACAGTTTGACAAAACCATGACGCTCACGAATCACCCGCCGAATTACTCGCGGCTCCGCCAGAAATGCCGAAGGCTCTGCCAGCTGCAAAGCCCGCCGCAATTCCTGAATCCTGCCCGCTCCACCCGGTGTGACCACTGATCCTGCTCCCCCGTGCCCCGTTGCACGATTATGAACCGGCATACCGCTGTACGAAATTCTACAATCCACCTGCAGCCGGATACAGCACACGGCGCGTGTTTCATCAAACCTGCACTTTTCCGGAACCGTTTTGCGAGTAGACTGCAGCGAATTCAGCTACAATTCACAGACGGCAGCCGTCAGGGCCCCGCCAGTACCGGATTCCCCCCAGTTTCACAACGGCAATCATGATCATTACCATCGACGGACCCGCTGGCTCCGGAAAAAGCACCGTGGCCCGCCTCCTCGCTCATCGCCTCGGACTGCGATTTCTCGACACCGGTGCCATGTACCGCGCCGTGGCCCTCGCTGTGCTCCGCAGTCATACCAATCAGCACGATGCTCAGGCTGTCTCACAAATCGCGGCCGGCTGCAGCATCCGCTTCCACGACAATCGACTGCTGCTGAATCAGCAGGATGTCACCTCCGAAATCCGCATGCCGGAAGTCGCTACAGCCGCCTCCATCGTTGCTTCCAATCCCGCTGTCCGCGCCAGCCTCGTACAACAGCAGCAGCAGATCGGCGAAAGCGGAGGCCTCGTCACCGAAGGCCGAGATCAGGGAACCGTCGTCTTCCCGCACGCACGCCATAAATACTTTCTCACCGCCAGCCTCGATGCCCGCACACGCCGACGACTCGCAGAACTCGACCAGAAAGGTCAGCCTGGGTCATGGGAGGAAATTCGCGAACAGATTCGACAGCGCGATGAACGCGATGAAAAACGCGCTCTGGCACCCATGAAGCCAGCCAGCGACGCTGTCATCGTCGACACCTCGGAACTGACCGTCGAACAGGTCGTCGAACTGCTGTGTCGCAGCGTCACGCCGGAATGACAGTCAGACTCCCGCCTCCACCTCAGCGCCGCTGCCCGGAATTCCCACCACGATCCACGCCCAAAGCCGTTCGGTCAGGCTGCAGCAATCGCGAAAGAAAGGCCCCCTGCAGCTCATTGCCTGCCGGTTTCACAAAAACCCAGTCCAGCACCGCTGTCTCCGACACCTCCACCGCCGCACCCTCCCGCAGACCACGCAGCGCCTGCGGCTGATTGGCCAGTCGTCCGTAAACCCGACCTCCCCGCAACTCTCGCACCTCCAGCCACATCAGCTCCTTCTCAGCCCCCTCCGTAAACTCCGCCAGCACACTGTGCCCGGTCGATCCCATATCAGCCCGACCCGCAAAAGCAGCCTCGAAGTCGGCCCAACCCGCTCGCGCCTGCTCCGCCGCCTGACGCACGGCGATGGCATGCCGGGTCGCACTCAGCACCGGCGCATGCCTGCTCATCCCCAGCGCCGCTGCCGGATCCTCTGACCGCAGCAACGATAATGCCTCCACTTCAATCCGGCTCCACGGCAGCAAAATCTCCTCCGCCGGAACCAGTAAACCACAGGTCACTCCCTCCGGTATCACCCGCTGCTCCAGCAACGCTGCCAGCAGTCGACCACAGTCGGCCATCGTCGCCCGATTCGACTCAACGCTGTAAACACCCGCCGACAGCCAGCCACGATGCTGCTCCAGCACCAGCCGCTCCGTCGCATCCTCCGCCCCTGCAATCTCCTCCGCAGATGCAAACGGTCGTCGTTCCAGAGCCAGCGAAAGACTGACACCGCCTGCCTTCACAAGGAAGACTTCTCCCGACTCTCCCCGCACTGTCACCCCTGCAGCTTCCGGCCCTGTTCCACGACGAATCTCAATCTCGGCCGTCGACCACAATTGCCCGGCGACCCGCCGCAACTGCGTTTCAGAAATACTGATCGGACGATTCAGCAGCAGAATCAGTGTTCCGGCAGATTCTGCCGCTGCTGCCGGCGCCGCTCCCCGACTGACCGTCGCTGCCAGCGATTCATCCACAGCCATGACAGCGGTCACGCCACCTGTGGAAAACCCCGCACAGATCACCACCGCAGCCAGCAACCGTTCCCGGATCCGATCCACCCTGATCACCTCCCTGTGCAAAATTCCGGAACTCAGCAAATTCCGGCGGTTTCACGACAACCGGGCTGGAAAGTCCCTACAATTGCCGACCATTCGCAGCCGTCGATCTGTTTCCTTCAGATCGGCAGGCCGACCCGTCCTCGCTGTCCTGAATTCCTTCGTTTTTCCGAAAGCGCTTACAGTGTCGGTGATTGTCCAGAAGTTCGGTGGAACCAGCGTCGCCAATGCAGAAAAGATCAGAATTGCTGCTGCACGCGCAGTCAAAGCCCGGCAGGCCGGTCACGACGTGGTCGTCGTCGTCAGCGCTCGCGGCCACAAAACCGATGAACTCATTGACCTCGCCCGCAGTATCACCTCGACACCACGCCCCCGGGAAATGGATATGCTCCTGTCCACGGGCGAACAGGAATCTGTGGCTCTGCTGGCCATGGCCGTGCACGAGCTGGGCCAGGAAGCGATCAGCCTGACCGGCGCTCAGATCGGCGTGCTCACTGACACCACGCACACAAAAGCCCGCATCGTCAGCATTTCCACCGCCCGCATCCGCGAACATCTGGCTGCCGGGGCCATCGTGATCGCAGCCGGGTTTCAGGGCGTCGACGCTGCCATGAACATCACCACCCTCGGACGAGGCGGCAGTGACACAACCGCCACCGCACTCGCCGCCGTACTCGACGCGGAACTGTGCGAAATCTACACAGATGTCGAAGGAGTCTTCACGACGGATCCGCGAGTCGTCTCAGATGCCCGTAAAGTCGAACGCATCTCCTACGACGAAATGCTGGAACTGGCCAGTCTGGGCGCCGGAGTCATGCACTCACGATCCATTGAGTTCGCCAAGAAATACGCCGTCAACCTGCGCGTCCGACCGTCGTACTCCGACGGCCCCGGCACCCTCATCGCCCCCCAGAATGGCACAGCCCAGCCCGTCGTCACCGGAGTCGCTTTTGTCCGCAACGAAGCCCTGATCACGCTGATCGGTCTGCCGGATCAGCCCGGCGTCATGAGCAGCCTGTTCACAGCACTCTCCAGTGCCCGCATTCCGGTCGATATGGTCGTACAGAACGCCGCCGCTGAAGGGCTCGCCAACGTATCATTCACCGTCTCGGAAGAAGAACTTCCGGCCGCCATGGAGGTCGTATCCGCAGCCGCCAGGGCCCTCTCGGCACAGGCCGTACACAAGACCACCGGGCTGTCCAAAGTGTCCATCGTCGGACACGGCATGCAGATGCATACCGGAGTGGCCGCAAGGATGTTTCAGATCCTGTCTGACAGCCACATGAAAATTCACGTGGTCACCACAAGCGAAATCAAAATCTCTGTCCTGATCGACAGTGATCGCTGCAACGATGCCATCCTTGCAGTGCACGACGGCTTCGGGCTCAATCAGCCCACCCCGCCGCTGCCAGGCTGCGGTCGGCCTGCCGACAGCGGGAATTCCGTTGCCCCCGCCAGTGATGAGGTGGTAGCCGATATCGTCTCCCGACTTTCCAGTATGGAAAGCATCCTCGTCAGCGACATCACCTCAGATACCGATCAGTGCCGCATCAGCCTCAGCAATCTGCCGGACCTCCCGGAAGTCGCCTGCACAGTCTTTGCGGCCGTCGCCGAAGGAGGAATCCTCGTCGACCTCATCGTCCAGAATACCCCGCGTGCCGGCATCGCCAGCATCTCATTCACTGTACCTGCCGCTGACGGACCACGCTGCCTGCAATTGCTGCACACAGTCCTCAGTTCACACTATCCGGCCGCCGTACTGAACTCGGATTCGGAAATCTGCAAGCTGATCATCACTGGCATTGGCCTCCGCAGCCACACAGATGTGGGCCGACGCGTCTTCCGCACACTGGCAGAAAACCGCATCAATGTGGATATGATCAGTACCAGTGAAATTAAAATCAGCATCGTCGTAGGCTCGCAGGAATCCGCCCGGGCACTGACCGCCCTGCGAACCGAATTTCAGATTGCCTGAGGCCGCACTACTTCTCAGCTGCAACCGCTCCCGCTGCTCCAGCCGCTGCTTTCGCCAGTTCGGCCTGCTTCGCGTTGTCACGCACTTTCACCACGCCACTCAGCCCAATGATCACAGCCCCCAGCAACAGAACCACACCCGCCCACTTCGGTGCTGCATCGCGGAATTTCTGAGTCCCGGCGGAACGACCAACCAGAGCCGACGACAGGAAAAAGGAACCCATCGCCAGCAGAATCTTGGTGTCCACCATGGCGTGATAAATGCCATCCACACGACCCGCCGCAATCGCCCGCCAGTAGTTGAATGCTCCGGACAACAGCAGCAATGCAATCCCACCGTGCACATACTTCTTCCACCGACCGCGAATCGCAGCCAGATCGTCCGGACGCCCCGCCAGTACCGGATGTACCACAAACCGCAAAGCAAATAATCCGCCCACCAGCACAACCGCCGTACCCACATGAATCCAGCGCGACACCAGAGAAAGAATGAACATCGGATCCATGGATTCCCCCAATCAGCTTACCGAAAACAGGCCAGCGACATCCCGCTGCCTGCAGAAATCATAGACGGTCACAGCAAGGAGGCAATCGACGGCACAGACAGTCACGGACGACCAGCCCGAACACGCAATTGAGTCCACGACAGCAGCTCAATTCCCAGCCCCTCAATTTCGGCCCTTACTGCCGGGTCTGAGAAAATCCGAGTGTCATCCCCACGCAGAAAATGACTGCCCGTAATCGCCTGCAGCTCAGCATCGTCAGTACCGCAATGGATAATCATCTGCGAAACACCCGGCTGCAGACCGCGAAACGTGTCCAGATAGCGTTTTTTCCTGACCGCATGATCGCTGCCCTCATAAAACTGATACAACCAGTCAATCGCCGGCAGCCCTTCGGCCCGCAATGCCTCAATGTACAACAGACTCTTACCCGCAAGGTCCGGATAATCGGGAGCCAGCTGTGGATCGATATTTCTCATGATCATCACCGGCAGCCGATACTCCAAACCCAGCCGCACATAAATTTCCAGCATTTCCCCCGTCGACACCACCGTGCCCATATGAGTATCGAGATGGCTGAGACGAATGCCCGCCCGCAACGCTCGGTCAATCTGTGCTCGCAGCTCTGTCTCCACCTCCGCCGGACGCGACAAACGCTGCACATCTTCCTTCCGTCGATGCAGCCAGCCATCAGCGTCCACCAGACTGGGAACTCGATCACGCCC
>CAITYU010000090.1 GCA_903896675.1 uncultured Planctomycetaceae bacterium
GCTCGCTCAACTTCCTCAGCCGAAAACTCGATACTGCCAAGTTCATCAATCGTCTTCAGCAGCAACTCGCGAGTTTCATTCAGACGCCCCTCCACCGGAGACGCTGAAAATGTAAACAATCCCGGATCATGCGAACTGTCCGACCGGCCCGCTGCACTCGTGGCAATCTTTGTTTCCACCAGCGCACGATCCAGACGGCCAACCTTCGTCTCCGACAACACACTCCCCAGAATTGAAAGAGCCGCCCAGTCCTCATGCGATGCGGCAGGCATGTGATACGCAGCCACAACAGCCCCCACACCACCGACACGCCTCAGAATCACCTCCCGCTCTCCATCCTGCGCCGGCTCTTCAGTGTAGGTGGCATCCAGACGACGCTCCGGTCGCGGTATCGACCCCAGATACTTCCCCAGCAGCTCCAGTGCCTTCGACTCCTCAAAACGCCCCGTCACAATCAGCACCACATTGTCCGGCTGGTAATAACGACGATAAAACGCCTGCAGATTCTCAATCGGTACACGCTCGATGTCTGAACGATTCCCAATCGTGGTCTGGCCATAGTTGTGCCACTCGTATGCAGCAGCCATCACCCGCTGAAACAACACCCCCTCAGGACTGTTCTCTCCACGCTCGAATTCATTGCGAACAACCGTGAATTCCTTCAGCAAATCCTCCCGGTCAATGAAGCTGTTGACCAGTCGATCACATTCCAGATGTATCGCAAATTCCAGGTTTTCATCCGTCGCCGGAAGTGTCTCAAAATAATTGGTTCGATCCTGGTTGGTCGTCCCGTTGAAACTGGCACCGTGATCACGAAGTGCCTTCGGTACGTCACGAAATGTGGGAGTCCCCTTGAAAACCAGATGCTCCAGCAGATGCGCCATACCAGCTTCACCATAACCCTCATGGCGAGACCCCACAAGTACGGTCATGTTCACCGTAATCGTTGGCTGTGATGCATCCGGAAACAGCAACGCCCTCGCACCGTTCCCAAAACGATACTCCGTGACTCCCTCAATCGCTGCCATCTTTTCTGGAGGATCCGCCGCTCGCACTGACCCAATCGATACCAATACCAGTATGGCCGCAATCAACCGCATCAGCACCATCACACACCACACCTTTCGCTGCACAGCCCGTCGCCTGCAAAAACAGCCCAAAACGCCGACCGAAATCTACCATCCGCAGCTCTGCATACAAATCAACCCGCAGACCAGCGCCGGTTTCCAGCACACGAAATCCTGCTACACTCCACGGGAATCGTTCAACCTCAATCCACTCCTCTCCTCTCCTGCACGCCCCACGGGCAACTCCCCATCTGCATGGATCGCCACGAATCCGAACGCGAAGACCTGATCCGCGAGGCCACCGCACTGCTGCCCCGCGCCGAATTCCTGCTGCCGACTCTCCACGAACCCCTCACCGTCGGCTTTCGAGGAGCAGCCCCCAGCTTCTTCTTCGGACAAAATCAGGTCTATCACTTCGACCACGCCGGAAAACTGCGGCGAGCATTTGTCGATGGCTTCCTCTTCCGCAGTCAGCACTCCGGACTCGCTCGCCTCGAAAGAAGTCGCACACAGACCCAAACCACCCTGCTGCGATCAGATCTCAGCCCCGAACAACTGCTGCAGTTCCGCCGGAAAATGCTGGACACCCTGAAAATCATTCAATCCGGGCTGACAGATGGATCCCTCCTGCCTGCCCGCAGCATGCCGCCCGATGCTGACTGGATCGCACTGCTCCGCATCCCGCTGCAGACAATCTTCACCGCCGATCCATGGCTGTCCGATACAATTCATGCACGACGCTGACACGCTCCGCAAATCACGCTGGCATCCGCCGTCTGATACTGACAAAATGAACCTCCCCGGATTGTGCGTTTTTTCCATGCCAGAGCTTTTCGCACTGAACGGCCTTCTCCCTGACCCGCAATGATCGGAGTTCCCGATGCTGACGTCGCTGCAGCTGGCGTACCTGCTCCTGCCTGTACTGATCACACTGCCTCAGCCTCCCGCCGAAGACCTCGTCAATTCCGTTGAACAACAACGCGGAGGCCGACACTGGATCGACCAGCCCACGGCTTTGCCAAAATCGCCCGCAGAATCCGCAGCCTGCTTTGAAATTGAACCCGGCTTTCAAATCGAACTCGTCGCCGCAGAACCCCTCGTCTTCGATCCCGTTGCCATCGACTTCGACGCCAATGGCCGCATGTTTGTCGCCGAATATGGCGACTATCCAACAGGCCCTCTCAAACCAGACACCGCCGCACTCTCACAGATCGTGCTGCTCGAAGATCTGAATCACGATGGAAAAATGGACCAACGCTCCGTCTTCGCCCAACACCTGAAATTCTGCCACAGCGTACTTGCATGGGGCACCGGAGTTCTGGCGTGCACGGAAACCACAATCGTGTACCTTCCGGACGACAACCACGATCGCGCGGCCGACCGCACGGAAACCTGGTTCGAAGGATTCACTCCGGCCCACCCCCAAATGCAGATTGGCTGCCCACGAATGGGACTCGATAATCGCATCTGGTGCACCTATGGCCATGGAAAGGTTCGCTGCGTTCGCCCAGGCTTTGAATCCACCGAACCTGTCGATATTCCCCGAGTCGACTTCTGCTTCGACCCCTGCACCATGAAATTTGAAGCCGTCGCCGGTGCCGGACAATTCGGCAACACTGTCGACAGCTTCGGCCGTCGCTTCTTCAGCTCCAATCGCAACCCCTCCATGGTAGCAATGTTCAGCCTGGAACAGGTGGCCCGCAATCCGTTTGCCGGAATCGCTGCGGGACATACCGACGCCGGTCCGGCCGGTGAAAAAACCCGCGTCTACCCGAGGGTAGCCATGAAAAGCAATTGGCTCGCGCACGCCGGAACCCATACGTCTGCCTGCGGTGTCACTGCATATCGCGGAGGCCTTGCCGGACCGGAATCCGACACTTCAGTCTTCGTCTGCGAACCCGTCGGACACCTCGTCACTCGCTCCATCATCACCGCTGACGGCGCCGGATTCACCTCCTCCCGCGCACGCGAAACCGCCGATTTTCTAACGTCCACCGACACATGGTTTCGCCCCGCCAGCCTCGCCACTGGCCCCGACGGCTCCCTGTACCTCGCAGACATGTACCGACTATGGGTCGAACATCCGAAATTTGTCCCCGATGATGTCGCCGCGAAGATGGACTGGCGAGCAGGTGAAGATCGCGGACGAATCTGGAGAATCACACCCTCAAATTCAACAGCCACTGACTTTCGCCAGCCAGAGTCGGTCGCTGACTGCATCGCACTCCTGACCGATGGGAATGGCTGGCGCAGACTGCTGGGCCAGCGACTGCTGCTCGAAAAACGTGACAAAACCTCAATCCCGCTGCTCCGCACACTGCTCAGGACTCCAGAACCCGGCCTGCCGGCCGCCTTCGGTCGATTGCATGCACTCTGGACACTCCACGGGCTAAACACACTCTCTGAACCCGACATCAGAATTGCCGCCCACGATACATTCGCCCAGCTCCGCAGGGACGCAGCCCGCCTGTCCGGTATCGTACAGGACATCAGGGAGCGACAACTACTGCTCTCCGCTCTGCTGCAGGATCCGGATGCCGGAGTCCGGTTCGAGGCATTGCTGGCGTTGAGCAGCAACGACGCAGGTCTGTCTGCTGCCGCCGCCCGAATCGCAGCCACCGACGATCCATGGATCCAGCGCGCATTTCTGGTGGCAATCCCGGAATCTGCCCATCTCGTAATTCAACTGCTGGCAACTACGCCGACCCCGGCCTCACCAGATCCCACACAAGTCGCTGTTCGACAGGAATATCTGCGGCGGCTCGCCGTCAATACCTGCGTCCATGGCGATCTCAATGCCCTGAAAACTGTGGCTGACAGCATTCAGGATCCCGCTGTCACCCCTGTCTGGTTCCGCACAGCAGTCGTCGTTGGACTGTCTGAAGGGTTGCCCGGTTCACGCCACAGCAACATGCCCAAATCCGTTACCGCTCTGCTCCAGAACCCTCCCGCACAACTCGCAGAAAGCCTCGCCGGGATCCGCCAGACCCTCGATTCCGCAGCCACAATTGCTGTCGATCGCTCGGCCTCGGATCTGGATCGCACAGCCGCCATGTCACTGCTGCCACAGTTGCCGCCTGAACAACTCCGGACCGCCATCTCCAGCCTGCTGTCAGCAGGAGAATCCTCAGCCTGCCAGAAGGCTGCCGTTGACGTGATCCGACGCGCGGGGCAACAGGACCTCGTTCGACAGGTCATGGATGCATGGTCCCTGCTGACACCAGCGGCTCGCTCCACCGCAATCGACCTGTTTCTCAGTCGCCGAGACACCCTGAACGATCTGCTCGCTCGCATGCAGTCCGGAGATATCCCGGCGGCGGCCCTTTCCATTGACCAGAGACTGCCGCTGCTCCAGAACAGTGACAGGACCATCCAGGAAACCGCCCGCTCCCTGTTCGGCGGAGCCGTCTCCGCTGACCGACAGCAGGTCGCCCATGACTATGCCGCAGCACTGTCTATGGACGGCGATGTCGCTCGCGGAGCAATCGTGTTTGAACGCACCTGCAGCAAATGCCATCGCATCGGAGGACTTGGACACAATGTCGGACCTGACATCAGCGATACACGCGCCCGCGCTGCCGATGCCCTGCTGTATGACATCCTTGACCCCAATCGAAGGGTCGATCCCCAATACGCCGAATACATCGTCGTCACAAAGGACGGCCAACTGCTGAACGGACTGCTGGTCAGTGAAACACCAGCGATATTGACACTCAAACAGCCCGAAGGACGACAGGTCTCCGTGGATCGCAGCGAAATCGAAGAACTGCGTTCCAGCAACAGGTCACTGATGCCGGAGGGAATCGAAAAAGACGTCAGTATTCAGCAGATGGCCGATGTACTGGCCTTCCTCAGACAGCCACCTGAACAGCGAACTGCTGCCAGTTCCCGCACTCCCTGACTCGTCGCCGCTCAGAAGTCAACTCAGAATTTCATGCACAACACGACCGTGCACATCCGTCAGGCGGAAATCCCGCCCCGAATTTCGCCACGTCAGACGCGTATGGTCAAGGCCCAGCAGATGCAGAATCGTGGCATGCAGGTCGTGTACATGCACCTCATCAGCAGCGACCTCAATTCCGTAGTCATCAGATGCTCCCCACGTCATCCCGCCTCGCACTCCACCGCCTGCCATCCATGAAGAAAACACCCAGTGATGATGCTCACGCCCGGCTGCCTGCGGCGCCGCATTGAACGGCGTCCTGCCAAACTCCGTCGTCCACACCACCAGAGTATCTTCCAGCATGCCACGCTGTTTCAGATCCTGCAGCAGTGCAGCCGTAGGCTGATCGACGTTGGCAGCCAGCGGTGCATGAGTCTGCATGTCTCCATGCGCATCCCAGTTGCCTGAAGAACCTGTATCAATCAGTTCCACAAACCTTACTCCCCGCTCCGCCAGACGCCGCGCAACCAGGCACTGCCAGGCAAAGCCCGACGTACTTCCGGGCTGCAGCCCGTAACTCCGGAATGTCGACTCCGTCTCATCACTCAGATCAAACACCTCCGGCATTTCCTTCTGCATGCCAAAGGCTGTCTCAAAGGACTGCATCCGAGCCTCCAGCAGCGCATCATCACCGCGCGCTGCCCGATGCCGCTGATTCATACGGGCCAGCAAACCCAGCTCCAGAAGCTGCAACTCCTCAGAAGCGGACCGACGCTGTATATTCGCAACCGGCTCGGTACCCGGCACCACGCGAGTTCCCTGATGAGCACCCGGGAGAAAGTCACTGCCCCACACCTGCCCCCCGGCATAGGGCGTCTGAGGTGCCAGAACGATGAACGATGGAAGATTCCGATTCAGGGTCCCCAGACCGTAACTGATCCAGGAACCCATGCTGGGACGGGCAAACGTAAACGAACCCGTGTGCATCCCCAGTGTCGCCTCGTAATGATTCGTATGGTTCGACTTCATCGAACGAATCACACACAGATCATCCACACAGGCTGCCGTCCGGGGAAACAGGTCGCTCACCTGCGTACCGCACTTCCCGCGAGGCCTGAATGTCCACTGCGGAGACTTCAGGTACATACTGAAACTGCCCTTGCGCCCCTGAAACTCATTCACCGTCACCGTCTTCCCGGCATCCCGCATCAGCTTCGGACGAGGATCCCACGTATCCACGTGGGATACACCGCCGCTCATATACAGCATGATCACCCGACTTGCCCGCGGCCTGCCATCGGGAATACCGGGAGACAGCGGATTCCGCTCGCGAATCCCGCTGTCTTCCCCCAGCAGTTCGCTGAGCAGTCCCGGCAGCAGCGACGATCCCGCTGCCAGTGATCGCAGGCACTGCCCGCGTGTCATCGTCGAAGCACTCACATTTCGATTCATGTTTCAGTCCACATGCAAAAACTCGTTGCTGCCAAGCAGCGATCGAAGCACCGCTTCCAGTGATCTGTGACGCCGATCGCCCCCCGGAAAACTCTCTTCGTAATCCTGCATGAAATCCACCGCGTCGCTCAGCTCTTCAGCTTCCGGTAACCGCAGCAGAGCCTGCCGCCACGCCAGCCGCAGTCGCTCCGTGTCTTCATGTGCCGCCTCTTCCAGCCGCACAGACCATGCCGCAGCCGCCTCGTGAACCAGCGGATCATTCATGAAAAACAATGCCTGAGTCGGAACCGTTGTCCGCGCACGATCCGCGGTCGAGGCGTTCGTATCCGGACCGTCAAACAGTCCCAGAAAGGGATGCCGCCGCAGACGCGGGGTCATCAGGTACACACTGCGACGACGATGATCGTAAACAGTGCTGAACGGACCATGCTGACTGAATCCCCACTCATACGGCTGCGGAAACGGATGGGCCATGCCCGGTGATCGATCCAGTTGACCACTGACCGCCAGAATGGAATCACGAATCTCTTCCGCCGAAAGCCGGCGACGAACCACGCCCGGGACATCGCTTACCATACCAGCGGCACTTCCCCGCTGCTGCCACACCGCACTGCGCAGAATCAGGCGATGCAGCGACTTGAA
>CAITYU010000091.1 GCA_903896675.1 uncultured Planctomycetaceae bacterium
GCCCAGCGTCGGCAGCAATGCGTCAGGTCGCTCGACCCGGATGATCTCTTCCACATACTGCCACGTGATCGGTTCGATATACGTGCGATCTGCGGTCTGCGGATCCGTCATGATGGTGGCCGGATTCGAATTGACCAGCACTACCTCGTACCCCTCCTCACGCAATGCCTTGCACGCCTGAGTACCGGAGTAATCAAATTCACAGGCCTGCCCGATCACAATCGGACCGGAACCAATAATCAGGATCTTCCTGAGATCGTCTCGACGTGGCACCGCAGGGTGTCCTTCCTGAATTGACGACAACCGCCCCCGAAGGCGCGCAAAAACAGCGAAGACCGCAACACGCTTCTGAAGGAAACACCATCAGTTGCTGCCCGGCCCGCCCGGAAAACACACTCGGGTACGGAAAAAATCCGCGCAAATTTGCGACAGCGTACCAGGAATTCCACGGCAATCAAGAAACCTGACCTACGACGGTCTCAGGATCCCGGTTTCGGCGAAGTTTCCTCGAATTCACTCATTCTGAGATAACTGCACGTTTCGTCTTCCGCCCGAATTCGCCAGAATGCCCACCACGTTCGCCTCGCATGCCCGTTGAAGCACGTGTCCATGGCATTCTCCCTGCTGCTGCTCCCACCCGGAGATCATTCGGCGTGTTCCGCGTTGCATTCGTTATCCCCACTCTGGATCAGTCCGGCGCAGAACGACAGCTCAGTACGCTGGCCTGCGGCCTGCCACGCGATCAGGTTCAGGCACGAGTGTTTGCACTGGATCGGGGTGGCTGCTACGAACAGACACTGCAGCAGGCAGGAATCCCCGTGCAGATCCTGCACAAACAGGGACGCTTCGATCTCGCTGCTGCTCTGCGACTGCGGTCCGCACTGCAGACTTTTCAGCCGGACATCATCCAGTCCTTCCTGTTCTCGGCAAATACGCTGATCCGACTGCCCGGCATCGCACCGGCCTCCGCCCGACTCATTGTCAGTGAACGCTGCGTGGATTCCTGGAAGTCCCCGTGGCAGCTCTGGCTGGACCGCCGCCTGTCCCGCCGCGCCGACTGCCTTACAGCCAACTCACACAGCGTCGCCGCCTTTTACCGAGATCTGGGAGTCCCGGCGGAACGCATCACCGTGATCCCCAACGGAACCGCCACACCAGCCGCCACACACTCCCGCCAGTCCGCACGCCACGCACTCGGACTCCGCAACTCCGCATTCGTCGTCGGATTCACCGGACGACTTGCACCCCAGAAACGACTGCACGATCTGATCTGGGCCTTTCAACTGCTGCACCAGGTGATCGAGGATTCACAACTGGTTCTGATCGGCGGAGGACCGGACGAGCCCCGACTCAGACAGCTGCTGGCAGGCTTCGACTGCAGCAGCAAAGTGGTGTTTGCCGGACATCGCAGTGATGCGGCTCAACTGCTGCCTGCTCTTGACGCCTTCGTACTTCCCAGCGAATTCGAAGGTATGTCCAACAGCCTGATGGAAGCCATGGCAGCCGGAATTCCCTGCGCCGCCAGCCATATCGACGCCAATCGGGAATTGATCCGTGATGGCGAAACCGGCTCCCTGTTCCCGCTGGGATCCGGACCGGAAATCGCCCGCTGCCTGCTGAGATTTCAGCGGAATCCCGAACGCACTGCACGACTGGCAAGTCAGGCCGCAGAATTTGTCCGCAACGAACTCAGTCCCGAGCAGATGATCAGTCGACACCTGGAACTCTACCGCCGGCTGCTGAATCGCTGACAGTGCTGTGCGACACTGCGGTGCACCGCACAGGCCGCACCTCAAAGTCAGCCCGGCCGCGAAAGAAGAGCCTGAATCACAGCCCCTTCCGTGTCAGTCAGGCGTCGCTCAAGACCGTTGTAATAGAACGTCAGACGCTCGTGGTCCAGCCCCAGCAGGTGCAGAATTGTGGCATGAAAATCATGGACGGAAACCACATTCTCCACCGCTCGATATCCGAATTCGTCCGTTGCTCCCCAGGAAAACGGAGCTTTGACTCCGGCACCCGCCAGCCAGCACGTGAAGCCCTCCGGATTATGATCCCGACCGCTGGCCCCCTTCTGAAATGTGGGCATGCGCCCGAATTCAGTACACCAGACCACCAGAGTATCCTCAAGCAGTCCCCGTTCACTGAGATCCCTTACGAGGGCCGCGGTCGGCTGGTCAAAAATCGGACCGTGCACGCCGTACTGCTGCTCAATCACCTTATGCCCGTCCCAGTTACTGACTCCTTCACCACCGGTCTGATAGGCACCATTGAACAACTGCACAAACCGCACACCACGTTCCAGCAGCCGTCGGGCCAGAATGCAGTTTCTGGCGTAATCGGCCTTCAGTGGATTGGCGACGTCGTCCGCTCCATAGGCTCGCAGGGTCGTCGCC
>CAITYU010000092.1 GCA_903896675.1 uncultured Planctomycetaceae bacterium
AAAATAGTTTCCGGCATGCTGGCTGCTGAATTGCCTGAGGGTTGTTTTATTTGAGCGGTTGAGAGTTTCTGAAAGTTCGGGAACTGTTGCTGCTGCGGGGGGCCTTCAGCGGAAAGCGGGTGTTGGTGTGGCGCGAAATTCGGGTCGGCGTGGGGTTTTGCAGGCGGGTGCGGGGCTGGGGCTTGTGTGTGGCGGGTTGGGGTCAATGGAGGCGGGTCCCCCAAATCGTTCGCCGGCGGTACCGGTTGCATCTGTGGGTGCGGACGGTCTGCGTGGCATTCGGTCTGGGGGGCGTGGGGCATTGGGAAGGGCGGGGGCGTTGTTGCCGGGTGGCTACATCCCGTTTACTCAGGCCTGTCCGATTCCTGCCGAGCTGCGTCCGACGTCTGAGGGTGTGGCTCCGTGGCAGCCGGGGGCGGTCTTTCACGGGATTGCTCCGGAGTATTTCCGGCGGCGTTACGCGGAGTCTCCGGAAGTTCCCTATTACGAAATCCATCCGACGCGTTTTTTTGACCTGCGTGTGCAGCGGGTACTGCATGAGTACGTGCCGGGCCTGAAGACTCCGGGTTACGGCTATGGGGGCAGTATTCCGGGTCCGACGATTCGGTCCAGAGTTGGTCAACCGTGCGTAGTGCGGACGCACAATGAGCTGGACGTGGAGTTGTCGACGCATCTGCATGGGGGGCACAGTCCGGCGCATGCGGATGGCTATCCGAATTTCTATGTTCTGCCGGGTCGAGCCCGGGACTATTACTATCCGAACACGCTGCCGCTGCTGAACGGCCAGCCGGATTTTACGGAAAGTCCCAGTACGATGTGGCTGCATGACCATGCGATGGACATTGCGGGTCCGAATGTCTGGTATGGACTGGCGGGATTTTATCTGATTTCGGACGAACTGGAGGACGATCTGGTTCGCAGCAACGTGTTGCCGGGGCTGGCGTATGACATTCCGATGGCGCTGCAGGACAGAAAATTCAATCCGGACGGTACGTTGTTTTACAACCTGCTGGACCATAATGGGCAGTTGGGCGACGTGTGGCTGGCGAATGGTCGGGTGCAGCCATTTCTGAAGGTGGAGCGTCGGAAGTATCGACTGCGGTTGCTGAACGGCTGCAACGCCCGATTTCTGGAGCTGAGGCTCAGTAACGGCCAGCCATTCACAAAGCTGGGGAAGGATTCGTGGCTGTATCCGGCGGCGATTGAGCAGCAGACGATTCTGCTGAGTCCTGGGCAGCGAGCGGATGTGGTGGTGGATTTTGGCGATGCTGTGGGCGAGGTTTTTCTGGAGAACATTCTGTATCAGGTGGATGGTCGTAAGCCGGCGGGCAGTCTGGCGAAGCCTGTGCATCTTGAGCAGGGCCAGCAGTGGCTGAAGTTTGTGGTGGAGGGACCGGTGCAGCGGGACAGTGCGTCGGCAGTGCCCGGTACTCTGTTGAGGCCTCATCGTGTGCTGGACCCGGCGGAGGCTGTGGCGACGCGGGTATTTGAATTCCAGCGGCGAAATGGAGCGTGGCAGGTCAACAAGCAGTATTTTGATCCGGCGATTGCTGCTGCGACTCCGACTTTGGGCACCGTGGAGCGCTGGATTTTTCGCAATGGTACGGGCGCTGGAGGATGGTGGCATCCGGTGCATGTGCATCTGAGTGGTCAGCAGATTATACGAATGAATGGAGCCGAGCCGGCACTGGCTGATCGGTTCAAGAGTGATGTTGTGATTCTGGATGGAGGCGGTGAGGCGGAGTCGCTGCTGCATTTCCGATCATTCCGTGGTCCGTTTGTGTTTCACTGTCATACTCTGGAGCACGAAGACTTGCGGATGATGCTGACGGTGGATCCGCGGGAGACTGCAACGCGGTCACCGCAGCCGATTCAGGCGTCTTTTCCCTGAGGGTTCAGATGTTGATTCTGAGCAGCACAGTGGTTTTTTGGCAACGGCTGTGGTGAACTGGCATCATCAGGGAATCCAGTGTTTTTCCGCTGGGTGTGGTGCGTGGGCAGCGGCTGATTCCTGATGTCGCTGCAGACAGTGGGTGGCGAGGTTTCTGCGCAACGTGTGGTGCAACATTTCGTTGCGTTTTGGCGTCTGTTGCGGAGTGGGGGGGGATGTTGGAATCTGGCGGAGTGACGCGATTTGGAACCGTGGCTGTGTGTGTTTGTGATGCGTCGGTGCAACGGGCCGTTATTAAGTGTTCGTGACAGGGTGTAAAACATCGGGAATTTCGATGTTCAGAATCGCTGAAACGATTGTTTGGAAGAAAGCTTGATTTTTTGTGTCTGCATCTGGTGCTCTGGTCCGGGGTTTGCTTTTGGAGTCTGTCGTCCTGGCTGCAGCAGCGGTGTCCGCTGTGCGGTTCGGTGGGGCGAGGACTGCTCGCCCGCCGTTCAGGGATTTTGTTCCTCGGGGGGGGAGTTCACATCATGTCAGGTTCAGTTTCACGGCGTTTACTTCTGCAGCGTGCTGCGGGAGCGGTGGCAGCAGTTACGGCAGGTGCAGTGTCGGCCGACAGCAGGGGCAAGTCGGACAAGGGCAAGGGCAAAGGTGGCTATGCGTTGTCCGGTGGCAAGAAGGCTGGTGAGAAGAAGGGGGTGGATGTTTTCGGCTATCGCCCATTTACTCAGAAGTGCCCGATTCCGCCGGTGCTTCGTCCGAAGGCTGTAGGTCAGGATCCTTATCGTGTGGGATCTGTGTATCACGGGGTGGCTCCTGAGTATCGCGATCGTCGCTGTGCTGAGGCTCCGGAGGTCAACTGGTATGAGAAGTTTCAGCCGGCCTACTATGAGCTGCGGGCGAAGAAGTCGGTGAACGAGTACCTGCCTGGCGTGAAGACACCGGTTTACGGATATGGTGGTTCGGTGCCCGGACCGACGATTCGTACGGTGGTGGGGCAGCCCTGCGTGCTGCGACTGTGGAATGATCTGGATCTTGAGATGGCCTGTCATTTTCATGGGCTGCATCTGCCGTCCCATGCTTCAGGGGCTCCGAATCATTACGTGCTGCCTGGGCGAGCTCGTGACTATTTCCTGCCCAACACAGTGCCGATGCTGGGTGGGCGACCGGATTATTCGGAAAGTCCATCGACGTCCTGGTATCATGACCGTGCGATGGGTGTGTCCGGTACAAACAACTACTACGGACTGTCGGGTTTCTGTCTGAGCATGGATGAGACGGAGTATGATCTGGTGCAGCGTAATGTGCTGCCGGCGGCGAAGTATGATATTCCGCTGTGTCTGCAGGATCGTTGTCTGAATTCCGACGGCTCACTGAATTACAAGGCGCAGCAGGACGAGGGTAATCTTGGCGACCTGTATGTGGTGAACGGTCGTGTTCAGCCGGTGCTGAGTGTGCAGCGTCGCAAGTATCGATTCCGTCTGTTGAATGCCTGCAATACCCGATATCTGTCCCTGAAGCTGCACAACGGGATGAAGCTGATTCGTCTCGGCAAGGACTCGTGGCTGTACAACAACGCAGTCGAGGAGGATTGTGTGGTGCTGTGTCCGGGCGAGCGAGCGGACGTAGTGATTGACTTCAGCGACTGCGAGCAGGAGATCTATCTGTGCAATATGCTGTCGCAGTCGTACGGTTGTCGTCCGGACGGGAAGCCTCGCTGCGGTGATGGCTACGGCGGGGACTGCGAGAAGGACGGTGGCGATCGGGACAAGGGTCACGATCGTGATGAAGACAGGAACTACGGTTCGGGGTATGGCTCCGGTTCGGGGTATGGTTCCGGCTACGGTCGTCATGGTTCCGGCTACGACAATGCCGGCAGGGGTTATGATCGTGGTCGCAGCTATCCTGCGACTGCTCCGAAAGGTGGCTATCGTGCCGACGAGGAGAAGTGTGATGACGACAGTTATGGTCGTGGCTGCATTCCGTGGCTGAAGTTTGTGGTGGAGGGTTCGAAGCAGAAGGACTGTGCGACTGTGAAGCACGGAGACTGTCTGCGTCCGCACCGCATTCTGAAGCCCACCGCCCGCGAAACGACTCGGTACTTTGACATCGAATCTGCCGGCAGTGGTTATCAGGTCAACCGTCGCCAGTACGATGCAAAGTCCTGCCAGGAGTCACCGAAGATGGGTACGGTGGAACGCTGGGTGTATCGCAATCGGACGGCGGATGCCTGTCCGATTCACATCCCGGACGGTTCGTACCAGATCTGCCGCGTCAACGGAAAGGCTCCGTATCGCACGGACGCCTGCAAGTCTGATGTGGCGACGGTGTATGGGGGTGAGGAAGTGGAGATACTGAAGCACTTCCGCACATTTGCGGGTCCATACACAGCTCACTGCTCAAGTGTTGACTATGACTATCGTCGTGGCATGCACAATTATGAGCCGAAGGCTGGTGGCAGTGGCTACGGCTATGGCGTCGGCTCGGGCTACGGTGGCTGATGTACTGAGCTGAAGACGGAAGACGCTTCATGGTTTCGGGGGGGACCATGAGGCGTCTTTTCGCGTTTTGCGGGGTGCCGTTCTTCACTTGACTCGTTCGCTGAACCTGAGATGCTGGGTGTCAGATCGTAAGCTTCTGCATCCTGCCTCGGAGTCTTCCCCATGCGAGATCCGCTGACCCTGCCCTGCCCTGCTGTTTCTGTGGTGTCTGGTTTTGGGCGTAGTTTTCGAATGCTGCCGCTGCTGTTTTGTGGCGTGGTTCTGTTGTTCGGCTCCGGTATTTCCGCTGTTGCTCAGCAGACGGTGCAATTGCAGCCGGAAACTCGGATTGCAGTTGTCGGGAACACTCTGGCGGATCGCATGCAGCATGCCGGCTGGCTGGAGGCGCTGCTGCAGGCTGCTTATCCGCAGCACCGTCTGGTGTTGCGGGATCTGGGGTTCAGCGGTGATTCCCTGACTGAGCGTCCGCGATCGGACAATTTCGGAAGTCCGGACGAGTGGCTGACGAAAGTTCGTGCGGACGTGATTATTGCCTGTTTCGGCTACAACGAATCGTGGGCTGGTGCGGCAGGGCTGGAGAAGTTTCGCGGCGACCTGACGGCATTTGTGAAGCAGACTCAGGGGCAGCAGTATAACGGCCGCAGTGCACCGCAGATCGTGCTGTGTTCACCGACGTGGTTTGAGGATCTGCGGTTGTCGGAATTGCCGGACGGCGAGTCGACCAATGCCAATCTGGCGATGTATACGGCGGAGATGGGACGTCTGGCGGGCGAACTGGGATTGCCGTTCGTGAATCTGTTCGAGGCGACGAGGGAAGCGGCGTCGCAGTCTGCGTGGGACGGCAGCGTGGTGCGGAATCTGGCGGGCGTCCGACGGGATCGATTTGGTCGTGCGGCCCCGTCATCCGGTGCTGCGAAGGCGACAGCCAGTGAACTGACGCTGAATGGCGTGCATTTGAACGATCGCGGCAATCGGGTGGTTGCTGAAGCGATTGTGCATGCGGCCTTTGCGGTGAATCCGGGATCGCTGCCTGCGGAGCGTCTGGAGCAGATTCGTGCGGCGGTGCTGGCGAAGAACCTGTACTGGCACAACGTGTATCGGGCTACGGATGGATACAGTGTCTTCGGCGGTCGTTCGGGTCTGCAGTTTGTTGAGGGGCAGACCAATTTCGTGGTGATGCAGCGGGAGCTGGAGATTCTGACGGAGATGACGGCGCGGCGGGATGCGGTGATCTGGGCGGCGGCTCAGGGGCGGAAAGCCGAGCCGGACGATGCCGGTCTGCCGCAGCCGCTGGATGTGAGGACAAACAAGCCGGGTGAGCTGGAAGGTGGGCGACACAGGTTTCTGGGTGGTGCCGAAGCGATAGAGAAGATGACGGTGCATGCGGGGATGCAGGTGAACCTGTTCGCTTCTGAAGAAATGTTTTCAGATCTGGTGAATCCGGTACAGAGTGCGGTGGATCCGGACGGTCGACTGTGGGTCGCGGCATGGCCGACGTATCCACACTGGAATCCTCTGGAGGCGATGAACGACAAGCTGCTGATTTTCCCTGATGAGAATGCGGATGGTGTGGCGGATCGTTGTGTGACGTTTGCCGACGGTTTGCATAATCCGACGGGTTTTGAGTTCTGGAATGGTGGTGTGCTGGTAGCGATGGCTCCGGACATCTGGTTTCTGAAGGACACGGACGGGGACGATCGTGCTGACGTGCGTGAGCGGATTTTTCATGGTCTGGATTCGGCGGATACTCATCACACGGCCAATGCGTTTGTGATGAGTCCGGGCGGTCGATTTTATTTTTCCCGGGGGATCTTTCACGCTGAGAATTTTGAAACGCCGTGGGGTCCGACGAAGCGGTTTGGCACGGGTGGAACGGGGGTGTATGAGTGGGATCCGACGACCTTTGACATCAACTTTCATTTCCCGATCGGTCCGAACCCGCATGGTGACGTGTTTGATCAGTGGGGCAATCAGTTTGCGACGGACGGGACGGGCGGCACGGGCAATTACATCGGGATGCCTGGCCGGGGGGCTCCGGCCCAGCTGTACGAGAAGCGAGTGCGTCCGGTGCCGGCAATCTGCATTCTGGACAGCCAGCATTTTGCGGAAGAGAACCGTGGCAATCTGCTGATTGCGAATGTGATTGGATTTCAGGGTGTGACGCAGTATCGGTTCGAGAAGCGTGGTGCCGGTTTTTTTGCTCGTGAAGTGGAGCCGATTCTTTATTCATCGGATCAGAACTTCCGGCCGAGTGACATGGAGATTGGCGGGGATGGTGCGCTGTATGTGCTGGACTGGCAGAATCCGATCATTGGTCACATGCAGCACAATCTTCGTGATCCCAGTCGAGACCATCTGCATGGCCGTATTTACCGGGTAACGGCCGAGGGTCGAGCGGCGCAGTCGGTGCAGAAGTTCCGGGGCGTTCCGACGAAGTCGGTGGTTGAAGCACTGGGATCTCCGGTGCTTGCGGAGCGATATCGAGCGCGACTGGAGCTGACGGGGCGTGATCAGGCGGAGGCTGCTGCTGCTGCGGTGGCGTGGCGGAAGGGGCTTCGGTCAGACGCTCCGGAGGATGCTCGTTCGCTGGTTGAGGCGTTGTGGACGACGCAGCGAGCTCGGCGCACGGATTTCGAGTTGTTGCAGCAATTGCTGGAGAGTCCGGTGGAGGATGCCCGTGCAGCTGCGGTTCGTGTCCTGCGAGATCTGGCTCGGGATGTTTCGGGGCGGAAGTCGACAGCGGTGAAGTCTGCCGCTGCGGGTGTTGCGCCGGGGCAGGCCATTCCGGTGGTGCTGGATGAAGCGGGAGCGGCTCCGGACGTGGAGGCATGGGAGCGACTGCTGCTGAAGCGGGCGGTGGATCCAGCGCCGCAGGTGCGTGCGGAGGCGGTGGTTGCTGCTGCGTTTACGCGGGGACCGCTGGCGGCTGAGATCCTGTTTGCGGCGATGCAGACGGAGCAGGATCAGCAGCTGAGTTTTGTGATTCAGCAGGCGCGTGGGGTGATTGATCTGGATGGTGCTGTGCGAAGTGTTCTGGCTTCCGGGGGGCGGCTATCGCGGAATGCCGAAGCTTATGCTTTGTCGAACGCCAGCGTGGAAGATTTGTTGAAGATGGAGAAGACGGAGGGGGTCTATCGGGCGATTCTGACTCGGGAAAACGTACCGGAGGAGACGTTGCGAGCGGCGCTGGCGGGGCTTGCCGGTGTGCGGAAGGTGGCGGAAACGGAAGAGTTGTTTGCCCTGATTGAAGAGCTGAATGCGAAGGCCAGTGTGAATGTGCTGAACAGTCTCAGCCGATTGCTGGCGGCTCAGCCGGCCGAGCAGTTGGTGCGTGTGCGTGATCGCATTGTGAATCTGGCGAAATCAGCGCGTACTGCGGAGACTCGGCGGGTCGCCCTGTCGGCGTGGATCAGTGCGGACGGGAATGGTGATGCTGTGTTTGCGGCGATGGAGCAGGGGCAGTTGTCGCGTGAGGACGTGTTGCGAGCGGTGCCTCTGGTGACATCGAAGGCTGCTCAGGCTGCGGTGTTTCCGCAGCTGGCGGCTTTGGTGCCGCGGCTGCAGGGCAGCAAGGGTGCGGAGCCGCTGGTGCAGTCGGGTCTGCGAGTCGACTTTTATGCTCCGAATCCGGCCAATGCGGCGCGTGAGACGCTGGAGTCGATGACTGCTGCGGCGTCGGGTGTGGCTGAAAAAATCGTGATGGATCAGCCGATTCTGAAGACTCGCGATGGTTTTGCGCTGATGTTTCGCGGTCACATTCGGATTGAGAAGGCGGGGCGTTATGTGTTTTTCATCAGTTCGGATGACGGCTCGAGGTTTTACATCGACGGGGAACTGCTGATTGACAATGATGGTCTGCACGGGATGGTGGAGAAGCGTGGGGAGGTGCGTCTGGAGCCGGGATTGCATCCGATTGTGGCGACGTATTTCGACAATGGTGGCGGCGACGGACTGAGTATGAGCTGGTCCGGTCCGGGGTTGCGGAAGCAGGAGATTCCGGCGGAGGTGCTGGTGTCGGCTGCTGAGCAGACGCTGCAGGATCTGGGTGTGGTGGCCTTGTCGCAGTTGCCGGGGTTTGAGTCGGAGAAGACGGCGGTGCTGGCGGGTCTGTTGCAGTCCGGGGCATCGACGGGCAGTGTCCTGACGGCTCTTGCGGCGATTCCTGCGGACAGGCGTCCGGCGGATCAGGCGGCGGTGCTGGGGGCTGGCGCTGTGCAGTATCTGGCATCACTTGAGCCACGTCAGCGGAACTCGGATGCGGGACTGTTGGCGTTGTCTCTGGCGGAGGCGGCGCGGGAGCGGTTGTCGGGGGAAGCGCGGCTGGGCGTGGAGCGTCGGCTGGGGGAAGTTGTGGTGCCGTTGATTGCTCTGGGGACGGTGCCGGAGCGGATGATTTATGATCGTGAGATCGTGGCGGTGCAGGCAGGGCGTCCGGTGGAGTTTCGGCTATCGAATACGGACAGCATGCCGCACAATCTGGCGATTGTGAAGCCGGGTGCGATGGCTGCTGTGGGTGAGCTGGCGGAATCCACGGGGCGGGATGCGGATGCGGCGGAGCGAGGATTTGTGCCGCGTTCGGACAGTGTGCTGGCGGCAAGTTCGCTGGTGCAGCCTGGCAAAATGGCCTCGGTCTACTTTGAGACACCGAGGGAGCCAGGGATTTACCCTTATGTCTGTACGTATCCAGGGCACTGGCGGCGAATGTATGGAGCCCTGTATGTGGTGGCGGATCTGCGGGCCTATGAAGCGGATCCGGCCGGCTATCTGGCGTCGGCGAAGCTGGAGCAGAAGGACGAGTTGCTGAAGTATCTGGGGCGGAATACGGAGTGGCAGCTGGATGATCTGGCTGGGGATGTGATGCATCTGACTCATCGGGCCAACAGTTTTGCTGTGGGGCAGCAGTTGTTCCGGGCGGCGGCGTGTGTGGGATGTCATCGGATGAATGGTCAGGGTAATGCGGTCGGTCCGGACCTGGCGAAGTTGCCGGCCGAGTATTCGCGGCTGGATGTGCTGGATCACATCCTGAATCCGTCGAAGAAGATTGAGGCGAAGTATCAGTCGAGTGTGATCCTGCTGACTTCCGGGAAGGTGGTCACGGGGCTGGTGGTGGAGGACGCTGGTGGGGAGCTGAAGGTGCTGGACAATCCGGCGGCTCCGGACAGGCTGGTATTGGTGAAAAAGGGTGACATCGAGGAGCGGTCGGCCAGCGATGTGAGCATTATGCCCAAGGGTGTAGTGAACAAACTGACGCGTGAGGAGATTCTGGATCTGCTGGCGTGGGTTTTAGCGGGCGGGGACCGGGAGCATGCCCTGTTTAAGGAGCACGAGCACCACAAGTGAGTTCAGGAATCGGAAAATCCCGCAAAACGCTGTGATTTTGCGGGATTTGGAGTCATGGAGGGCTGTGGAAAGGCCGACAGGAGGGATCTGGATTGAATCCCGGACCGATTCCGGGCATAATGTGCGTGGGTCGGTGTGGTATCCGGCCGGAATTTTTTCGTCAGGCCATGGTGGTCGGGAATTTTCCCGTGCTGGCGTCTGGCAGTTTGAAGCCGTTTGCCGTTTCAGGTCACGTGCCTGCTGGTGTTGACTGGCGGAGGTGTACCCGGCTGGCGGTTTGGTGCAGATTGAGGGAAGTGAAAGATGTCGATCAGTCCTGAGCACAAGGCGGCGGTTCTGGCACAGTATGCACTGCAGCCGGGCGACACGGGTTCTCCTGAGGTTCAGATTGCGGTTTTGACCGCTGAGATTCAGGCGGTGACCGAGCACCTGCAGACGCATCCGAAGGACTATGCGGGCCGTCGGGGTCTGCTCAGCAAGGTCAGCCGTCGTCGCCAGCTGCTGGATTATCTGAAGCGGCAGAGTGTGGCTCGGTACCAGTCGATCATTGGTCGGCTGAACATCCGAAAGTGAAAAGACAGGGGGCGTTGCTGGTGCATTCCGGTAACGCCCCGGTTGTTTGTGATGTGTGTCTGGTGTTGTGTTTGTTTGTCTGTGTGGCGTGATGAGGCGAGAGAGAAGTTGAGTTGTGGAAGGGCCTGTGAGAAGCGGGCAGGAAAGTCAGTAACAGTCTGATACGTGTCAGGTTGGTTGTTTGAGGGTTTGTAGGTTTTTGATCGGGGCCGCAGGCTCGTAGCGGATTGCCGCTTCCTGTCGGTGACTTTGAGTTGTCAGTGATTGCAGTCAGTGTGACCGTGGAAGCGGGATGGAAGCCTGTGAGCGGCTGCATGCGAATCTGATGTCGTGAAGTTGCTGGAGTGGTAGAGGGAATCGGGAGAGGAGCCTGGCTTGGTTCTGGTCGGTATTCCGGCTGGTCCGGGTGAGGATGTGTTGTGAAGAAGGTAACGGTAGAAGCGGAATTTGCAGGTCAGAAGTTCAGTATTACGACGGGTGAGCTTGCGAAGCAGGCATCTGGAGCGGTGCTGCTGCAGTTTGGCGAGACGAGTGTGTTCTGTGCATCTCAGAGTGGGCCATCGCGTCCCGGCACGGACTTTTTTCCACTGACGGTTGATTATCGTGAGCGTCTGGCTGCAGCCGGGCGGTTTTCCGGTGGGTATCTGAAGCGTGAGGGTCGTCCGACGACTCGCGAGATTCTGACCAGCCGCCTGACGGACCGTCCGATTCGTCCATTGTTCCCGAAGGGCTTCTACGATGAAGTCCAGATCATGTCGAACGTGATGTCGTGTGACGGGGTGAACGACCCGGATGTGCTCAGCATTACGGCGGCCAGTGCAGCTTTGATGGTATCGGGTCTGCCGTTCCGTGGTCCGATTGCTGCGGTGCGAGTTGGTATGGACGGCGAGACGCTGGTTCTGATGCCGACCGTAGAGCAGATGAAGACGAGCAAGCTGGATCTGGTGGTTGCCGGGTCGCGTGATGCCGTGCTGATGATTGAGGGGTTTGGTCAGCAGATTCCCGAGAAGGAGATGGGCGATGCGATCATGTTTGCTCATCGCCACATTCAGTCACTGTGTCAGCTGCAGTTGAAGCTGGTGGCGGAAGCGGGCATTGAGTTGCCGGTGATTGCGGAGCCGGCTGAGAATCCGTTCTACGCAAGGCTCAGATCGGAGGCCTATACTGCTTTGACTGAGGCCAAGACGGCGAAGATGAAGCAGGAGCGTGCTGAGCGCGTGCGGGCTCTGAAGAAGTCTCTGGTCGAGAAGTATTTCCCGAATGAGGCGGAAACGACAGCGGACGGTCTGACGAAGGCTCAGTTTGCCAATGCCTTCCATGATCTGGAAGAGCGAGTGGTTCGAGATCAGATTCTGGCAGGTCGTCGTATTGACGGTCGGGCGACGACGGATCTGCGAGCGATCAGTTCATCTGTGGGTACGCTTCCGCGAGTGCATGGTTCGGCATTGTTCACGCGTGGCGAGACGCAGTCGCTGGCAACGGTGACTCTCGGCACGACTCGTGATCAGCAGAAGTCGGACGGCCTGTTTGGTGAAGACGCTTCACGATTCATGCTGCACTATTATTTCCCGGCGTTTTCGGTGGGTGAGTGCAAGCCGGTGCGTGGTCCAGGTCGTCGTGAGATCGGGCATGGCTGTCTGGCGGAGCGTTCGGTGGTTCCGGTGATTCCGGCACCGGAGAAGTTTCCTTACACGATCCGGGTGATTTCGGACATTCTGGAGTCCAACGGCAGCAGTTCGATGGCTTCGGTCTGCAGTGCAACGCTGTCGCTGATGGACGCTGGAGTGCCGATTGTTCAGCCTGTGGCGGGAATCAGCATTGGTCTTGTCTGTGAAGGCGACAAGTATACTCTGCTGACCGACATCATGGGTGACGAGGATCACTTTGGTGACATGGACTTCAAGGTGGCGGGAACGGGACGTGGGGTGACGGGTATCCAGCTGGACCTGAAGATTGCCGGCATCAGTGAAGCGATTATTCGCGACACACTGGAGCAGGCCTTGCGGGCTCGCAAGGAACTGCTGCGTCAGATGCTGACGACGATCCGTCGTCCGCGGACTGACATCTCTGCAACGGCTCCGAAGCTGGTACAGACGTCGATCAATCCGGAGAAGATTGGTTTGCTGATTGGACCGGGTGGCAAGACGATTCGTGCGATTCAGGAAGAGTCGGGCGCTTTGATTGACATTGCCGAGGACGGCACGGTGACGATTTCCGCCGCCAATTCTCAGTCTGCCGACGCCGCTCTGGCTCGAGTGGAAGCACTTTGTGAAGAGATTCAGCCGGGGCGGATTTACACGGGCAAGGTCACGTCGATCAAGGACTTCGGGGCATTCATCGAGATTGCTCCGGGCAAGGACGGGATGTGCCATGTCAGCGAGCTTTCGGACGGCTTTGTGAAGCATCCGTCTGAGGTGGTGAAGATTGGTGATGTGTTTGAAGTGAAGGTGATTTCCGTGGACGACCAGAATCGTGTGCGGTTGTCGAGGAAGGCCGTGTTGCTGGCGAAGAAGTCTGATGCCGGTGGCGATGACGAGTGATCGTTTGATGTGTGATGTGGAGCCCGGCAGAGGATTCTGTCGGGCTCTTTTTACAGGGGCAGCCCTCGGTAAGTCGGTGACTGCACTGGAGCGAAGGCAATGGATGAGTCTCGCGAGCGGGAGCGGGAGTTGCTGCGGGCTCAGAATACTGAGCTGGCGACGCTGGCTGGAGGTTTGGCGCATGAGATTCGCAATCCGCTGTCGACGATCGGGATGAATCTGGAGTTGCTGGCTGAGGATCTGGGAGAGGATGATTCTCCGCGTGGTCGTCGGATGCTGCGGCGGATTGGCAGTCTGCGTGGTGAGTGTCGGAATCTGGAGGAGATTCTGAACGCATTTCTGCAGTTTGCGCGAGCGGGTGAGCTGCATCTGGAGGAGGGGCAGCTGAACGAGGTGGTGTCGGAGTATGTGGATTTTCTGGAGCCTCAGGCGGTGGCGTCGGACGTGGAAATCAGGACGCATCTGGACAGTGATCTGCCGCCGGTGCTGGTGGACAGGGCTTTGATGCGTCAGGCGCTGGCGAATCTGTGCCGGAATGCTCTGGAGGCGATGCCGGAGGGTGGTTCGATCGAGCTGTTGACGAGGGTGCGTTCCGGGTCGGTGGTTCTGGAGGTGATAGACACGGGTCGAGGGATGGACGAGAAGACTCGAAGTCGCATGTTTCAGGCGTTTTTTTCGACGCGATCGGGTGGCAGCGGGCTGGGTTTACCGACGGTGCGTCGGATCGTGGAGGCTCATCGGGGGCAGATTGTGTGTGAGAGTGAGCCGGGTCGTGGGACACGATTTTCGGTATCCCTGCCGATCGGTATTGGCTGAAATCCGTCGAAACCTGCGTGTTGGTCGGTATTGGCGGTTTGGGGCAGAGCGTGTCTGGCGAAAAAAACACCGTGCGGGCGGTTTTTCGGGTGTGTTCTGACCGATGAATGGCAGGAAGTTGCCGCACGGCGGGGGAATTTCCGTTGCGGGATTGCTGCAGGGACTTCAGGAACCTGGTATAACGGTGGGACGAGCGACCGGAGTAGTCTGTGGTCGATTCGCAAACATGGCGGGCATAAATTTCGGGGCGAACACCGATGGTGCTGATTTCTGACTGGAAAAAATCCACGTTTGATCCTCGCAAAGATCTGGAGATTGACAAGATTTTCCGGCTGGCGATCAAGCACAAATGTTCGGACATTCATCTGCAGGTGGGGCGACCGCCGATTTTCCGTATTCGTGGTGGTCTGCGTGAACTCGAGATGCCTCCGATCAGCGAAAGTCAGATGATCGAGCTGACGTTTCCGATGATGGACCAGCGCAATCTGGACATCTTCCACATGAATGGCGGTGCTGACTTTTCGAAGGTGGTGACAGCGGACAACGATCCGTGGCGTTTCCGTGTGAACCTGCTGACTCAATTGGGCAAGGTCGGCATGGTGGCTCGAAAGATCGAACGATCAATTCCGCCCTTTGAAAAGCTGTTTCTGCCGGCCTGCATGGTGGAGCATTGCCGGTATGACCAGGGGATGGTGCTGCTGGCCGGTGTGACGGGTTCTGGCAAGAGTACGACGATTGCGTCGATGCTGGACTGGATCAATCGGAATATGAACAAGCATATTCTGACGATTGAGGACCCGATTGAATTCATTTACACGTCGGACAAGTGTCTGATCAATCAGCGTGAGATTGGTCAGGACGTGATTGATTTTCACATCGCGATGAAGCATGCGGTGCGTGAAGACCCCGATATCATGCTGGTGGGTGAGATGCGAGACCGTGAAACCTTTGAAACGGCGATTCACGCTGCTGAGACGGGGCACCTGGTCTTTGGAACGATTCACGCCCCGGGGGCTCCCGGAACGATTTCCCGTATTCTTGACCTGTTTCCGTTTGACATGCACAAGGCGATTCGTGCCAGCATGGCGATGAACATGAAGTGTATTGTCGGGCAGAAGCTGCTGAAGACGATCGTGGATGTGCCTCCGCGTGTTCCGATTGTGGAGATCATGAGTTTCAATCCGACGGTGCGGAAGCTGGTGATGGAGGAGCAGGACGAGAAGTTGTGGGCGGCCATCCGAATCGGCAAGACGGAGGGCATGCAGTTGTTCAACGACAGTCTGTATGATTTCGTGATGCGGGAGATTATCAGCCGTGAGGCTGCGTTTGAGATTTCGCCGAACGTGGAAGAGCTGAAGATGCAGTTGAAGGGCATTCAGGTCAAGGGTGCTGCAATTCTGTAGTGCCGGGCATCTGGTCCGAGAGAGGCGTGCGTAATGGCGGACAAGGGGCGCAAGCATCATCGGCCGAAGACCTACGGTGACAAGGTGCGGGTGGACCTGCGGCGCAACAAGCAGGCGCGGGCTCGCCAGCAGAATCTGACGCACGAGCTGTTGAGTGACGAGGATGCGGCTGAGGATGTTTCTCGTCAGGAGCGGGTGACGTCTCGGGGAGATTTGTTTCGTCGTCGGACGATGGTGGGTGTGCGAGCGGAGGGTGACCAGCTGCTGCGGGTGGTGGACGAGTCGACCTGCCTGCGTGGGCGTGTGGTCAGTTTCATCGGTCTGCACATTCTGGTGCGTTGTGACGATTCGGGCCGCGAATACTCGTGCTCAGTCCGCGGTATCCTGCGTTCTCTGGCGCGTGATGCGCGCAACGTGGTGGTTACGGGGGATCGTGTTCTGTTTCGTCAGGAGGGCGATGCCGGTCAGGGCGTGATCGAGCGGGTGGAGCCGCGTTATGGGGTTCTTTCGCGTGGCAGTCATGGCCGCGAGCACATTCTGGTGGCGAATATCGACCAGGTGCTGATCGTGAATGCGGCGGCTGATCCTGAGTTTCGTCCGCAGCTGGTGGATCGATATCTGGTGTGTGCCGAGGAGCGTGGCATTATGCCGATCATCTGCATCAGCAAATGCGACCTCGTGGATACTCGCACTCTGCTGCCGCACATCCGGGCCTACGGGCGTGCCGGTTACACCGTTGTATTGGCCAGCATTCGTACGGGCGAGGGCATCGCTCAGCTGCAGACCCTGCTGGCTGGTCGGCAGACAGCGGTCAGTGGTCAGAGTGGTGTGGGGAAGTCATCACTGCTGAATGCGGCGGATCCCGCGCTGGGGCTGGCGACGGCCGATGTAAGTGACTGGAGTCACAAGGGAACTCACACCACTCGCAGGGCTCGCCTCGTGCCACTCACCGCCGGTGGCTGGGTCTGTGATACTCCGGGGATCCGACAGTTTGAATTATGGGATCTGGCACTGGAGGAAGTGGACGGTTATTACGTTGAGTTCCGTCCGTTCATTCCGTGGTGTCGTTTTCCTGACTGTTCTCATATTCATGAAGAGCATTGTGGTGTGAAGGCGGCGGTGGCTGAGGGGCTGATTCCGACGATTCGGTATCAGAGTTATCTGCGGCTGCGTGAGGACGACACGTGGGCGTGGAAGAATCCGGCTCGTGGTCAGGACCGGGATGGCTGAGCACAGCAGGATTCAGGGTGCAGCACGCAGCAGGTTCAGCCATGTGGCTGGGATCAGGGACTGGGGGACCTGGTAGACAAACCCGTGCTTTCCCGCTGCGACGGCCTCAAATTCCGTGCTGGTTTGATCCACCTGCAGTTGCGGGGCATGGGCCAGAGAACCTTCCAGCCACAGCAGGGCCATTCCGGGAGCCAACTCTGCCTGGCCGCCGGTACGAATCCACATGTCGATCTGCTGTGGCATCCAGGACACAGTGGTTTCGGGCAGAACGGCGGTCCATTCCGCGGCGTCGGGTTGACTCTGGACGCGGATATCCATTGATGAACTGAGTTGATCGAGAACGGTGGCTCCGTTGTCTTCACGTCGCAGGTGGCGAATCTCCATCTTCAGCGTGAGGGTTTCGGGACGCCATCTGGAATCTCCGGAGACCTGCACTTTCCACTGGCCCTGCAGTGGTCCGGCGTCTTTTTCCGGCTGATAATCCAGTTGCAGTTGCAGAGGTGACTGCAGGCTTCGAAAGTCGACGGCTCGCAGGTGTCTTTCTCCCCAGGGTGAAATCGGCACGGACACCGTGCACAGTCCGGATTTGTCGGGTGTCAGATTGGGAGTGAGGCTGAAGGCTGGCCAGGTTCGCAGCATCGCTTCGCCGGAGTTTGGGTTGTAGTAATAGTTGAAGCGGCGGTCGGGTTCAGCATGGTTGATCTGGAGATCGGGCATCCGTCCGGTGAGTGCTGTACGGAAGTTGCTGCCACCGGCTGAATTCAGTTTCAGCACAGCGGTTTCCACGATGCCTCCGGCTCCCGGTTCAGCGATCACAGCCCAGACCATATCACCGCGACTCATCCGTACAGAGATTCCGGCGGCAATTGCCCCGAGGCAGGCGAGTGCGACAACACCGGTGGTCCAGATCAGGATCCAGCGTCGTGTGCTGCGGAACATCAGCAGCGTCAGCGAGGACAGTGCTGCGTAGATCAGCAGCACTGACATGACGCGGACGAGCGTGACTTCGGAGGCTGGTGCTGACCAGTCTTCCTGTTCCAGGCTGCGGCAGATTTCCGGCAGGACGCGTCCGGGTTCCAGCGAAACAATTTCTGCGACGTGCTGCAGCTGTTGTTCGTCGGCGGTGCCCTGTGGGCCGGGCAGTCGATACAGGCAACCGGCTCCCACCAGCAATCGTGGCGAATCCGTGGGTGGCCCGTCGGCACGCAGCGGGCAGGCTTCGAGAAGTCGGTCGGACAACCGTTCGGAATTCTGTGAGACAAACACCAGCCCGCCCATGCAGAGCCAGCGTGCGAGGGCGTTCCACTGAGCATCATTCAGTGATTCCGGTTTGAGTGTATCCGCCAGCACAAGGCCTCGGAGCGCGGTCAATGGCCCGGGGTGCACCGGCAGTTGCCATGGCGGTATGGAAATGGGTGTAACCTGCTGTCCAATGCCGCTGGCTGGAACAAAATCGCCGGGCAGGGTTCCGGCCGAGACAGGCACGCCTGTCGGTGTCGGGAATTTCAGCGATCGACCGCCCTCCTCCACATAAAGCAGTGCGGCTTTATCGGGGGCATACTGACGCAGTCCGATCAGCGACAGCGGGCGCGTCCAGAGAATTCCGCGAGGCCCCTCCCATGAGGCTTCACACTGTTCCCAGTCCGTCAGGTGGATAATCGAGCCGAACTGGCGGATGCTGCCGGGACCAACGGTCAGGTTCTGCAGCACCAGTGTGCGGAAGGTATTGGGTTCACGGAGTACCAGAGTGCCTTCGAGGACGTCCTGGCTGTTATTGGAGATCAGAAAGGAAATGGGGGTGGGAGTGCGAGCATCGATGCAGCCGTCCCAGCCGAATTCAGCCTGAATATCAAGTCCCGGGTAATCCGTTTTCGCGGCGGTGACTGTGACCTGAGCGTGTCCGGCCGGCAGGGGCAGCATCAGCATGCAGGTGCAGGCCAACAGGATTCGCCGCGTCATCATTGTCCGCTCCTGCCTGCGCGCCAGGCATCATCAACCTGTTTCAATCGTCGTTCCCGGAGAATCAGAATTGTCCCCAGCACAAACCACACGGCGATGTTCAGTCCGTAGAATCCGGTCAGTGAGGTATTCCAGGCCAGATTGTGGGGGCCCTCGGCGAAACGCACGATGGAGGCCATGATTGGCGACAGCAGCGCCATGGGCAGCCCCAGTTCCCAGTAGCGATCAAGAGTCTCGATGCGGAAGGCACGTTCATGCAGCATCAGACCCAGTGCGAGGGGTACGACGGCCATCCCGAAGAACCAGAGAAATCCGGTCAGGATACTGGCCATCAGTCGTGACCAGAAGTAGAGGCAGAAGTTGCGTTGCAGCAGGTAGACGGTAATTGCTGAGGTGAAGACGATGATCTGCGGCTCAACCGCCCAGCGACTCAGGCTGACCCGACCGAACTGAGCGATATAATCGCTGGATTGGTCAACTGCCACGGAGAATCGCTGCTGGCAGGGGCCGGCGGAATCCAGCAGTATCAGACTGACGGCTGTGGCAGTCCCCCCCACGACCAGCAGAAACGAGGCCCAGTCCAGCGTGCTGACTCGCAGACGAATTCCCGGCACCACACTGACAGGCATACCGAAGGTGCTGCGACTGTGAGAAAACAGCAGCAGGGCGAGGACCGCGGTACCGGCGGTGCCGAGCTGGCCGGCGACGTATGCCGCCTGTACCATGGCCGTGATATAGCCGGCATTGGCGGCCTGTGCGACGGTGGTCGAGACGAGGATCGCTCGCAGTCCGGCGAACAGCAGAGTGCAGCCGAATCCCGCAATGGTGCCCAGCAGCAGCAGACTGCCTCCCCAGCGGATCAGACCTTCCCAGCGGGTCAGCAGCGGACTGCGATTCTGATAGAAAAAAGCCAGTTCGGACGGACGCTGAATATGCAGCCGAAACCGGAACCGCCGTCGCAGTCGATTGTCACCGTGGTGAACCACTTCGCCGAAGGCTGAGTTGTCACGAATCAGACCGAACAGGGGGCCAAAGTGCAGTTGCAGCAGGCCCACCGCAATTCCGGCCGACATACACAGGGTCGTCAGCACGAAGATTTCAGCATACCCCAGCGGACTTCCCAGCATGGGTACTGTGGCCATCATAAGCTGCGGTACGCTTGCCATCAGTGCGGGGACCGGTGTGACGAGTCCCGGCTGCAGCGATATGGGCAGAATGCTGATCAGTGTCAGGATCAGCGAACCGGCCATGATTGCGGCGAAGGCCAGCGGTTCGGTCAGGTACAGTGACAATGCCGCTGTCGATACTGCAAGCAGCATGCTGTACAGCCAGATCAGAAACAGATTCCCGAGAAACGTGCTGAGATGCATCCCGCCGATGGACAGTGCGAGGGCAAACCACGGCAGCATCAGGAACAGGATCAGGGCGAAAAACAGGTTCTGTCCGACAATTGTGCCGGCCATGTAACGCATGGGCGAAATACCGCTCAGAACGATCTGGTCGAAGTAACGTCCGATTCGTGGAGCGAGGAACAGCCCGGTCTGCCGCAGCGGCACGAGAATCGTCACGGCAGCAATGGCTCCGCCACACAGCAGCAGTCCCAGCAGGCTGCCGAAATCCAGTGACTGCAGCAGTTGCCGAAAGCTGCGGGGACTGTCGATCAGCATGGCAACCATGCCGAGCATGCCGGCATTCAGAATCAGTGCCGTGAGTCCGACGAGATATCCGGACAGGAGCCCCGAGCGATCGCGGATCCAGGTGGGACTGGAGCGAATGAATTCCGGAAACTGCAGCAGAAAATTCATGTCACTTTCCCCGCAGTGGTCCGCATGAAGATCTGTTCGAGGTCCACATCACTCTCAGAAAAGAACGTGATGCGAATCTGCGCCTGCAACAGAGCAGCCAGCAGGTCATTCGTGTCCGCTTCGTCGCAGACAATCGACAGTCCGCGATCTGCAGGCTGGCAGGACTGCACCTGAGGCAGGGCCAGCAGTGTCTCACGCGCTCTTGCGAGGTCGGCTTCCGGGACCTTCAGGCGGACGCTGCGGCGATGATCGGCATGGGCCTGCTGCAGGCTGCCCAGATCCCCGTGCAGGACCAGTTGCCCGGCTTCCATGATGGCGATCTGGTCACTGATATCCTCAATATCCGGCAGAATGTGCGAACTGATCAGCACGGATTTTCCCAGCGACGCCAGCGTTCGAATGATGGCTCGCAGTTCATTGCGAGCACGCGGGTCGAGGCCACTGGCCGGTTCATCCATTACGAGAACTGCGGGATCGTGCAGCAGAGTCTTGGCGAGCAGCAGCCGCTGACGATTACCCGTTGATAAGCCGTTGACCAGCACTGCTTCCCGGCCCCGCAGTTCTGTCAGTTCGCAGACATCGCGAATGCGCGCCTTGCGATCTGATGCTGACAAACCGAACAGGCACGCGAAGTATTCCAGGTATTCGGCGATCGAAACGCCTCGCGGTGAGCCGAATTCCGCCGGCATGAAGCCCAGTCGACGCCGCACTTCGCGAGGCTGATGGCGAACCGAAAACCCCTGCACAAGGACGTCTCCGCAGTCCGGCTGCACGAGGGTGCAGATCATCCGCAGCAGGGTTGTCTTGCCTGCTCCATTGGGGCCGATCAGTCCGAGGGTCCTGCCGACCGGCAGCGCGAACGTCACCTGCGAGACCGCCTGCAGGTCGTCGTAGGTGCGAGTCACATCGCGAACATCGATGGCAAAGGGCATGGGCAGTTTTCAGTGTTCAGTGTTCAGTGTTCAGTGTTCAGTGTTCAGTGTTCAGTGTTCAGTGTTCAGTGTTCAGTGTTCAGTGTTCAGTGTTCAGTGTTCAGTGTTCAGTGTTCAGT
>CAITYU010000093.1 GCA_903896675.1 uncultured Planctomycetaceae bacterium
TCGGCGATGTGCGTCAGAAGCCGCAGCGGCCGCGGGAGCTGGACAGCCGGATCCCGCAGGAGCTGGACCGGATATGCATGAAGGCGATTGCCAAGCTGCGGGACGACCGCTATGCGAGTGCGGCGGAATTTGCAGACGATCTGCGAGTGTGGCTGGAGTCCCCGGCTGCGCGGGGGAAAGCGGCTGCTGCGGAGGTGTTGGGCCGTGCTGTGGCTGTGCCGGGCTCGCCGGGGCAGGCGGAGACGCCGGCGGTGTCGCTGCATTCGACACCGGCGACTGCGGTGGCCGAAGTGGCTGCGGGTACGGCAGTGGGTACGGCGCCGGCAGCGGTTGCAGCAGTGGAATCCGACAGGCTGGCGCGCATCATTCCGCGGGGTTTGCGATCATTCACGATGGAGGACGCGAATTTCTTTCTGGAGCTGGTGCCGGGTGACCGGACGCGTGAGGGATTGCCGGAGGGTGTGCGGTGGTGGAAGAATTTACTGGAGAGTCGGCGGCTGAATCTGTCTGTGCGTGTGTGTGTGATGTATGGACCGAGCGGTTGCGGGAAGTCGTCGCTGATTCGGGCGGGGATATTGCCGCTGCTGGACGGGAATGTGTGGGCGGTGTGTGTGAATGCGACGGTGGACCGGACGGAGCGGGACTTGCGGGTGGAGCTGGTGGAATTGTTCGGTGAGCGGCTGGGGGTGGCATTGCCTGAACAGTCATTGACGGCGACGTTGCAGCAGATTCGTCAGGGGGAGTTGTTGCCGCCGGGAGGTAAGCTGCTGGTGGTGCTGGATCAGTTTGAGCAGTGGTTATTGGCGCATGGCGGGGAGTCGGGTTCTGAGCTGGAGACGGCACTGCGTCAGTGTGACGGTGGTCGGGTGCAGGCATTGGTGATGGTGCGGGACGACTTCTGGATGGCGGTCGGTCGCTTCATGAATCTGCTGGATCTGAAGCTGCTGGAGCAGCAGAATTTCGCGGCGGTGGCGCTGTTCGACCGGGCGCACGCGCGGAGGGTGCTTGCGACATTTGGTGCGGCTTACGGGCGGTTGCCGGAATCCGCGTGTGAATTATCGGCGACGCAGCGGGAGTTTGTGGAGCTGGCGGTGGAGGGATTGAAGGACCGGGACGCGGATCGATGGATCTGTGTGCGTCTGGCGGTGTTTGCGGACATGTTTCGTGGTCGAGACTGGACGCCGGAGGCCTTGCGGCAGGTGGGCGGGATCACTGGTGTGGGGACGACATTTCTGGACGAGACATTCAGCAGCAGTTTGGCGGATGCGCGTTATCGGCGGCATCGTCAGGCGGCGTTGTATGTGCTGGGTGAGCTGCTTCCGAGTTCGCGTCTGGAGATCAAGGTGCAGCGTTCGGAGGCGGATTTGCGGACGGTTTCGGGATATCAGCAGCGTCCGTAAGATTTTGCGGATTTGATGCAGGTGCTTGATCGGGAGCTGCGACTGATCACTCCAGTGGAACTGGGGGATGGTAGCACTGGCTGGCAGCTGACGCACGACTATCTGGTTCCCAGCGTGCGTGACTGGCGCGAGAAGCGTCTGCCGGAGACGCGAACGGGGCGAGCGCGGCTGGTGTTGAGCAAGCGTTCTTCGGCGTGGTCGGAGCGGCAGGAAGCGAAGCAGTTGCCGACGCTGATGGAGTGGCTGCAGATCAGCTGTCTGACGCCGCGGGGGTTATGGACGGCCACGCAGCGGTCGATGATGCGGGCAGCGGGACGATGGCATGCGCTGCGTTCGGGAGTTCTGTTGTGTGTGCTGCTGGCGGTGACGCTTGGTGTGCAATGGATGCTTGAACAAAAGCGTGCGACGGAGTTTGCAGATGGTCTGCGGGTGGTGAAGCCGGAAGAGCTGAGTGAGCGATTGAAGCAGGCGGATACGTTTGGCGGGCTGCTGGAGCCGTTGCTGCGGCCGCTGTTGGAAGAAGCGGATGCGAAGGACGCAACGGCTCAGGAGCGAGCGGCAGCCCTGCCTGCGCGGCTGGTGCTTGTTAAAAAGGACAAAACGCAGGTACCGGTACTGAGTGAAGCACTGTTAAATGGCGAACTGCCATATGTGGCACCGATCCGTGAGCGGCTGCGGTTGTATGCGGAGGAGTTGCGTCCGCAGTGGCTGGAGGTATTGCGGAATGAGCAGCAACCGTCGGCGCGGCGGTTTCGTGCCGCACTGGGGTTGGCGGGGCTGGAGGGAAGTGCAGGTCGTGTGGAGTGGAGTGCAGCGGATACAAAGTTTATCGCAGAAGAGTTGTCAAAGAGTTTTGCGGAGTACCAGCCGCAGCTGCGTGAACTGCTGCGACCGATGGCTGATCAATTGATTGCGGATCTGGATACTCTGTTTGATGCAGAGGGTTCGACGTCGGATCAGCAGGAGAAGGTAGCGCTCGCGCTGGCGGACTATGCTGGTGCCGATGGTGAACGGCTGGCGCGGCTGCTGACGCGGGCGAACCAGAAGCAGACAGAGATTCTTTATCCGAAAGTGGCGGAGTTCAAGAGTGGTCCAGTGCGGGAAGGGTTGCTGGCGTTGACCAGGGAACAGCCGGACGAGAAGCTCGGACAGCTGGACCGTGTGCGTCTGGGTCGCCGTCGGGCGAACGCGGCGATCGCGCTGCTGCGTCAGGGTGAGCGGGACTTGTATTTTGGAGCGTTGCGGATCACGGATGATCCGGAATCGCTGAGCCAGTTTGTGTCGCGGTGCAAGAA
>CAITYU010000094.1 GCA_903896675.1 uncultured Planctomycetaceae bacterium
CAGGGTCTTGCCATCGATGGCATAAATTGCCGTATCGGGGGCCCCTGCCTGGGGAGATTTCATTGTGTAATAGGTTGTGCTGCCCTGAGTTTTGGTGGCAGCCTGCAGTGTCGTGGCCATGGCGGCCAGATCCAGATCCTTGGACAGTCGCACCACAGCCACAGTGCCAGGTCCGGCCAGCTGCTGGGCCAGTTTGGCGGGATCCGGGGCAGCTCCAGAGGCCGACTGTGTAATCAGCGGGACCATCGTTGCTACGATACTGCTGAAACCCATGGTGATGGATTCGATGTCCGTTGCCTGCATGCCCGGCAGGGAAGCCGCGAGGGCAGCCTGAGCAGTGGGATCTGCCAACATGCCCTTTCCAAGTCCGCTGTTCAGAATGTCGGCCGGGCGCAGTACGACCAGCAGTTCCATGCTTCCCGGCATCCACGACATATTGATGGGTTCAAGCGACGACGCTGGGCGACTGGTGGAGGCGACTCCGGGAGCCGGCTTCTTCACTGCTCCGCCAAGGAATGGATTCGAAGACGCCTTTTTTGGTGCATCAGCAGCGGCCACGGCGGGCTGAGTCGGAGTGGCTGCGGGGGCAGGTTTCACGTTGGCTGCCGGAACAGTGGCCGCGACCGCCGGGGCCGGGGCCGGCTCGTCCTGCATCTCTTTTTCCGCTGGCTTCGTGCCCCCTGTCGCAGCAAGGACAGCCTGCTCCTTCGCCATCTGCTGCTCACGCTGCTTCAGAATGTCGGCCACCGCTGCTCGCCGGGACGCTTCAACGCGGTTCTTCTCCGCCTGCTCCTCCTGCGCCGCCGCCTTGTTTGCCTCGGCCAGCAACTGCTCTTCCGTCAACAACGCACGGCGACGAATCTCCGCATGCATCTCGCGACGCGTCACCGTCTGATCACCGACCTGCACCACAGCATTCTTCTCGACCATCTGCCGAGTGGCCACACTGAGCCCCGACAAAAACTCATTCACCAGCTTGATGTCATTCGGAGTTGTCTCGTGCTTTAACGCTTCGCTGAACCGCGCTTTCGCGGCCGCCTCCTCACCCTGCTCGGACAACACAACCCCGTGCAGATAAAAGTACCGCGGATCAGTTCCGGTCTCGGTCAGTTCCTGCAGCTTCTGAGCCGCCTCGGGCAATTTCCCCGTCCGCCGCAGCTCGAGAGCTTCACGGAACAACTGCCGCTGAGCTGCCGCAGCCGCATTGGGGTTGGCCGCGGCTTTCCCCTGAGCCCGAAACTGCTCGATCTTCCGCCGCAGATCACCCTGCACGGATTCCAGAGCCGCGTTGACCGTCCGACTGCTGCCCGCAGCCGCTTCCAGTGCCGCACCCTTTTTGAAATCAGCGTCCGGTGACTGATTCAGCCCGGCTGCCGCGATGCCACGAAAATAATAGACTCGCGGATCACGCGACCCCGCTTCCACCAGCTCGGTGAGCTGCTGCATCGCACCTGTCGCATCACCGCCCTTCAGCGCCGCGACTGCGTCCGAATACTTGTCCGGAACTGCAGCCCGGACACCCGAACTGAACAGCATCGAAACCAGCAGTACCGCTGTGCGAAGTCCACCCATTGCCATTGCCCCAAACTCTGATTGACCACAAACGACCCGCAACCGCTGAATCTGGCGATTCAATGGGTGTATTTCAATCACCATCGCGGAATTGGGCAATCGGGAGCGTTGAAAAGTTTTCGGTTTTCGGTTTTCAGGGGGCAGTGGTCAGTTATCAGTTATCGGTTTTCGGTTTTCGGTTTTCGGTTTTCGGTTTTCAGTTTTCAGTTTTCGGTGGGCAGTGAGGGGGCAGTGAGGGGGCAAGGACTGAGGGACTGTTTTCGTTTTGCGAGGCGTGGAACGGAATTCGGGGTGCTGGGAGAGTGTTTTTTTTCGCCGCGGAAAAACGCAGAAGAACACGGACAATCGCACGGGGTGTTGGCGGGAGGGGTTGGGGGGGAAGGGGTGGTGGGGACGTGCCCAGATCGGAAGAGCACACGTCTGAACTCCA
>CAITYU010000095.1 GCA_903896675.1 uncultured Planctomycetaceae bacterium
AGTGTTCAGTTTTCAGTGTTCAGTTTTCAGTGTTCAGTTTTCAGTGTTCAGTTTTCAGTGTTCAGTTTTCAGTGTTCAGTTCTCAGTGTTCAGTTCTCAGTGTTCAGTTCTCAGTTCTCAGTTTTCAGTTTTCAGTTGGCTGGGCACGGATGACCGAGCAGTGCGGTGGTTGTTCAGTAGCTTACACGGTGTGGGCGATGATGAAAAGAACTGGCGTGGTCAGCGATGAGTTTGAATCGCAGCAGCGTTGGGCGGGGAATCGCAGGAATGGGTTGCGTCAGTCGGTGGGGTTGCCGTGGTGAGCCTGATGTTCGGTCTGAAGCAGTCACCGATTCATATTCAGCGTGACTTTAGTTGCAGCAGTTCAAGAGCCTGCTGCAGTCCTGGTGCGGGGCTGCCGTACTGGCTTGCAGAGACGCGAGCCAGCGCGACCATCTGTTGATTGCGGAAGGCCGGTCGTACGCGCTGATATTCATCACGCGTTGTCCAGTAATACTTTTCAGCATGCAGTGCACCGTCTTCACTGCAGGCATAGGCCAGCAGCCGGCTGAACAGTGCGTCCGCGGTGACTCCGGCCGACAGGCAGCGATCAGCAACCGCACAGGCTTCATCCTGCTGCTGATTGCGAATGGCGGAATCCAGTCGGGTGAGCAGTGCCTGTGGATCCGTGGTGGTGATCTGAGCAAGAGCCGTGGGGCCTGGTCGGGAACTTCTGGTGGTCGCCGGCCGGATACTGGCGTCGCGAGCCACGCACCAGACAGAAAGAATCACGGCAGCGTGGGCATTGCGGGGAGCAGAGACAGCTACGATCTGCTTCCATGCGTGAGCGGTATCACTGGCATGGACTCCGATCGAATCCCCGTGCACACTGCCGGCAGGTTTGTTGGGCTGGGCCCATTCCGGCGGTCGACCGGGATCCAGGAGCACCAGTTGGCAGGCGGCGCAGGAAACAGCTTCGCTGATAGCTGCGGCCGGGAAACCTTCATGCAGAGCCGCGGCTGCGGCGGCCGCCGCCTGTTCCGGCGGCGTGCTGAGCAGCAGTTCCGTGAAGCTGGCAATCCACTGATCATCAGCAATCCGAGTGGCCTCGAGTGGCAGAGCAGCGAAGCTGTCAGCGATGATGGTGGCCAGTGTGTCACTGACATTGTGGCTGCTTTTCAGGCGATTGGGTTCCAGTTGGATGCAGTAGTGCAGGGACTGCCTGAGCATGGTGTCTGCGTGTGCGGGTCCGACAAGACTGAGCATATCCCAGGCACGATGTGCGAGAACGATGCGGTGAACTTCCGGGGCTTCGCAGATGGTGGGCAGCAGGCTGTTCCATGCGGTTTCGGGGGACTGGCGAGTGGCATCGGCCAGCAGTTGATCGGCGGCGCTGCGGTTCTGCTGATGCACGAGTTGGCGGAGTTCGTCAACGGGACTGGTGGCGGAGCTGGCTGGTGCCGTCACGGGTGTCAGCGTGTCGTGATCATGGTGCCCGGATTCTTCCAGCCGCGCAGCCTGGCGGTAGAGGACTTTCAGGACGGGCAGCGGCTGCTGTTCCGGCGGCAACTGCTGTGCCATGCGGAGGGCCGGCATGAAGGCCATGAAGGTGTGAAAGCCCACATAATCTTCGCCTCCGAAGGCCCGGGCGTTGGCCAGAGCTGCTGCGGTGACAAGGGTCTGCAGAGTGGTGCCTTTTTGCAGCTCGGAAACAACGGCGGGGAGGAAGCGTTCGACGGGAGTGGCCTGAAGCAGATCCACGAGGCGATCGTGGCCAGGGAATCTCAATCGCTGCGGGCTGATTTCGTCAGCCTGCAGATTCGTGAGGCCCAGTTGGGTGGCGGTGCTGTGTCCCAGTCCGGCAACCAGCATGCCCTGCCCGACGTGGGCGAGAAACGAACGACGGTGAGTTTGATGCACTGCCATGGATACGGGCCTCGCGTGGTGTGTGTAAGCCGTGGGATCCGGCCGTGAGAAGAATTTGGCAGCAGGTATTGGGGATGTTATGCGGGCCGCGGGGAGTTGGGAAGTGGTCGGGGGAATCAATGGGTTTGGATCGAGGACGAGTACGATTGAAGGGATCAACGACAAATCATGTGCCCAGCTGCCGATTGCATTGCCGCAGGTGTAGACAACGAGTGGTCAACGCAGAACCGAGACGACCCCGAAAAAAGGGACTCGTGCTGCACCCCTTGGGAGGGCGAAGCTCCTGCTGAGCCGAACACCTTCCACGCCACTCGATCCTGCGGCTCGCTACGAGCCTCGCTCTCCCGAGGGGGACTTTGCGACTACTGAGCACTGATCACTGGGCACTGACGTCCGGCTCGGCAGGTTTGCTGAGGTCAGTTTTCGGGCGGGTCGGGGAGATACCAACCCTGCAGTTTGACAGTGACTTCGCGTTTGGCTGGGCCGGCCGGTGGCTGTTCGGGTGGCAGTGGTGCAGGATTCAGCATTCTTTGCAGCCGCAAACGCTGCTGGGAGCGGATGACTTCCAGACGAATTTCTTCCCCCACGCGACATTGCTTCAGTCTGGTCACCAGATCATCAAAGTCCTGAACTGGTTCGTCGTTCATTTTGGTGATGACGTCACCGCCTTCAAGGCCGGCTTTGTCAGCAGAGCTGTCCTTTTCCACATTTCCAATCAAGACACCGGTGCCTTCGCCGAAGAACGGTTCCTGGAGAATTCCGAGACACACTCGCCCACGCGCCTGAACTCGCGTGTCCCCGAAGATGGCCTTGATCGTGGCCAGCTGTTCGTCGGTGAGGTTGTTCCCCTGAATACTGTAGATGGAGACTCGCCCGTACCGGCCCATGCCGGCCAGTCTTTGCAGCAGCTCAAAGGCGCGAGGTGATTGTGGCCAGAATTCGTCGATGAAGATTCGCAGGATGGAATCTGAGTCGGGATTGAATCCGAAGGCGGGCACCGCATCGGTGCCGGATTCCCGCCACAGCAGTCGAGGATCTTTGGGGCGCAGTGGAGCTTTCATGCGGACAAGTTCAGCGACCGCCACGTTGACGCGAGTTGTCCACAGGCGGTCAAGTATCTGGCGGGCCGCTTCTGCGATGTCCCAGCGTGCGGACGTGGCAGCCTGTTCCAGAATGTCGGCGGTGGCGGAAATCTGAGGCGTGCTGAAGTCCGTCACACTGAAATGGTATTCCAGCACCTCCAGAATGCGACGGGCGATTTCGGGGGCTGGGTTGGCGGCAAGAGCTGAGCCCAGTTGCTGCAGGCCATCGACTGAGTCAGCGAACTGCCGCAACTGCGTGACAGCCTGCTGTCGCTGGCTGAATTCCGGGGCTGCCAGTTGTTCAAGCAGCGGCGCAAGGGCCGGCAGTTCATAGGCGGTTTCAGTGCTTTGTGGCTGAGAGGACTGCGGCAGTGCCTGCTGTGAGTCCGTGGCGATGTCTGCGGTGCCGGGTGTCTGGGCACCTGTGATTGCCGGGATTGCCAGCACCAGCAGAGCCACTGTGAGCTGCAGCAGCCGGGCGTTTGCCGAGCTTGCAGGCGGGGCGGTCTGCGGGCATTTGGAGAATTGCAGTGGCAGCATGCTGACCAGCCTGAAGTTGTCCGGGGTGTGTACGGAGAGTGCGAGCGGGATTGCAGAATAACGCTTCGGACGGACAGGGCATAGCGGGAACCGGGTGTCGCCGCCTGATTCCATCGGTTTTGTGCCGCCCACGCAGCTTTTCGGCCCGGAAGTATTGTAACTCTGAACGTCAGAGTTTAGGGTGCGCGTTCGGGACAACTGAAAAAGGGTCGCTGCGGTCTTCCTGACGGGATGTGTTTATGGGCATTTTTGTGTGGAATCCGGGCCGGCTGGCAGTGCTTTTGCTGGGTGTGCTGTGGTCGTCGTCAGTGCTGGCAGGGGATCGCATCAACTGGCCATCGCGTTCCGGCCCGACTCTGGACAGCGTGGTTGCGGCAGAGGATGCGCAGGGACTGCCGGTCGAATGGTCCGAGACGCCTGCGAAGAATCTGGCGTGGAAGGTTGCGCTGGAGGGATTCGGGCATTCGGTGCCGGTGGTGGGTGCCGGTCGGATCTGGCTGACAGCAGCCACAAAGGACGGTCGGCAGCAGTTCATCTACTGTCTTGATCAGCAGACGGGAAACGTGCTGCATCACCAGCTGCTGTTTGAAAACGCAGAGCCGGAACCGCTGAAGAATGAGATCAACACGTATGCTTCACCGTCCTGTGCTCTGGAGGCCGATGCGGTGTATGTGCATTTCGGGACATACGGAACCGTGAGAATGAATCCGAAGACCTTTGCGATTGAATGGCAGCGTCGCGACATCAACTGCCGTCATTTCCGCGGTCCGGGCTCATCACCCATACTTTGGCAGGACCTGCTGATCCTGACATTCGACGGCGTGGATGCTCAATTCGTGACGGCTCTGAACAAACGCACCGGCGAAACCGTCTGGAAGACGGCTCGAACAACAGACTACGGTGATCTGGATGAAAACGGCGTCCCGAAGCTGGAGGGTGATCTGCGTAAAGCCTACAGCACTCCTGCGGTCGTGCAGGTGAACGATCGCTGGCAGGTTGTGTCGGTTGGATCACGGGCGGCGTTTTCGTACGACGCCGAGACGGGGCGCGAATTGTGGACCATCCGGCATGATGACTTCAATGCGTCGTCACCGCCCCTGTTCAGCAACGGTCATGCGATCCTGAATACGGGTTCACGCAATTCCAATCTGCTGTCGGTGCGACTGGACCAGTCGACTCGGGGCGATGTCACGACCAGCCACGTGGTCTGGAACCGCGACAAGGGGAACTCCGATTTGAGTGCTCCTGTGCTGGTCGACGGGCGGATCATCAGCACAGCCAACAACGGTGTGGTCACGGCGGTGGATGTGCAGACGGGGGCCGAGCTGTGGAAGGGGCGCATGGACGGGACGTTTACGGCATCGCCGATTGTGGCGAACGGTCTGGTATATTTCGGCAATGAAGAGGGCGAGACTTGGGTGTTGCGGGCGGGGGCGGAATTTGAGGTGGTAGCGAAGAACAGGCTGCCTGAGGGGATGCGGGCCTCTCCTTCGGCGGCCGATGGCATGCTGTTCCTGCGAACTTTCACTCACCTGTATGCTCTGGCTGAAACAAAGCAATGAAAATCAAAGCAATTGAGACGCTGGTCTGTCATGCGCGAATGCGCAACTGGATTTTTGTCAAGGTGGTGACGGATCAGGACGGATTGTTTGGCTGGGGCGAAGCGACTCTGGAATGGCATACTCGCAGCGTTGTCGCGGCGATCGAGGATCTGTCGCAACTGCTGATCGGCCAGGACCCGACTCGCATCGAACATCTCTGGCAGATGATGCATCGGCAGCATTTCTGGCATGGCAACGGGATCGTACGGGCGACAGCCATTGCCGGAATTGATCTGGCTCTGTGGGACATCCTTGGAAAGTTCACGGGGCTGCCGTGTGCGAAGCTGTGGGGTGGTCCGGTGCGGGACCATGTCCGCACGTATTGTCATCTGGGCGGTGGCAGGATGGAGGATTTTTACGAGACATCCGCCGAGGATGCTCGACGCTTCGCCGATCTGGCTCGCGAGGCCGTGGAGTCTGGCTTTACTGCATTCAAGTCGATGGCCGTGCCGCCGACGCTGCCTCTGGAGGGCCTGAAGCCGATTCGTACGGCGGAGCGCGCGGTGGCAGCGATGCGTGAGGCCGTGGGCGAGTCGATCGACATTATGGTTGATTGTCATGCGCGTCCGTCACCGGCGATGGGCCTGCAGTTCGCCAGGGCGCTGGAACCGTACGGACTGTATTTCCTGGAGGAACCCTGCTGGCCCGAGAGTGTGGATGGTCTGGCGGCCATCGCTGCGGCCGTGTCAACTCCGATTGCCACCGGAGAACGCGTGACCAGTCTGGCGGCCTTTCGAGACCTGTTTGCGGCTCGGGCCTGTGCCGTGTGCCAGCTTGACATCACTCATTGTGGTGGTTTAAGTGAGGCGCGGCGGGTGGCCGCGCTGGCCGAAGCGTGGCGTCTGTCACTGGCGCCGCACAATCCGCAGGGTCCTGTC
>CAITYU010000096.1 GCA_903896675.1 uncultured Planctomycetaceae bacterium
CCCGGTACTCATGAAGACTCCGGAGGCAATTCCATCAGCATTCAGACCTGTCTGTTTGAAAACGAACAGATCGTGCATGGTGATATTCTCACCCTCCATACCGGTGATTTCCGAGATCTTCATGACTTTTCGGGTACCACCTGTGAGGCGAGCGGCCTGCACGACGAGGTGCACTGCGGAGGCGATTTGTTTGCGAATCACCCAGATTGGCAGGTCGAAGCCGGCCATCCCGACCATCATTTCAAGACGGCTGATGGCATCACGGGTATCGTTGGCATGCAGCGTGGTCATCGAACCATCGTGGCCTGTATTCATGGCCTGGAGCATATCGAGGGCTTCGGGGCCTCGGGACTCACCCACCACCAGCCGATCAGGCCTCATTCGCAGTGCATTTCGTGCGAGGTCTCGGCAGGTAACGGCTCCCTGTCCCTCCACATTGGGTGGCCTAGTTTCCATGCGAACGACGTGGGACTGCTGGAGTCGGAGTTCAGCCGCATCCTCGATTGTGGCGATGCGTTCGTGATCCGGAATGTAGCCGGACAGCATATTGAGGAGCGTGGTTTTTCCGGAGCCGGTTCCGCCGGAGATGAGGACGTTGAGTCGGGCTTTGACGGCCCCGGCAAGGAACTCAATCATTTCCGCGGCGACGGACTTTTTGGCGATCAGATCTTCGGCCTTGAGAGGCCGATCGGGAAATCGACGGATGGAGACGAGAGAGCCATCGAGCGCGAGTGGCGGGATGATGGCATTGACGCGACTGCCATCTGCCAGTCGGGCGTCAACCATCGGACTGGTTGCATCGACTCGCCGACCCACGCGACTGACAATGCGCTGAATGATCTGGAGCAGGTGATCATCGCTGGCGAAAGTGACATCGGATTTTTCGAGTCTTCCGCGTCGTTCGCAGAAGATGATTTTGGGTCCGTTGATGAGGATGTCGCTGATGGAGGGATCCCGCAGCAATTGCTCGAGCGGTCCGAGGCCGAAGGTTTCATCCATGACCTCACTGACGAGGAGTTCGCGATCTGCAGCACTGAGCAGATGGCTGGACTGTCGGCAGAGTTCTTCTGCTGCCAGCCGTATTTCGGCCCGCAGCTCTGCTTCTGAGCGGGTCCCGACGGTTGAGAGATCGAGACTGCCGATGAGCCGCTTGTGCAGCTCGCAACGGGTGGCGTCATCGATGCGTCGCGGAACAGCGGCGGTGGCTGCCGGTCCGGAGTCCGGTCGCGGGCTGGCGGCTTCGACACCGGCCAGTCGTGGATTCGGGTGGCTGGGGGCTGAATTCTGGAACACTGCCATCCGCGGGTCTGTTGGGAAAGCCGGGGGTGGCGCAACGACCGGGGAAGCAGTCATGAGCGCAAATCCGTAAAAATGGCCGGGAAGAAAAACAACCGGGCCGTCTGCAGTTTCCAGTCTGCAGACGACCCGGTTGGCGACCACCTTCCCGTAGCCGTGTTGGAAATGATCGCAGCAATACAACAGCGGGCATCCGAACCCGCTCGAGATCTGACCGCTGTGGCAGGCAGCGGACTATGTGTCTGGAAAGGCAGTCCGAATGCTGATCAGCAGCAGCTGGATCAGCGTTCCGGCGGCAATCATTACCCCGAATGGCAGCAGGCGACTGCGGTGAGGCGAACTCTGCAGTGCCTGTTCAACGGACATGCGGGGCAGTGGATCATGGGCGGGCTGCGGCTGCGACAGTCGTCGCAGCCCTGCAAATGCACAGCCAGCCAGTCCCGCCAGAATCAGTACCTGCAGAGCAAACAGGGCTCCAAGCCACGCACCGATTCCGGCCATCAACTTGACATCTCCTGCCCCCATTCCACCGGCAGACCATGCTGGCAGCAGTGGCAGGCTGGCGGCCAGCAGTCCGCACACACTGCGGGTGACCCCGTCAGCAGCACCGCAGGCAAGATGCCAGAGGAGCCCCGACAGAACCAGCGGCAGGGTCAGCCGATTGGGCAGCCGAAAACCACGAAGATCAGAGACGGCACCGATGATTACCGCTGCCGAAATCACTATGGCGGGAATGATGTCGACATGCAGTGCCGACATCAGAAGGTCAGTCCTTCAAAGGTGTCGGAAACCCGACCACCCAGAGTGCCAACGGCAGCCACAGCAACAATAGCGATGAGAGCGACCATCAGGCCGTACTCAACCATCGTGGCGCCTTCTTCACGAACCAGCAGACGACGAACAGCAGAGATGAACTTTGACATCAGAAAAACTCCTGGAAATTAATCGGCACAAATCGGGAAGATTTGACCGGATGCACCGGTCGGTTTCAGCAATCTGTTCTGCTCAGGAAAATCAGAAGGTCAGACCTTCAAAGGTGTCGGAGACGCGACCGCCAAGCGTGCCAACGGCAGCGACAGCAACAATGGCGATGAGAGCGACCATCAGGCCGTACTCAACCATCGTGGCACCTTCTTCACGAACCAGCAGACGACGAACAGCAGAAATGAACTTTGACATGGCAGCACTTTCTGAACACAGAACACCCTGGATTACCAAGTGCGCAGAACGTCTGCGCACGAAGAACACGGAAGGACTTTTCAGTCGAACACGCAGCAGAACAGCGCGTGCTTTCCGGACTGTCACAAAGCTTCTGACGACAGTCCGCTCATGACGTCAGCCTGCTGCTGACCGTCATTCTGTTTCAGACTCGCAATCTCGTGCGTGTCTGACGTGTTAAGGCTGAAAACCGCCCGTCAACCGCCAGGGTATTTTTCGGAATCTTTTTTTGTCAAATTCGGCCGACTGTATCGATTGCAACAGCCGAATGGGGGTTTTGGTAACCCTGGAAGCCCGGAGCATCCAGGAAAGTTGTCAGCCAGCGCCGAAAAAACCGCGCCATACGATATCCACGGCTGCCGCATTGATTTCCAGAGGGCGACTGTAGTAGCGACTCAGATCGCGCATGCGTTCAATCAGATCCCGGGGCTCACTGCAGCGCAACTCCCGATTTTCGCGGTGATATCTGTCCAGAATGGACTGCAGCAGCTGTTCATCCACGGTCACGCCGCAGCGGGCTGCATAATTGCGAAAAATCACGGCGTACTGCTCAGGACTGGGCGACTTCAGATTCAGCCGATAACCCATCCGCCGCAGAAAGGCGGGATCAGTCACATCTTCCGGATTCAGGTTGGTGGCGAACATCAGCAGGTTTCGTACGGGCACACAGATTTTCTGACCGGTCTGCAGCGTCAGATAATCAATGTGATACTCCATCGGAACGATCCAGCGATTCAGCATGTCGGCCGGTCGGACCTGCTGCCGACCAAAGTCGTCAATCAGCAGAATGCCGCAGTTGGATTTCAACTGGATGGGTGATTCGTAAAATCGCAGCGACGGACTCCAGGCCAGATCCATATCCTGCAGTCGCAGTTCTCCGCCCACAACCACCAGCGGCGGTCGTATTCGAATCCACCGCTGGTCTGTACCGCGACTGGCGACTGGCTGCTCAAGAACTTCGTGGACCTGAGCATCGAAGATGCGAATCACCTGCTGTTCGATGGCGATGCAGTGGGGCACCCAGACGCCCTCAGTGAGTGCCTTGCGGAGACTGAGGCAGATGGAGGTTTTTCCGTTTCCGGCAGGTCCGTAGACAAACAGGCTGCGATTACCGGTGACGGCCAGCCCTGCCAGCATGCGGGCTTCTTCGGTCAGCGTGAGTGCGGCGAGCGATTCGGAGATTTTTTCGGGCTCAACCGGTGGTCGAGCGGCAGCCTGGTATTCCACCGACGCGGTATAGGCTTCCAGTGAAACAGGGGCCGGTCCGACGTATCCGGACACCTCCATCGCCCGATTGGCACGCTCACGGCCCTTCTGAGAGAGTGTGAAGCGGAAACCAATGGGTCCGCTGCTGCCAAGGATTTCGACAAGGTTATCCCTGCGCAATTCTTCCAGCATCTCGGCAACAAGCGGGATCGGCAGCAGCATACGGGCCGCAGCAGCTTCTGTGGACGTCTGCGACGACGTATAACAGATCTTCAGCAGCAGAGAGAGCAGGACTTCACGGTCAATGCCTGTATCACGCAGTGAACCGGGAACCACGGGTGCAAGGATGCCGCCGGCATCACTGAGCGGGAAATTTGTGACTGGACTGTTCATACAGGAGACTCATTGAGATTGGCTGACAAAATGATCGGACACAGAAGGCCAGTCGCGTTCCACAGCCCGCCTTCAGCGTCCGCCGGTTTCCAGAAATGTCAGCAGATCAGCCAGTTCCTGGGGACTGAGAATCGCAGCAATCCCGTTCGGCATCGGGGAAACCGCCGACGGCAGAACCTGCACAATTGCAGACCGCTCCAGATGCAGTTGTTTCTGAGCATCAACAGTGAGAGTGATCTCGCTGGCAGATTCCCCGGTGATGATGCCACCGACGACTCGACCATCCTCCAGTTCCACCACGACCGGTTCATAGCCGCGCACAATACTGGCGCTGGGGAACAGGATCGCTTCCAGCAGATCACGGCGATTGCGGGCTTTGCCGATGCTGGTCAGGTCCGGCCCCAGCATGCCACCCCCATATCCCAGTTTGTGGCACGTATTACAGGCTGCCTTGCGGCTCATGAACACTTCATGCCCGCGCCGCAGATCTCCGGAAGGCAGCGACTGCAGGGTTTTTTCCAGCACTGCGGTCTGCTCTTCGATGCTGGCGTTAAGCTGTTTTCGCAGCGTCTGCCCGGCGGACTGCACGGCCGCAGGGTACTTTGCCAGCAGTGTCTGGATCAGGTCGGCGCGGAGGCCCCGCAATCCCTGAGACTCGGTGAGCGCCGCCAGCAACTGCATACCGCGGGCTTCGTCAGCGTGCTGCTCGAAGGCCGGCAGAAGTTTGGGCAGCTCAATGGGTCCCACGCTGCGGGTGAGGGGGATGAGTGTGTCGATCTGTGCCGGCGTGAGACTGGCGGACGCCAGTCGACGGGCCGCGAGACTTCGCTGATCAGCAGGCAGGTCGGCGTGCAGCGAGCTGCAGAGCAGGCTGAAGGACGCTTCCGGCAGCGGCAGTCCGTTTCCGGCTGCATCGATGGCGGCCAACCGCACTGCAGTGGACAGTTCCACCTGCGCTCCGATCGCAGCCAGCGACTGTTTCAGCAGGGTATGCCCATCTTTGGGCTGCGGCAGATTTTCAGCAGCAGCGATCAGCAGTGGTAATTCTTCAGCAGAGGCCTGAGGCAGCAGAGCTGCGAGGGCATCGAACCAACCACCGGGTGCGGCCGTCAGCGTTGTGTCAGCCAGAGCCTGCAGCGCCAGTCGGCGCGCGGCCGCGCTGCTGGCAGGATTGAGCTGTTCCTGGAGCAGCCGCTGAATGTCTGCCGCGGATGCCAGCGTGGCCAGCAGTCCACGAAACACCGTCTGCTGTTCAGCGGACAGGGAATCTGCAGCGGTCAGTTTTTCGGCAAAATACGTGCGCAGTGACGGTCCCCAGTCCGGGTGTCGCCCGATAATCCAGATCGCCGTGGTGCGTATCGCTTCACCGGGGTTTTCCAGCAGCGTCAGGACATCGTCTGTCTGCAATCCTCCGCCGGACATCTGGTCCAGCGCCGTCAGTGCTGCGCGCTGTTCGGCCGGAATTCGTGATGCCAGCCCTTTACGAACGACATCCGGTTTTCCGATTTCGATCAGAGCGTAGATCAGGGCATGTTCGCGAATGCGGGCTGCAGCCTCTGCCGGAGCTCCGGCGGCATCA
>CAITYU010000097.1 GCA_903896675.1 uncultured Planctomycetaceae bacterium
AAAAGTTTTCAGTGGTCAGTGGTCAGTGGTCAGTGGTCAGTGGTCAGTGGTCAGTGGTCAGTGGTCAGTGGTCAGTGGTCAGTGGTCAGTGGTCAGTGGTGCGCGGACGGGGGGCTGTTTTCTGTCAGCGTGAGGCGAAACGGAACAGGGGGTGTTTTGAGAGTGTTTTTTGGCTCAACGTAAAATGAAGTGAGCGGTGTGAAGACGTATTTTAACCCCGAAAGACACCAATTGCAGAGGCATCCAAAGGTGAGCCGTTGGCGGGAGCCTCGTCCGATCGAGGGGCAGGGTCGGGTCGAGCTGCGGAATTCAGGGGTGAGGGAGGTGTTCGGCTCGGCGGGAGCCTCGCCCTCCCGAGGGGGCAGGGTCAGGTCGAGCTGCGGAATTCCGGGGTGAGGGAGGTGTTCGGCTCGGCAGGAGCCTCGTCCTCCCGAGGGGGCAGTTCGCGTTGATCCCAAAAAAGAGGGCGACCGGTCGTGGTCGCCCTGCTGTTCTGGTGTGGAGCTGTCCGGGACTGTCAGGCTGTCGCTGCAGCTTCAGCCGGAGCTTCAGTTTCAACGGCACCGTGGAATTCCAGTTGCTTCTGGTCACCCACTTCCTTCAGTCCGACATGGATGACGTTTTTGCCATCAAAGGTGCCTCGCAGCAGTTCTTCTGACAGCGGGTCTTCGATGTATTTTTCGACGCTGCGTCGCAGTGGTCGAGCACCGTAGTCCAACCCGTCTCCGGCTTCGCCCTTGTCGATGATGAATCCGCGGGCTTCGTCGGAGAGGATCATCTTTTTGCCGCGTTCCTTCAGGCGTTCGAACACTTTGCGGAGTTCGATATCGACGATCTGCATCAGTTCGACTCGAGTCAGTTTGCGGAAGACGACAACTTCGTCGAGTCGTCCAAGGAACTCGGGCTTGAACTGCTTCTGCAGTTCGTGCATCAGGTTGACCTTCATTTCTTCGTAGGTGCGTTCGGCATCGCGTTCGCGGAGGGTGTGCAGGCCCATGCTGCCACCGTGTGCCATGCGGGCAGCGCCCGCGTTGGTGGTCATGATGACGATCACATTCTTGAAGTCGACTCGCCTTCCGAAGCTGTCGGTGAGGTGTCCTTCTTCCATGATCTGCAGCAGCATGTTGTAGACGTCCGGGTGTGCTTTTTCGATTTCGTCGAGCAGCACGACGGAGTACGGTCGGCGGCGAATCTTCTCTGTGAGTTGTCCACCTTCATCGAAGCCGACGTATCCGGGAGGTGCACCGATCAGTCGGCTGACGTTGTGCTTCTCCATGTATTCGGACATGTCGATCTGAATGAGGGCGTCTTCATCACCGAACATGAATTCGGCGAGTGTTTTGGCGAGGAGGGTCTTACCGACACCGGTGGGTCCGCAGAACAGGAAGGCACCGGTGGGTCGTTTGGGATCCTTGAGTCCACTGCGACTTCGTCGGACGGCCTTGCAGACCTGTGTGATGGCCTGTTCCTGACTGATGACTCGCTTGTGCAGTTCCTGCTCCATCTGCAGCAGTCTGACGGCATCTTCGCTGGAGAGGCGGGTGAGTGGTATTCCGGTCATGCGGGCGACAACTTCAGCGATGACTTCCGCATCGACGACGCCGTCGGTCTGGCGTGATTTTTCGCGCCATTCTTCTGTGAGCTGATCCTTTTTGCGTCGGAGTTTATCGGCCTGGTCGCGGAAGGAGGCGGCTTTTTCGAATTTCTGTTCGGCGACAGCTTCTTCCTTGGCGTTGTTGAGTCGCTGGATTTCTTCTTCCAGTTCCTTCAGGTCGGGCGGTCGGACCATGGATTTGAGTCGGACGCGGGCACCGGATTCGTCGATGACGTCGATGGCCTTATCCGGCAGGCAGCGGGCAGTGATGTAGCGAGTGGACAGTTCAACGGCGGCTTCGAGGGCGTCGTCTGTGATCTGTACGCGATGATGTTCTTCGTAGCGGTCGCGGAGTCCTTTGAGGATTTCCACGGCCTGAGCGGGTGTTGGGGGATCGACCATGATGGTCTGGAAGCGACGTTCGAGGGCGGCGTCCTTTTCGATGTACTTGCGGTATTCATCGAGAGTTGTGGCGCCGATGCACTGGATTTCGCCGCGGCTGAGTGCGGGTTTGAGCACGTTTGAGGCATCGATGGCACCTTCAGCGCCGCCGGCACCGACGAGTGTGTGCAGTTCATCGATGAACAGGATCGTGTTACGGGCTCGACGGACTTCGTTCATGACCGCTTTGATGCGTTCTTCGAACTGCCCGCGATATTTGGTTCCGGCGACCATCATAGCGAGGTCGAGGACGATGATGCGACGATCGGCGAGAATATCAGGGACAGCGCCATCGACAACCATCTGAGCGAAGCCTTCCACGATGGCGGTTTTACCGACACCAGCTTCACCGAGCAGTACGGGGTTATTTTTCTGTCGTCGGCAGAGAATCTGGACGACGCGTTCGATTTCGCGTTCGCGACCGATGACGGGGTCGAGTTTTTTCTGTCGAGCCAGTTCGGTCAGATCGCGGCCGAAGCTGTCGAGTGCGGGAGTTTTGCTGCGGCTGGCGCCTTTCTGCTGAGTTGCTCCGGATCCGCCACGTTCTTCGGCGCCGGGTTCGGCAGATTCCATGCCGTGTCCGAGCAGGTTGAGGACTTCGTCGCGGACATCTTCGAGTTTGAGTCCGAGGTTCATCAGGACCTGGGCCGCGACGCCTTCCTGTTCCCGCAGCAGTCCGAGCAGCAGGTGTTCAGTCCCGACGTAGTTGTGATTCAGGTTGCGGGCTTCATCCATCGCATACTCGATCACCTTTTTGGCGCGGGGAGTCTGGGGGAGTTTGCCCATGGTGACCATATCGGGTCCGGTCTGGACAATTTTTTCGACTTCGATGCGAATTTTGCGGAGATCGACATCGAGATTTTTCAGGACGTTGGCAGCGACGCCCGAGCCTTCCTTGACGAGTCCGAGCAGGATGTGTTCGGTGCCGATGTATTCATGATTGAATCGCTGGGCTTCCTGATTGGCCAGCTGCATGACTTTGCGGGCGCGATCTGTGAAACGCTCGTACATGATGCATTCCTGAGTAACTTACGGAGTAACGTATTGCGAACCGCCGGACGGAAGTCGTGGCGGGATGATCTGAAGGGAGCCACATTGTGACTGGTTTTGGCGACGACGTCCACCCGGGGAAGGGTGTTGGTGCTGAAGTCGCCAGAGCAGTCACCAGCAGAACTCTAGCGGGAAATCCCATTGAGGCCTGTTTTTTTTTGCATTGCTGCCCGATTCGGTCCCTGATTTTCCAGGATTTTCTCGCTGGTGTCTGCTGCGATCAGGCCTCAACGGCGACGGTTCCTGCGGATTTGTTGAAAAAATCCCACAGTGGCCGATTTTTCCGGGTTGTCGGAAGGGGGTGATCAGGTGTAGCGGACGGCCCGATGCTGAGGTTCGAAGTATTCGGGCAGCAGGCTGTCAACCTGCAGCAGTCCCCTGCGAGTGAGTCGGAGTGTGTGTCCATCGAGCTGCAGGTAGCCGGCATTCTGCTGATTTGCGAGTGGCACGGCGAATTCGGTGAGCGTATCGACTGCGTATTTGCGGTCGAGGCGGGCGAGATCGACCTCGCCTTCCTTCATCAGCAGTACCAGTTCGCGGATGAGGAGCTGATGCGGAGTCGGTTTGAGGGCTCGGTTGATCGGCAGCTTTCCTGCGGCGACGGTTTCCATGTAGTCTTCGATGCGATCGAGGTTCTGGTAGTGGACTCCCTGGAAATGTCCGAACGAGGAGACTCCGGTGGCCAGCAGGTCGCAGCCGCGCCAGACGTTGTCGCGGTAGACGAAGCGATCATTTTTCGGGTTGCGGACGAGTTCGTTGCCGCTGGAGATGTGGTAACCGGCGGCCAGCAGGCGATCCATGGCTTCACTGACCCAGCGGCGTTTGGTGGGCCAGTCGGCGACGGGTGACTGCACCCCCTGTTCTCGCATTTCCTTCGAGTACACTGTGTTGAAGGGCAGTTCCATCTGATAGATGGTGATGTTGTCCGGCTCCAGTTGCAGGGCTTTGTCGATATTGCGGTGCCAGTTTTCGTCGGTTTCCCCGACCATTCCGGCGATGAGATCGATGTTGACCTGTGGAAAGCCGATGCTGCGGATCCAGTCGTATGCGGTGAAGATTTCCGGTGACAGGTGTGCGCGGCCGTTTTCTTCGAGGATCTGATCGTTGAAGCTTTCGACTCCGAGTGAGATGCGAGTGATGCCGATGTCCCGCAGTGTTTCAAGTTTTTCGACGCTGAGCGTACCGGGTTCGCATTCGAAGGTGACTTCTTCGGCCTGATCCCAGTTGATCCAGGCACTCATGCGTTCGCGGAGAGACCGCAGTTGTTTTGAGCTGAGGTAGCTGGGGGTACCTCCGCCGAAGTAGACGAACCGCAGTGATCGCGAACCGATAGCTGATCTTCGGCTGATCAGTTCCAGTTCGGCGATGAGGGCGCGGACATAGTCTTCGATGGCTTTGGCGTTCTGGTTGGTGTAGACGCGGAAGTAGCAGAACTTGCAGCGTTTGCGGCAGAAGGGAATGTGAATGTAGAGGCCGAGTGGTGTATCGGCGGAATTGGCGGGACTGGAGTCCAGTGCCTGCAGTGCCTGTGGCACAAAGTCACTGTTCCACTGTGAGAACGGTGGGTAATTGGAGATGAAGTAGCTGCCGACTTCCGTAGTGGCTGCGGGGGTCGCTGGCGTGATGAGGGGCAGCGTGACGGGGGCTGGTTCTGAGGCTGGTACCGGAGTGCTCATGGGTGTGTCCGAATAGCTGCAGTGCGACGTTCAGGGGGTAGCGGGACGAAGTCAGGAGAAGCACAGCAGTCGGCCATTCTGCTGGTCTTCTGAGGCGATAAGGGCACCTTCACCGACAGCCAGTCCGGCGGTGATGTCCCTGCCGGCATTGAATTTCCAGATCTCTTTGCCCGTCTGCAGGTCGAGTCCGTAGAGATTGCCATCACCGGATCCGGTAAAGTAGCGGTTGTCGATGGCAACCCCGGAGCATTCGATTTTGGCGCGAGTGGCGAAGGTCCAGACGGGTTTGCCGGAATCCCGGGCGACGGCGTGCACGGTTTTGTCATGGCCCCCGACGATGACGAGCTGGTCGGTGACGACGGCGGACGCGTGGAACGGCATTTCGCGGGGTCCGGGGTATTTCCACACGACCTGCCCCTGTCGCCAGTCAACGCAGAGGATCAGTCCGGTGTGGGTTCCGACGTAGAGCAGGTTGTCGACGATGGCGGGTGAAGCGATGAGGAAGGATTCGAGGGGCATGTCCCGGAATTCCTTGCCTGTTTCCAGATCGATGACGCGGAGATGTTCGTCGCAGCCGGCGACAAAGGTGTAGTGGTCGGCGACAGCGGGTGAGCAGTTGATGCGGTCGTTGGTCTGGACTTTCCAGATTTCGGTGCCAGCTTCGGAAAGGCAGTAGAGGCAGCTGTCGTGTGAGGCGAGCAGCAGGTGATCTTTGTAGCGGGCCACGCATCCGGCGATTTCTGAGCCGGTGGTGAAGTGCCAGATTTTTTTTCCGTTGGTTCGATCGAGGGCATGCAGTACGCCATCTTCGTCGCCGGCGTAGACGGTGTTTCCGGAGACGAAGGGTGCGGCTTTGAATCCGGGAGCGAACTTTTTGGGATCGGGATCTTCGATGGAGCGGTATTTCCAGAGCTCTTTGCCGGTCTGCAGATCGAGGCAGTGGAGGAATCCCGCGAGTGCGGGAGCGTAGACTTTGCCATCGGCGATGGCAGCACACCCGACCCAGCCGTCGGGGGAGCTGAATTCCCAGCGGAGTGTGGGATTGGTGGCCAGTGTGCCGCGGGCCAGTCCGCGCTGGTCCGGGGAGCCGCGGAAGGAACGCCATGCGGTATCGGTTGCGGGATCCTGCGGGATGGCCGGTGGTTGTGGTGCGGCGACTGCCGGGGTGTTGAGCTGGCTGAGCCAGCGGGTGTTACCGGAGAATGAGGCTGCTGTGACGAGTGTTGCGAGCAGTTGCCGTCGGGAGATGCCGCGGGCTGCGGGCTGTGTGTTGAGGGTTGCTGTGCGAGAATTGGCGGGGAGTTCGGTGAGCATGGCAGAATACTGAGTGCGGAAGACGGAGACGGACGGACAGGGGGGGGCTGTCAGAGGAAACATGTGCTGTGATTATAGCAGCAACGTGGCATACAAAATCGGCAGATTGCGGCGGGGATGGCGGTTTTCACAGGATTCCGTTGAATTTTCCGCCGGCTGCCAGTTTCGATTTTCACCTTTCCCGACCGACGGTATAGTGTGGTTACCTGCGCAGCAGTCTCGTCCCACCCACCACCCTCCGTTTTCCCGGAAGCTCGCCCATGAAGCCCAGCCAGTGTGATTGTTCTGCAGATCTTTCGGCCATTGATCGTCGTGGGTTTGTGAAGGGCCTTGCTGCTGCGGCAGCCATTGTACTGCCCGGTCGCAGCCTGCAGGCTGGTTTGTATTCAGGTCCATCCCGCACAAGTGCCGCTGAGACTGCCGTCACAGAGCTCTACAGGACTCTGACGGACGACCAGAAGAAAGTGCTCTGTCTGCCTTTTGAGCACGAGAAGCGGCATCGGATCAGCGCTAACTGGCATGTCACCGAGCCGACTCTGGGGCAGCAGAACTTCTTTACATCCATGCAGCGCGAACTGACGACTCGGATTGTCAAAGGACTGTGCAGTGAAGAGGGATATGCTCGTCTGACGCGTCAGATGGACGAGGACGCCGGTGGTCTGCACGAATTCAGCGTGGCTTTCTTTGGTGCGCCCGGCGACGAGGCTCAGCCCTTCGAATTCATGCTGACGGGTCGTCATCTGACTCTGCGGGCTGACGGCAACACTGTGGATCGGGCAGCCTTTGGTGGTCCGATCATTTACGGGCATGACCAGGTGGATCCCGTGGCGTCGAAGAACATTTACTACTACCAGACGCAGCAGACGGATGCTGTGTTTCGATCATTGACGGCTGATCAGGCTGCGAAGGCACTGGTCGCACAGGCTCCGGCTGAGGCGGCGGTGCAGCTGCAGGGTGAGGCTGGCAAATTTGCCGGGATTCGGGTTGGTGAGCTGAATGCTCAGCAGAAGCAGCAGGTCGAGCAGACTCTGAAGGTCCTGCTGGCTCCATATCGTACGGAAGACGTATCGGAAGTGATGGACATCGTGAAGTCTTCGGGCGGTATGGATCAGCTGCACATGGCATTTTACAGCCAGGGTGATCTGAGCGGCGACCGGACTTGGGACATCTGGCGTGTGGAAGGTCCCAGTTTTGTGTGGCACTACCGCGGTGCTCCACACGTTCATGCCTACATCAACATCGGCACGAAGAAGGCCTGAGGCTGTGCTGGCGTGCTGACGGGTGATGTGATTTCTGAAGCCCGGCGGTCGGCAACTGCCGGGCTTGTTTTTTGGCGTGTGTGCTGGCTGGAGGACTGATGATGAGCGGAGTTGTGCCGACGATTCGCGTGCTGTCTGTGGCGGTGCTGCTGTGGAGCGGTCTGAGTGCCTGTGCGGCTGAGACTCTGATTTACGCGGCGAAGCTGATTGATGGTCGTGCAGCGCAGCCTGTCAGCGACGTGACGCTGGTTGTGGCGGAGGGAAAAATCAGTCGGATCATTTCTGGTTTTGCGACGCCGCAGTCTGGTGATCGTGTGATTGATCTGCGGAAGTACACGGTGGTTCCCGGGCTGATGGACATGCACACGCATCTGATGTCCCAGCATTCAAAGGATTCGTACACGGAAAAGTTCTTCATGGAGGATTCGGAGTACGCGCTGCGGTCCACGGTGTATGCCCGACTGACTCTGCTGGCAGGTTTTACGACGGTGCGTGAGCTGGGAGATAACGGAGTGAATTCGGTGGCGTTGCGGCGGGCGATTCGTGAGGGCTGGATCATCGGCCCGCGCATCTACACGGCCGGGAAATCGCTGGCGACGACCGGTGGCCATGCGGACCCCAGCAACGGTCAGAAGGGTCGATTTCGCGAGGATCCGGGCCCGCTGGACGGTGTGATCAACGGCCCGGATGATGCTCGGAAGGCCGTTCGACAGCGATACAAGGATGGCGCTGACCTGATCAAGCTGACAGCGACCGGCGGGGTTCTGAGTCTGGCGGCCAGTGGGCAGAATCCGCAGTTCACGTATGAAGAGCTGCAGGCGATTGTTGAGACGGCTCGGGACTACGGCATGACTGTGGCTGTGCATGCCCATGGTGCTGAGGGTATGAAGCGGGCGGTGCTGGCCGGCGTGGATTCGATTGAGCACGGGACATATATGACAGCAGAGATCATGGGTCTGATGAAGGAGCGTGGCACATTCTGGGTACCGACAAATATGGCGGGTGAGTGGGTCGCGAAGAAGTCTGCCGAGCCGGGGTATTTTCCGGAGGTGGTGCGTCCCAAGGCTGCTGCGATTGGTCCGGCGATTCGCAGTACGTTTCAGCAGGCTTACAGGGCGGGAGTGAAGATAGCGTTTGGTACGGACAGTGGTGTGTCAGTGCACGGCGAGAATGCTCATGAATTTGAGCTGATGGTGGAAGGCGGGATGCCACCGATGGAGGCGATTCAGTCGGCGACTCTGCAGGCGTCGCGTCTGCTGAAGGTTGAGGACATTCTGGGGACGCTGGAAGCCGGCAAGCTGGCGGATGTGGTGGCCGTTGACGGTGATCCGCTGGAGAACATCAGTGCCATGAAGAAGGTTGTGTTTGTCATGAAGGAAGGTCAGGTGTATCGAGAGCCCTGAGGATGCAGTCTGCGAAGCGTGCCGGCGACTGAGGGTCGAATGAGAGATAGAGGGACGGTTCGATCAGTTCGACTTCCATAATGGCTGGCTGGCCTGAGGGCAGCAGGACGAGGTCCACGCGGGCGTACAGCAGTGGCTGTGGGCAGGACTGCAGGCAGCGTTCTGCGCAGGCGATGAGATCTGCAGCGGGCTGAATTGAGCGGATGATACCGCCGTGCTCCTCCTGAACCCGAAAGTCCCCTTTTTTCGGGGTTTTCAGGACGGCGTGGCTGTAGTGGCCACTGAAGAAGATCAGTGAATATTCGCCGGTACTGACGACGCTGTCGATAAAGGGCTGTGCGAGTGCGGTGGTGTGGCGAAAGGCATTGGCTGCCTGCTGCAGCAGTTCGGGGGTTGCGCTGGCTGGCAGGCGAAAGGCATTATCGGCATTGGCTCCGATGAGCGGTTTCACGACGACTGCGGGTGTGTTCCAGTAATCGGTCAGATGGGCCAGTTCGGCGGCTGCAGGTGATTCCAGCCAGAGTGTCGGGACAATGGTGTGACCGGCCTGTTCCAGTTCCCGCAGGTAGCTTTTGCGGATATTCCAGTGGACTGTTGGCAGTGGGTTCAGCAGTCGTGCAGAGGACTGTTCGATCTGTTCAAGCACCCTCAGGAATGTCTCGGGATCGGACTGATAGTCCCAGGGCGAGCGGATCACGACCATCGCAAACTGATCCCAGTTCGGTTTCGGGTGTCGCCATGAAACTTCGTGCACAGTGATGCCGGCCTGCTGCAATTGTTCGACCACAAGCTGATCGTAGGCTACGAAGTCGGCGAGGCTGTCCATGGTCAGAAACGCGATTGGCTGCATGGGGTATTCACTGAGGGTGGCTGATGTCGTGAATCAACTGGAGTGTCTCGAGCAGGGGCAGTCCGATGACGCAGGTCAGACTGCCGGAAACGCGTTTGACGAACGCTGCAGCGAGTCCCTGGATGGCATAACCGCCGGCTTTTCCCGAGGGTTCGCCGGTTGCCACGTACCAGTCGATCTGGCGTTCGGTGAGTGGCAGAAATTCGACCTCGGTGGTGACAATCTGTGACAGCAACTGAGTTCCGCGGGAGACCAGAACGGCAGTTAGAACGTGGTGGATTTTTCCGGAGAGCAGATGCAGGAACCATTCGCGTACGTCGCTGCCATGGAGTGTCGGATCGGGTTGTCCGAGTACTTCGCGATGGCCGTCGTGGGGACCGGCCACGACGGTTGTGTCGGCGACGACAACGACAGGCGGGCAGTGGGGATTCAGCGTGGTCCGGGAGGCGATCTGAGCGGAGACATCCAGATGTTTGGCGTGCGTGATCTGCAGCAGTCTTTCCCGGATGTCTGCGTCATGTCGGAGATTGCGAAAACCGGCTTCTTCGGAGGAGACGGGTGGCAGGCAGACGATGCGTTCGGCACCCACGGCTGCGGACAGCAGGTCGCGGCGTCGCGGGGAGCGGGAGCCGAGAATGATGTGAGAAATGACGGAGGAGTTGGCGGGATTCAGCAACAGGTGTGTTGCGGGGCTGATGTGATCAGCGGATGTCATGGTGTGTCCCCGCTGCCTGGTTGCCCGCTGACTGCCTGCCATGCCACGAGCGAATCCCGGATGGGCTGGACATCGTGGATCCGCAGCACGTCGACACCGTGGGCAGCCAGCGCTATGGAGACGCCGATGGTACCGGCGAGGCGTTCATCGACTTCGCGACCCAGCAGTCGGGCGAGGAACCGTTTGCGGGAATGCCCGATCAGTACGGGGCGCTGCAGGCTGTGCTGCAGTTGTGGTACGGCCTGCAGCAGTTGCAGATTGTGTTCAGCGGTCTTGCCGAATCCGATGCCCGGATCGATACACATGCGTTCGGCCGGGATCCCGGCCATCAGGCAGCGATCCACCTGCTGCTGCAGAAACTCGGTCACGTCTGTGACGACGTTCCTGTAGGACGGGTTCAGCTGCATGGTTTGCGGGGTGCCCTGGATGTGCATCACGCAGATGCCCGCATCGGTAGTGCGGCAGACTTCCAGCATCTGCGGGTCGAAGGTCAGACCGGAAATATCATTGACAATTTCGGCACCGGCAGCGAGAGCCTGGCGGGCCACTTCAGACTTGGTGGTGTCGATACTGATGGGGATGCGGACTTCGCGAGCCAGTCGCTGAATGACGGGAATTGTGCGACGCAGTTCTTCGTCGAGGTCAACGGGAGTGGCTCCGGGGCGTGTTGATTCACCGCCGATGTCAAGAATATCGGCCCCGTCGTGCTGCAGTTGCAGTCCCTGTTCCACCGCGAGGTCGAGGGCGTGAAAACGACCGCCGTCCGAGAAGCTGTCGGGGGTCACATTCAGGATGCCCATCAGCAGCGGCAGGCGGCCGCGGGTGAGATTGCGAGTACGGAGAAGCCACGAGTGGTGCATGTTGATAATCCGGTGGAGCAGTTGCCGACACCTTCAGGATATGCGATCCGGAGTCTGACATCCAGACGACGGGACATTGGCGGCGGTGCTGGTTGGAAAAGGATCGGTCTGCTGCAGACGTTCGAACGCTGAGACATTGCCGGAAGCAGCCAGCCGATCGAACTCGGCTTCGTCAAAGTCTGAGAGTGCAGTGGACATCAGGGCAAAGCCGGTGCCGATGAACAGAATCGACAGCAGCAGCGAAGTGCAGATTGCGGGGACGGACAGAGTACCGGTGACAGTGCGGACGGTATCGGTCAGAAAAGCGACCGAGAGAACCAGTGAGACCCCTGTGCCGGAGAGCAGCAGTCCCAGCAGAAACTGGCGTGGGCGGAAGGGGCGTGGCGTGGGCTGTGGTGAGTTCTGCTGTGGGGAGTTGGACATCGGGCTGGTCCTGAGGGCAGCAGGACACTGAGACTCCTTTGGAGTGATGAAATCGAAGCTGGTGCAGTTGCAAGCGGCAGTTGCCGGTACAGGCAGCAGAAACGCAGCGACGAGCCGATTGGATCAAAAAAAGGCGGCGATTTCAGGCCATGCAGTTGTCGGGCTGATCTTCAGCGTAGGTGGGGTGAAATCCGAGCGAATTCATGGCCAGTATTTCTCGGGATTTCATCAGGCTGCGGTCAGTGGGAGTCAGGTCGTCGTAGCGACACAGGTGCAGCAGTCCATGAACGACGTACAGTGCCAGCTCGGCATCTGCCGACCAGTGCCCTGAGGGTGCCATTTGTGCAGCCATTTCGGCACTGGCAATGATTTCGCCCTCGATGGCGGCGCCTGCGGCGAGCGGGGTGTCAGAGTCGCAGTCGGTTAAGGCGCTGTCGGAGTCATCGAAGCCCAGTTGGAAGCTGATGACATCGGTGGGGTAATCGTGCTGCAGATACTGGAGATTGATGCGATGAATTTCTGAATTATCGACAATACTGATACTGATGATGGCGGAGCACAGTTGTTCCTGCTGCAGCACGGCAGCCACAGCAGTCTGCAGCAGGTCAGTATTGACCGGGTGTGCAGACTGCCGACTGACGATGTCGATTTCCCAGGGCATGTGTAGTTACTTTGCTGAGGCGCGAACCTTTTCCTGATGTTCGCGGTCCAATTCACCGGTAGTCAGTTTTGACCAGTAGGTGTCGAGGTCGCGTCGGACCTTACCGGACAGCAGCAGCAGGCCCACCATATTCGGCAGCATCATACCGAAGATCATCAGGTCGCCGAAGTCCATCACGTTCTGGGCTGAAATCACGGATCCGAGGAAAGTGAAGACGAGGAATACAGCCTTGTAGACCATCGAAAATCCCTCGCCGAACAGGTAGGCCCAGCAGCGTTCACCGTAGTAGGACCACGAGATCATGGTGCTGTAGGCGAACAGGAATGTGGCGCAGGCCAGTACGTACCGAAAATAGGGGATCTGACTGTCCATCGCGAGGGATGTCAGGGAGGCGCCTGAGACGGCCGTAGCGACATTCTGGTCATTGATTGTGAACTGGGCTTTGAATTCAGCCGGGAAGGCCGGGTTCTGGTAGTCGTAGGCGCCTGTGATGACGATGACGAGTGCTGTCATGGTGCAGACGATGATGGTGTCCACGAAGGGTTCCAGCAGTGCCACGATACCTTCGCGAATGGGGTAGTCAGTTTTGGCGGCCGCATGGGCGATGGCGGCGGAGCCGACACCGGCCTCATTGGAAAAGGCAGCGCGTTTGAAGCCCCAGACAAGGACTCCCACGAATCCGCCGCGGTAAGCTTCCGGCGAAAAAGCGGAGGAGATGATCAGAGACAGTGCACCGGGAACTGCCGAGTAGTTCTTCAGCAGAATCAGCAGGCCTGCCAGTACGTAGACGCTGCACATGACCGGAACGATTTTGTCGGCGGTGGAAGCGATGCGGCGGATGCCACCAATGATCACGATGGCCGTCAGCACCAGCATCAGCAGGCCGTAGATCCAGGGGTTTTCCCTGAAGAACGGGATGGTCTGGCCGACAGCATCGAGGCTGCCTTTGACCTGGTACGCATTACCTCCGGCAAACGAGCCACCCACACACAGGATGGCGAAGCACACGGCGAAAACGTGGCCGAGAGGTGCCAATCCGAGTTCGGCGAGGCCACGTGAGAGGTAGTACATGGCACCACCCATGATGCGTCCATCCGGACGCACCTCGCGATATTTCTGGCCGAGCGTGCATTCGACGAATTTGGACGACATTCCGAGGAAGCCGGCCAGCACCATCCAGAACGCGGCACCTGGGCCGCCGAGTGCGATGGCGGTGGTTACGCCGGCGATATTGCCGAGCCCCACTGTGGCGGACAGGGCGGTGGTGAGTGCCTGGAAGTGGCTGACGTCGCCGGTGTCGTTCTGGTTGTCGTATTTACCGGCGATGATGGAGATTGAGTGACCGAAGGCTCGCAGGCTGATGAAACCCATGCGGATTGTGAAAAACAGGGCTCCGGCAACCAGGACCAGAACCGCAAACTGGATTTCTCCGCTGCCACCGAGGGGGATTGGGAAAAAGATGAACCCGGCGACATATCCGTTCACTGTACCAAAGAATGTGTCAACGGGTTTGAGGGATTCATTGATGCTGGCGAACAGCGATTGTGTCGGGGTTGGTTCGGTGGTTGGTTCGGTGTCGGAGGCAGCAGCTTCCGCGACGGCCTTGTTTGCGGCTGCATCTGCGGATGTCTGGGCCGGGGCCTGAGGGGATTCGGTGGTGGGGGCGGCTGGTGTTGTGGGTGCCGGTTCCTGGGCCGTTGCAGACTGCTGCACGGTGAACAGCCAGAGGGGCAACAACAGGAGCAGTGCGAGAGTCTGCTGAGAACGGTTGGTGAGTGAGCGGGGGTTCATGGACGTATCCGTGAGAATTTCGCGTGAGCGGTCAGAGACAGCGGTTGGTGTGACGTGATGGTGGAGGGCGTCAGAATAACGCTGAAAAAAGTCTTATGGAAATGGACCGTGGGGGAAGGTTGTGGAAAAGCGGGGATTTTTTGTGGTGTGGTGGCGGTGTTGTGGTGGCGGGCAATGGGCCACGGCATGGACATCATTATGATGGCGCGCCGTGACTGAAAGCGCAGCGATTCCAGTGGTGCTGCCAGTTCAATGAACCTTTTTACAAAATCGGAGTCTGGGATTGTAAGACTTGCAAGGAGTGTTGGTGTGGTTGGCAACGGAATGGCTGTTGGATTGGGTGTGAGTGTGCGGAATTGGCAAGTCTGTGGCCACGTTTGGGAACTTTTGCACAGTACCGAGTGGTGGATTGGGTGGCCTTGCGAGGTGTGGGAGCGGCGAAATCTGCCGGAATCGGGTCACAAAAAGCGGAATTTGCTGATCTTCCACTGTGTGATTCCGTTTGGGTTTGGTGGGTGGGCGAGTGCCGAGTTCAATTTCTGACTGGTGGCATGGGGATTGCGGGTCTGTCTGGTGTGCGGAATGTTTTTTTGAGTGTGTGCATGGGATTTTGGCGTTTCGTTGCGAACTACGGTGTGATCGACAGGGAAGGAGAGCAGCGGGAATGGTCAGTGCATCCAAAGAGTTCTCGGATCTGTCCGAATTGGCGGTGTTTTCTCAGCCAGGTGGCGGTGCTGCTGCGGTTTGGCGGGCTGGCGCCAGGTCTGGTGTGAAGTCGGAGGGTAAGTTGTCGGGGGCTGAGTTGTTGCGGCGGTTGGAATCCGGCGAGACGGTTGAATCACTGATGCTGACTTCGGGGATGGGTCGGGCGGCGGTGCAGGATCTGCTCGTGAGGGCTCGTGTGGACCGCCTGATGCAGGTGGAGTGCGAGTACATAGACAGCGACGAGTTTCGTGTTGCGTCTGCGGAGACTTTGATTTGCGGCAAGGAGGCTCCTGAGTCAGTTCCTCTGGGTCGAGTGCGGATTCCGGACGGGATTCCGGCGTATCTGGCTGAGCTGTATCGGGTGCCCTTGCTGACTCGGGAGCAGGAGCAGTATTTCTTTCGGCGGATGAATTTTCGGAAGTATCAATTCTGCGAGCTGCGTGGTCAGTTGCAGTCGGGGCGTGCACGTCGGCGGGTGTTGGAGCGTCTGGAGTCTTTGCTGGGGGAGGTGAATGAGCTGAAGAACCATCTGATTCGTTCGAATCTGCGACTGGTGGTCAGCATTGCGAAGAAGTTCGTGAAGCAGTCGGAGGGTTTTTACGAGTTGGTGAGTGATGGGAATATTTCGTTGATCCGGGCGGTGGAGAAGTTTGACTATCAGCGTGGGAACAAGTTTTCGACGTATGCGTCGTGGGCCATCCTGAAGAACTTTACTCGCACGATCCCTGCGGAGGCTCAGCGACTTGACCGCTTCCGGACGGGCAACGACGACGTGTTTTCTCAATCTGTGGAAAACCGTCGATCGTTCATTTCGGACGAGCAGGTCAACAGTTTGCAAAAAGGTGTGATTCGGGAGTTGCTGAGTGAGTTGGATGGGCGTGAGCAGAAGGTGATCGCGTTTCGTTATGGATTGGGGGAGGGTTTGGAGCCGGAGACTCTTGAGCAGGTGGGTTGGAGATTGGGTGTAACGAAGGAGCGAGTGCGTCAGATTGAGGTGCGGACACTGGAGAAATTGCGGCGAATTGCTGAGCGTCGGGCGTTTGAGATTCCGGGAATCTGACGAAAAGACTCAACTCTGTTCGGGTCTGGGCCGAATGTACGGAAGCTTTTGGCGGGGTGGGAGTGTATTGGGGGTAATGTGGAGTGCGTGTGTGGGGTGTTCTGGCGGGGTGCGATGTTGAATTCGGCTTGTCGTTACCCTGTCAAATTCCCCCCTCGCATCTGCTCGAAGTTGAGACGATCTTGAGTTTTCTCTTGATAAACGACAGGCTCCCGGTATACTCCGCGACCCGCTTGAGCGGCGTCGGTTTGCGCTAGTGTAGCTCAATTGGCAGAGTTCCGGTTTTGTAAACCGGCGGTTGTGGGTTCGATTCCCACCGCTAGCTTTGCGTTTTTCTGCGCCGGCTGATGGTTGTTTTGGCGTCTGTCCGGCTCGGTAAGGTGCTCAGAAAATCCGATCTATTGAACCTGCTTGAAGGGCTTCAGAAGCTTTTTGGTGCGATTGTTCAGTTTCTTGGGGGAATACCTAAGCGGCCAAAAGGGCCAGACTGTAAATCTGGTGGCTTATGCCTTCACAGGTTCGAATCCTGTTTCCCCCAATTTGGTAAGTGGTCTGTGTTTCTGGTGTGTCTGGTCTGGTGTTTGATGGTTGTTTGGTGCCTGTGTGATGGTGGTGAACTGCGGGCGTAGTTCAATGGTAGAATTCCAGCCTTCCAAGCTGGCTGTGTGGGTTCGATTCCCATCGCCCGCTCTTTGGTGAATCAGTTGGTGACTCAGATTGCTGCGATGGGCCTGTAAGATTGCTGCTGTAGCTCAGTTGGTAGAGTACGTCCTTGGTAAGGACGGGGTCATGGGTTCAAGTCCCATCAGCAGCTTTTTCAGATCAGGACGAATGTGGACTGCGATGAATGTGTAATCGGGAACGCGTTGAACGGTAAACAGAAGTTCGGGCGGGAAGTTTCGGGCGCCTTGTGTAGGGGTGCCACTGCACCTGATTGTGTGGCCGGTACTGCTTTTGGGCTGGCTAAGATAGTAGTGGAGTCGGGTTAATGGCAAAGGGTGAGTTTAAGCGAACGAAGCCGCACGTGAATGTGGGTACGATTGGTCACATTGACCACGGCAAGACAACCACCACGGCGGCAATTCTTGCGGTGCAGTCGGCAAAGGGTCTGGCTTCTGTGAAGTCGTACTCGGATATTGCCAAGGGCGGAACTGTCCGCGACGCCACGAAGACCGTGACGATTGCGGCCAGCCACGTGGAATACGAGACTCCGAACCGTCACTATGCTCATATTGACTGCCCGGGTCACGCGGACTACATCAAGAATATGATTACTGGTGCCGCCCAGATGGACGGTGCGATCCTCGTGGTATCTGCGGCTGACGGCCCGATGCCTCAGACTCGCGAGCACATTCTGCTGGCTCGTCAGGTGGCCGTGCCGGCTCTGGTGGTCTTCCTGAACAAGTGCGACCTTGTCGACGACGCAGAATTGCTCGATCTGGTCGAAATGGAAGTCCGCGAGCTGCTGTCCAAGTACGGTTTCCCGGGCGACGACGTGCCGCTGGTGCGTGGCAATGCTCGCGGTGCTCTGGACAATCCGGCTGACGAGAAGTACAGCCAGTGCATCACCAATCTGATGCAGGCTCTTGACAGCTACATTCCTGAGCCTGTTCGCGCTGCGGACAAGGCCTTCATGATGGCTGTTGAAGACGTGTTCTCGATCGAAGGTCGCGGTACTGTGGCCACCGGTCGAATTGAGTCCGGCACGGTGAAGGTGGGTGAGAAGATTCAGATCATCGGTCTGAAGGACACTGTTGAAACCACGGTGACTGGCGTGGAAATGTTCCAGAAGAGTCTGGATCAGGGTATTGCCGGTGACAACGTGGGTCTGCTGCTGCGTGGTCTGAAGAAGGAAGACATTCAGCGTGGTCAGGTCCTGGCTGCTCCGGGCAGCATCAAGCCGCACACCAAGTTCGAAGCGGAAGTGTACGTGTTGAGCAAGGAAGAAGGCGGCCGTCATACTCCGTTCTTCTCCGGCTATCGTCCGCAGTTCTACTTCCGTACAACGGACGTGACCGGCACGACGAAGTTGCTCGGTGGTGCTGACATGTGTATGCCGGGTGACAATGTTCGGATCGAGGTCGAACTGGGCAAGCCGATTGCTCTGGAAGACAACAGCCGCTTTGCTATTCGCGAAGGTGGCAAGACTGTGGGATCGGGCGTTGTTACGAAGATTCTGCAGTGATTGACTAAGGGTACTGTGGCTGCCTGTCAGCGGTGCTGACAGGCAGTTTTATTTTGATACGAGGTGCTGGAATGCGTGAGTATGTCTGGCTGGAGTGCACGGAGACTGGCGTCCGCAATTACCGCGTCATCAAGGAGACTCGGGGAACCGAGCGTCTTGAGTTGATGAAGTATTGTCCGAAGCTGCGTCGCCACACTCTGCACAAAGAGTCTCGAAAGAAGTGATCGTGCCGATTGCCGCCGTCAGGGCAGCAGTTGTCTGTGATCTACGGGTGTAGCTCAATTGGCAGAGCACCGGATTCCAAATCCGGCGGTTGGGGGTTCAACTCCCTCCACCCGTGTTTTGTGATTCCAATTCCTTAAGTTACGCCATTTACGCCTTAGTGCTCGGGAAAACGGTTTTCAGAATGAGCAGCAAAAGCGGAGCGATGTCGGTCCTGCCTGAACTGTTTCGGGCTGGCGTGTACAAGGCGAACCAGGGGCGGATGGTTCGTCAGTTTACGTTTTTTGCCATCGCGATACTGGCCGCTTTCGGCTGTATCACTTTGGCGCGTGGACCGTTGATCTCCGCGGGCCGGACGGCACAGGTGGCTCTCCCGCTGGTGCTCTGGCTGAGTGCCACATGGATTGCATTTCGGCTGGTGAATCTGGCCGTTTTTGCCGATTTTCTGATTTCGGTTGAGTCTGAATTGCTGCGAGTGACGTGGCCTGGAAAGCAGGAGGTGATTCAGGCGACGGTGGTTGTAGTGACGACGATGGTGAGTTTGGGGACGTTTTTGTTTCTCATTGACCTTGTCTGGACGTGGACGTTTTCGGCGATTGGCTTCAGCGAACTGCTCTGATGGTCAATTCGATGCTGGCGGGGCTATATGAATCGTCAGCAACCGCAAACTTACGAAACCTGGAGGAACCTGGTTGCAATTCGTCAAGCGTGTGGTCACCATACGCGATTCGTTTTCTACCAGGCTAAGGAGGTCAGGTGATGGGCGACGAAACTGTGGATGGTTTGGATGCGGCGGTACCCGCCAAAAAGAAGCGTGTGGCCTCCAAAAAGGCTGCTGCGAAGCCTGTGGCTGCTCCGGCGGTCAACAGAGCGGACATGAGCTGGTACGTGCTGAAGGTGCAGACAAATCGTGAGCGCACGATTCGCGACGCACTTTTGAAACGCATCCACGGTGAGAAGCTTGAAGAGTATTTCGGTGAGATTGTGATCCCTTCGGAACGCGTTGTGGATACTCGCAGCGGTTCGCACCGCGAGCAGGACCGCAAGTTGTTTCCGGGCTACATCATGGTTCAGATGATCCTGAACGATGAAACGTGGTACCTCGTGAGGGACACGGGTGGAGTGGGGGATTTCGCTGGTGCCGCCGGCAAGCCTCTGCCGATGGAGCAGCACGAGGTGGATCGGATGCTGGGCAGGGCCGAGCAGCAGTCCACTGCGGTTCCGAAGGTCAAGATTGGTTTTGCGATCGGGGATCTGTTGAAGATTCGCGAGGGAACCTTCGAGAACTTCGAGGGTCGTGTCGAGGGTATTGACGAACAAAGCGGCAAGGTTTCGGTACTGATCGAGATATTTGGCCGGTCGACTCCGGTGGAGATTGACCACTGGCAGTTGGAATCGGTGTAGTTTTTTTTCTGCGAAGGCGGCTGTAGCTGCCGGGACTGGCGATTGGCTGTCTGGCTGGTCGCAATGGACAGGGTAAGTTGCAATGGGCAAACAGCGTCAGGTTACTGCTCAGATCAAGGTCCAGGTGACTGGCGGCCAGGCGACTCCGGCACCGCCGGTCGGTACCGCGTTGGGTCCGCATGGCGTGAACATCGGCCAGTTTGTCTCGCAGTTCAACGAGAAGACTCGTGACATGATGGGGATGACGATCCCGGTCGTGATCACTGTGTACAATGACCGTTCCTTCGAGTTCATCCTGAAAAGTCCGCCGGCTGCTGTTCTGTTGAAGAAGGCTGCGGGCGTGGCTCGAGGTTCAGGCAGTCCGTTGAAGACGAAGGTTGGGACAGTGACGGGTGCTCAGGTCGAGCAGATTGCGAAGCAGAAGTATGAGGACCTGAATGCCTCTTCCCTAGAGCAGGCAATGAAGATGATTGCCGGGACTGCTCGCAGTATGGGCATTGAGATTATTGGTTGATGAGGGGTGTCGGGTCGAGTTCGTACAGTTCTAGCGTGCATCCTGCTGTGATACAGCGGATCAGGAACGGGTGGAAGCATGGCAGGTCCGTCGAAGCGTATGAAGATCCTGGCAAAGAAAGCCGGGGACGTTGGTGCTTTGTCTCTGGCAGACGCCGTTAAGGCGTTGAAGGGTCTGGACGACAGCCTGCCGAAGGGTGTCAAGAAGGTCCGTTTTGATCAGACGGTCGAGATTGCTGTGCGTCTCGGGGTCGATCCCCGACAGGCTGACCAGATCGTGCGTGGCTCGCTGGTGCTGCCGCATGGCATCGGTAAGTCTCAGCGGGTGCTGGTGTTTGCTCAGGGTGAGAACGTCGCCGTAGCAACGTCGGCCGGGGCTGACTTCGTGGGTGGCAAGGAGTTGGCGGATCGGATCAAGGAAGGCTGGCTCGATTTCGACGTCTGTATCGCGACTCCGGACATGATGGGCGTTGTGGGACCCCTGGGCCGTGTCCTCGGTCCTCGAGGTTTGATGCCCAGTCCGCGTGCTGGCACTGTGACGCAGGACGTGGCGGGGACGGTTAAGGAGTACAAGGCGGGCAAAGTTGAGTTTCGCGTGGACAACGGTGCGAATGTGCACTGTGTTGTCGGAAAACTCAGCTTTGACGCGCAACGGCTGACCGAGAACATTGAGTCTCTGCTGGCCTACATTCGCAGCCTGAAGCCGAACACTTCGAAGGGTGTGTATGTGCGGGGATTGGTGGTTTCTGCCACGATGATGCCATCCATCTCCGTTGCGGTTTGACGGTGTTGGGTGAGTGATGGGTCAGTAGTTTTCAGCGGGTATTTTGATTGGGCAGGCAGCAATGGGTCGACACGTTAAAGACATGGTGATTGCCGACATTCAGGGTCGCGTTGGCAGCACGAAGGATTTCATTGTTGTTGACGCATCGAAGCTGGATGCGATCACGGCCAACCGCTGGCGTCTGGCGATGCGGAAAGAGCAGATTTCGGCTTTGACAGTGAAGAATTCCGTGGCACTGAACGCGCTGAAGAGCAAGGGCGTACAGGGTCTGGATGCGGTTTTGGCTGGCCCGTCGACGCTGCTGTGGGGTGGCGAGGATGTCGTGCAGCTCAGTCGTGCTGTCACAAAATGGGCCAAGGACATTAAGAATCTGCAGATCAAGGGTGGTGCCTGTGACGGGCAGCCTCTGGATGCTGCGGCCATTGAAACACTCAGCAAGAGTGCCGGTCGTCTTGAGACGATTGGTGAGATTGCTGGTCTGATGCTCGCTCCGGGGCGTCAGTTGGCGGGTTGTCTGCAGGGTCCTGGGGGCCGTCTGGCTGGCCAGTTGAAGACTCTGTCAGAAAAAGAGCCAGGGGAATAGGAGCATACTTGCCAGTTTGGCGGTGTGTTAACTGGACGCTGTCTGCTTAACGAGAAGCTTGTTACTCGAAGCGTGTTACTCGAAGAGTGTTATTGCAAGAGAAAGGTGTTGGTCATGTCTGCTGATGCAGCGACTGAGTTTGATGCAACCACGAAGGAACTGGGCGACCGTATTGTTGGTCTGACACTGCTGGAAGCCCGCAAGGTGGTGGACTATCTGAAGCAGGTACACGGCATTGAGCCGGCCGGTGGCGGAGCGGTGATGGTCGCTGCGGCTCCGGGTGCTGCTGCAGCCGAAGCCAAGGTAGAGCAGACAGAGTTCAACGTGATCCTGACCGGCTTCGAAGATTCGAAGAAGATTGCAGTGATCAAGGTTGTGCGTGCTGCGACCGGTCTGGGGCTGAAGGAAGCCAAGGACCTCGTCGAAGGTGCTCCGAAGACCCTGAAAGAGGGTCTGAGCAAGGAAGACGCAGAGAAGCTGAAGAAGGAGCTGGTCGACGCTGGTGGTGCTGTCGACATCAAGTGATTTAAGACTGCGTGTAGCAGAGCTTTTCGTTTGCGTAGCCGGGGTCCGACAGCGGGCCTCGGCGGCGTAAAACCCATGTGTCGCGCATGCTGCTGTTGTCTGTGTTCAGCAGGCTTCAGCTATTGCTCCTGAAAAGAAGGCTCGGCGCGCTGTGACGGGCGACCGTTTGTCGGTGAACTCGAGTGTTGACATACATAGTCAGGCAGCTGCTGATGAGTGTTCGGCAGGTGCCTTTCGTCGCGCGCTTTTGTGACTGTTGAGTGCTGAGAGCGTACAGCAGCTTGTCAGTTGCGGTGCGCTGCGGGCCATCGTTTGGCTTTTGGTGGCCGAGTCGGTACACTTACCGGTTGCGGGCTGAAGTGGTATTGGTTCGGGTTGGATCCAGGTGTTTTGACTGAAGGCAGGATAGGGCATGCCGGTACCTTCCATTCGTACGATCGACCAGGACACGGTTCGAAGCTTTGGCAAAATCCAGGCTGAGTACGAGATTTCCGGTCTGACGCAGATTCAGACCGCATCGTATGCTCGGTTTTTGCAGGCAGATCGGCCGTCTCGCGATCGTCTTGACGTCGGTCTTGAGTCGATCCTTCGGGAGGTCTTCCCGATTGAGAGCTTCGACAAGCAGTACCGTCTTGAGTACACGCGTTACGAGCTTGGCAAGCCTCGGTATACCCCTGAAGAGTGTCGGCAGTTGCGGCTGACCTATGGCATGCCGTTTCGGGTCTGGATGCGGCTGGTGAAGGAGCAGACGGTCGAGGAAGAGGTGTATCTCGGCGATATCCCGATTATGGTGGGTGGTGGTGAGTTCATCATCAACGGTGCGGAGCGAGTGGTTGTCAGCCAGTTGCATCGGTCCCCGGGTGTGGACTTTGTGATGGCCGAGGAGTCTGCCAGCAGCGATCGCAAGACTCATTCCTGCCGCATCATTCCGGAGCGTGGCAGCTGGATTGAGTTGTTGGTCAGCAAGCGTGAAGCGATTGGTGTGCGGATTGACCAGAGCGGAAAGTTTTCGGCCCTGACTCTGCTGCGAGCGATGTCGCGCGAGCATTCGACGGATGCGCAGATCATCCGTTTGTTCTACAACGTGACGACAGTGAAGCTGAGTGCGCGTTCGACGGCGAAGGAACTGATGGGGCACTATTCGGTGGAGGACGTCGTCTATCCTCCGAAGCATGATCGTGCTGGCGAGATTGTGGTGGATGCTGGCAGCGAGATTACGGAAACGATAGCTGAGGAGATGCTGGCTGCCGGCCTGAAGAGTGTGGAGGTAATTCTGGCCGAGGACATCAAGGATCATCTGATCCTGAAGACTCTGGTTGAGGACGGGACATCGACGCACGAGGAAGCGCTGCTGAAGATCTATCAGCGACTGCGTCCGGGCAATCCGCCGAATCTGGACAAGGCGATTGATCTGTTCCGTGAAAAGTTCTTTGACGTGAACCGCTACCGACTTGGTCGGGTGGGGCGATTCCGCATCAATCGCAAGTTCCAGCAGGAGATTTCAGACGACCAGATGACTCTGGATCCGCTCGACTACATCAACTCGATGAAGTACATCGTGCGTCTGCGTGTTGGTGACGA
>CAITYU010000098.1 GCA_903896675.1 uncultured Planctomycetaceae bacterium
ATTTTTTGGGGGCCCCGGTCACCCAGGGCTGCGCCCTGGGCTACCGGAAATCGGCCCTTCAGGCCTGAATCGCAAACGCAGGCAAGTCGCACAGACAAAACGAGGCCCTGAGGCCCACACCACGCCCCGAAACCCGCACTTGGACCCCGATGCCCACACGAGGCCTGAAGGGCCGGTTTCAGCAAAGCCAGGTGCGTCAGCACCTGGTCACGGCCCCCCCACACACACCCGCACCAGGCCTGAAGGGCCGGTTTCAGCAAAGCCAGGTGCGTCAGCACCTGGAACGCCGTGCAAGACCACAAAACCACACTCGCCCTGAAATCGGCCCTTCAGGCCTGAATCGCAGTCGGAGGCAGAACATAAACCAAACAATCGCCCCGAGGGCCCGCCTGGTTTCGTGGGTAATACCAAGGGCTAAAGCCCAAGCTACGGGTTTTGTCCCCCGCGTCAGGAATGCCCGGGCTACCTTGTTTTGTCCGTGGCGTCGTTGGTGCCGTGACGAAAGGGGTGTCATTCCGGATGTGTCCAATCGACTGTTCACTGGCTGGTTGCCGTGCCGAAGATTGGACAAGTGGATCGGCAACCGGTAAGTTGACGGCGACCCGTGGCCTGCTCGGGGCATGAATCCCTCCTTCATCACCATACAAGCTTTGCAACTGGCGTCATCATGACTGCACTGCGGGGAAGTCAGCCGGCTGTGACCTGTTTCGGTCCGGCGCGTTACAGCGTGGAAATCCGCGAAATCGGTTTGCCGACGATTCGCGAGGACGAAGTGCTGCTGGAGGTGGTCAATGTGGGTGTGTGCGGTTCTGATCTGCACATGTGGCTGGGTGATCAAAGCTGGACGGTGCCCTATCCGCTGGTGCTGGGTCACGAGTTTTCGGGAATTATTCGGCAATGTGGTTCGCGAGTGGCGGACCGCTGGCAACCGGGTGATCGAGTGGTCAGTGAGACGGCGGCAATCATTGATCCGGATTCTCCGCTGACGCGGATTGGACTTTACAATCTTGATCCATCGCGACGTGGCTTTGGGGGCCACACGGATGGCTCGATGACGCGTCTTGTCGCTGTGCCGCAGCGGATTCTGCATCGAGTGCCGGCGGCAGTATCGATGGAGGAGGCAGCACTGACCGAGCCGTGTTGTGTGGCCTATAACGCGGCCGTCAGGAATGCGCGCATTGAGCCAGGTGACCGGGTGCTGATTCTGGGCCCCGGTCCGATCGGAATTCTGTGCGCTGCCATGGCTCGGATGCAGGGCGCCTTCGTGGCCATCGCCGGCCTGCCCCGCGATCAGGTTCGACTGCGGATTGCGAAGCAGTACGACTGTGAGACATTAACGGAGAACATCGAGCAGTGGGCCTTTGATGGCGGACCGGACGGTCTGGGTGTCGATGGCGTGATTGACACGACGGGCGTCTCGGCTTCGCTGCAGACGGCGATGAAGGTCGTGCGTCCCAACGGCTGGATTTCCAAAGTGGGCTGGGGACCGCAGCCCTGCGATTTTTCGCTGGACCCGATCGTGCTGAAGAACGTGCGATTGCAGGGCAGCTTCAGTCATCACTGGTCGATCTGGGAGCGTGTTCTGCAACTGGTCAACAGTGGGCGTCTGAATGTGAAGCCGATTATCGGTGGCGTCTGGCCACTGGACCAGTGGCGTGAGGCATTCGAAACAATGCATGGTGGTTCGATCGTCAAATCCGTACTGCAGGCGAACTGAGCGATGGGTTACGTACAGATCAGTCTGGACTGTCCGGGGTGTGAAGAAGCGGTACAGTTGTCGAAGCTGGCGATTCAGGCGGGCGTGCACTGGCTGGAGGCCGGCACGGGGCTGCTGCTGGGTTCCGGGCTGGAGGGCATCCGGGTGCTGCGGCGTGAATTTCCGCACCTGCCGATCATTGCTGACACGAAGATCATGGATGGTGGCTATCCGCTGTCGAAATGGTGCGGCAAGGCTGGGGCTGATTACACGGTGGTGATGTCTGCAGCGGGTGAGCACGTGGTTCGGGGGGCACTGAAGTGGCGTGATGAATTCGGGACGAAAGTCATGGTGGACACCATGTACGAGCCGAATCAACTGGACGTGTGTCGCCGCATGGAGGATCTGGGAGCCGATTATCTGGTGCTGCACCTGGGTCTGGAGGAGCGTGCGGTTGAGACCGGTCGCAGTGCGCTGGACTACCTTGAACAGGTGATTGGCAAAGTTGGTTTACCGATCCAGGTGGTGGGTGGTTTGTCGGTGGCTGACTGTGATCGAGCCTTTCGGATGGGTGTGCACAGTGTCGCGATCGGGTCGCCGATCGTACCAGGAGACTCGGGCAGTCGGATGGTGGAGCAGCTGCGACAGATCGTGGAATTTGCAGAGCGTTGAGGGGCAGCATGCGCAGGGGAACCACACAGTCACGGGGAAGTGGTCGGAGCCGAGGTGTTTCGGAGGCGGCCCGGTCATTGCTGCCGCGTGAGGTGAGCCGGGGTGATTTCCTGCGGTTTGGCGGTCTGGGAAGTCTGTCACTGGGTGGATTGTGGCTGAACCAGCAAATGGCAGCTGCAGGTGTTGAGGAGGGCGGTGGCCTGGGCGCGCGGTCGAGGGGCACCGGGCTGGCTCCATTGCGAGCCTGCATTTTCGTGTTTTATTATGGTGGTCCCAGTCATCTGGACACGTACGACCTGAAACCGGGGGCTCCGAGCACGATTCGGGGCGAGTTTCAGCCGATTTCCACAACGGTACCGGGACTGCAGATTTCCGAGCATCTGCCGAAGATGGCGCAGGTGATGCATCACTGTGCGCTGATTCGCAGCATGCATCATAAAAACCGGCTGCACGATTCGGCATCGATTGAGACGCACACGGGGCGTCAGGCGTCTCAGGGGGATCGCGAAGAATTTGCACCGATCGAACAGTTCTTTCCCTGTCATGGTTCCACGATCAGTTATGTGCGAAGAACGCTGGGTCTGGCTGTTCCGCATGCTGCCCTGCCGTTCATGTTTCACAACGTGGTGGATGTCCCGTGTCAGGGTGGTGGCTTTCTGGGACAGGATTTTGATCCGTTTCGCATCGCGGTGGACGGTCATGCTGCCAGTTATGCGGCTCCGGAGCTTTCGCTGCGGGGCGAGCTGCCTGTGCGTCGAATGCAGGAGCGACTGCAGTTGCGAGCGGCGTTACAGCCGGGTGTCAGTGGTTTGCCACTGGATCGTTATTTCGAGAAGGCGAGTGAGTTGCTGAGTGCGGGGGTGGTGCAGTCTGCGCTGGACCTGTCAGGGGAGCAGCTGGAAGTTCGCGAGCGATACGGGTTGTATGCCGCCTCGAATGGCGGAGGTACGGCAGCGGCGCTGGGGGAATCCCGGCACATGCGTGGTCAGAATCTGCTGGTGGCACGTCGTCTGGTGGAGGCTGGAGTGCCGTTTGTGAATGTGTTTGATTTTCGTCAGCAGGGCCAGAACTGGGACAGTCATGCTCAGAATTTTCAGCAGCATCGTGAGTATCTGCTGCCGCCGGCTGATCGGGCTCTGGCGGCCCTGATCACGGATCTGGCTGAACGGGGCCTGCTGGATGCCACGTTGGTGGTGGCCACTGGCGAATTCGGAAGGACTCCGCAGATCAACGCGACGGCCGGGCGTGATCACTGGCCGGACTGTTATTCGGTGTTGCTGGCGGGTGGTGGTGTGCAGGGCGGTGCGATTTACGGCGCCAGTGATGCTCACGGAGCCTTCCCGGCTCGTGACCCGGTGACTCCAGCGGACCTTGCCGCGACAATTTTCTGGCGTTTCGGTCTGGACCCGTCGGGACATGTGCCGGACCGAACAGCGCGGCCGTGGAAACTGGCGGAGGGTGAACCGATCCGAGCCTTGTTTGGGGCGGAGGTGGCTTGACCCTTCCGGGAAGTGTGGTGGTTTGTCGGGCTGGCGTCGCGATTCAGGCCGGGAGTGGTCTGGTGTGAGCACAGTGGGCGACAGGTTGGGCCGGACAGGAGTGACGCGGGGGACAAACAGGTAGCCCGGGCATTCCTGACGCGAGGAGAAAAACCGTAGCCTGGGCTTTAGCCCGGGCAACTTACGCACCCCACCACCCCCAAAACGCTGCGTTCTTCAACCGGAGGAAGACGGGCTCACACCCCCAGCCGACTTTTGTCCCCCGAGTCATTCCTGCTCGGCCCCATCCTCTGGAAACACACCGGGGATTTCAAGGATGACGAGAAGTTCGTGCCCGGGCTGAAGCCCAGGCTACGGTTTTGTCCTCTCGGCAGGAATGATGGGGCGACGGGTCAGGCCAGTTGGGAATCGCTGCGGGATTCGGGGGCGGGGCGGCTGATGGAGGCACCGGCGTTGAGTGGGGCGGTGGTGCTGATCAGCAGTTGGTTGTCACCATCGTAACTCCTGATGATTTCCGTAATGCACCGCGCTTCGTGCGGGCTACTGGCGGGAATCCCGATGCCAGGTCCCCACGAGGACTGTGCGGCGCCGTGAATGCCGGCTCGGCGGAGGTGGTCGACCAGTCCGCGGATTTGGGGATCGGCAAAGACATGCCCCTGCTGCCCGGCGTAGAAGTTTCCGGCGGCATCGCCGTAGTCCTGCAGGGCGGTGGCAAAATCCGTGCAGCGATTTTCGAGAATAGCGGGCACCAGTCGCTCGGTGATGATGCCGGCCATTTCACTGACGAGGGCGGGAGACATTTGTGGACGAGTACCGAACCACGCCGATTCGGCGGCTCCGGACAGTCCCTGGGATTCACGAGGTCGTACGAGGACGATGCGCCAGTCAGCGGGCAGTGCCAGACTGCGAACGCGATCGGTCAGCGGTGCCGCTGTCGCGCCGTAGTCGACGAGGAACCCACCGTGGTCGAAGCCCCACGTCCCGATGGCTGAGCGTTCTGCGCGGCCGGCTGCGGCTGCCAGTTGGAGCGGCGTCTGGTGTGGCTGGTGGCGACAGAGCCAGCGGCAGGCCGCAGCAACTCCGAGGGCCAGCTGCGTACCGGCTCCCAGTCCCGTATGAAAGGGAACTTCGGAGTCGACGTGGACGGTGAGAGGGGGCAGTTCCGGCAGGGTTGAACGCAGCCGCTGCAGGAGTGTCGTGACGCGAGTTACGGTTTCGGGTGAACCAGCGACGCGGTCCGGAGCGGCTGCAGTGGCGCTGGCAGCAGCAGCAGTGGGCTGCAGAGCAAGCTGCCAGCCGGGTTGCTGCAGCATCAGTCCGACGCCTCCGAAGACCCACCCGGTGCTGTCCGAGCCGAGGATGAGTCCGAAATGCAGTCTGGCTCCGGTGCGAACCTGAATTGTGCGACCATTCATGCGACAGGTTCCTGCCGTTTCTGAATGTAGTCGATGAGCAGGTGCCACGCCTGTTGTTCGTCAGGTCCGGCGGTTTTCTGCACAGCCGGCTGCAGCAGTTCGAGGTGCTGCTGAACCTGCGTTGCGGGCAGCAGATGCAGTCGGGTCGCGAGGATAGCGGCTTCGAGCACCGCGTGTCGGGCTCGATTGAAGCCGGAGAACGGTCGCCGTTCGTCGCTGAACACGACTGTGGACTCCATTCGCGAACGGGATTCGGAAGCATCGACGGAATCGACGGTGAATTCGAACCAGCGGCAGCAGTCTCGCAGGATTTGTCCGGACACGCAGCGGGCCGGTTCAGTATCCACGGGTGTGGTCAGCGTACCGGAGATGATGCGAGCGATGAGCAGTACATCATCGATGACATGAAAAACTCCGCAGCGTGTCGTATCCAGATTGTTGAAGGTGGTGGACGGCTGAAAGGGCCGCAGCGTCAGACGCTGAAAATCACCGTGCACGATGGGGCCCATGGGGGCCACATTCAGTCGGCCCGCGGTGTCCACGGTGGTCACGAGTCCTTCGATAATCATGGTAGCCGCATCTGTTTTCTGATCGATCACAAAGATGGTGTAGCTGCATTTTCTTCGGTTGGCATGTTAATGGCAAGTGTGGCAGCGGGCTGGAAATGGTCACTGATGCATCCGGTGTACAGGCTGAGGCTTCCCCTGACAGCATTTGCCCTCGGGGATTGAACATTTCGGGCAACATCCCTGATGTTGAGGTGCCACAGCGGCAACACATGATGCCGTGGGGGAATCAGACGTTGCTTCGGGGCAACGTGGCGTGGAACGAGCTTTGAAAAAAAGCGTGCATATTCCTGCAGTTTTGCAATTTTTTCGACTCTGGCACTGATTCTGCTGAAGAGGGCTGAGGCTGAATCGTTTCGACCATCCAGCCGGCGTGGTCGAGTTTTCGACGACGCGAAGAACGCACAGTCTTCCGCAGGCCGTCCCCCGAATGCATCCACGTGCTGGTGCATTCGGGGCACGGAAAGGAGTCCCTGCAGAAGTATTCAATGGCCGTCACCTTCCCCAAAAGGTCAACACTCGTGACACTTGAAACCGCATTAATCTGCAGTGGATCCCCGGGATTCCTCAGAAACCTTGGCAGTGCATTGACAGGCCAGTGCCGCCTGATGGAGTGTTATTCAGTTGCGGAGGTACCGCGACTGGCGATGGCACAGGACGCGAAGTTTGTGGTGATTGACAGTCGCGGGGCAACTCCGCAGCAACTGGCACGCACCTTCGCCCTGATTACTCAGTGCTATTCACCGCGAGTCGTGCTGGCAACAACGCCGGGGCAGATCAGCCCGGTCAGTGTACCTCTGGAGGTCATGGATCGGGTGGAGGTGGTGGAGTTGCAGGGGGACGAGGACTATCGCGAGCTGGCGACTCGGGTACTGGAGACGGATGTGGCGGCCGCAGTGTCTGCGGCGGGGATGAAGGCAGCGTCGGCGACGGTTGAGGCGGTCAGCATTCCGGCTCCGACAAATCCTGTGTGGCCTGCCGCACCGCGTCCGGTACAACCAGCGGTGTCGATGCCACTGGTGCCGCCGATGCCGACAGCGAACGCGGTGGCATTTGAGCGTCCGTCGGCACGAGCCGACTTCGCACCGTCCAGCAGTCTGAATGAGCCCAGTCAGTTTGCGGATCAATTCAGGACTCGCACTCCGGAACTGCGGCAGATGCTGCGACGTCTGGAGGTGGCAGCGCGGCATTCCGTCACGATTCTGCTGATTGGCGAGACGGGTTCGGGCAAGACGCATCTGGCCAATCTGATCCACTCCATGTCACCGCGGGTGACTGAGCCATTTCTGCATGTGGCGTGTGGAGCATTGCCGGGTGAACTGATCGAGAGCGAGCTGTTTGGTCATGTGAAAGGTGCATTCACCAGTGCTCATGCTGACAAGGACGGCAAGTTTCTGGCGGCGGGTAACGGGACGATTCTGCTGGATGAAATTGACGTGCTGACTCCGGATCAGCAGGTCAAGCTGCTGCGGGTGATTGAGCAGGGCGAGTTTGAGCCGGTGGGATCCAATCGGACTCTGCGTGTCAAGGCGCGGATCATAGCGGCCAGTAATCTGCAACTGCAGCCGCTGGTCGAGCAGGGTCGATTCCGGCCGGACCTGTACTATCGGTTGAATACTCTGAGCTTCATCATTCCACCGCTGCGGAAGCGCCTGCCGGACATCGAGCCATTGGCGCGGTACTTCGTGCATTTTCATGCGGGCCAGCTGGGGATTGATGTGCTGGATGTGGCGGACGACTTTGTGGAGGCTTTGCTGCAGTACCCGTGGCCGGGTAACGTCCGCGAGCTGGAAAATGCGATTCGCAGTGCGGTGATTTACAGTCACAGCGGTCGAATGACGGTGGACTGCCTGCCGACCCACATTCTTTCGGGCAAGGCTGGTCCGGGTAACGATCCGTCGGTCTCAGGATTCTTCTCAGTCCGTCGCGGTGAATCACTGGAGAACCGGATGGAGCTGACGGAGAAGGAGATGATTGAACAGGCGCTGCTGCGAAACAACTTCAGTCGCACGAACACGGCGAGGAATCTGGGAATCAGTCGTGTGACGCTGTACAACAAGATGCGTAAGTATGGGATGTTGAGAAAGAACGAGTGACGGTGTTCAGGGAGCGAAACTGAGGACGCTGCAGTGACCACTTTCATCAGTGATCCAGACGGCGTTTCCTGACGGATCGATGTGCAGCAGGAACAGATCGCGAGCCGGCATTTTCAGGGACAGTGTGGGCAGCAGTGTCTGCGTGTTCCATGCTCGCAGGCTGCCACCGCGGCTGATCCCGAGCAGAGTTTTCCCATCGGGTGAGACAGCGAGGTCCGCGAGCGTTTCGCCGGTGACGGGGATTGTGCTGATCAGCCCGGCATCTGCGCAACGGTAAAGTCTGATGCGGCGGTCAGAATGTGCGGCAGCGAAGGCCTGCAGTTGTGGCAGGTAGCAGACACCACTGACTTCCGTGAGCAGGTTCTGCGTAAAGCAGCAGTGACCGGTCTGGACATTCCTGACAGTCACTTCAGGGCTGTCGAGCTGCAACAGCCAGCGATTGTCGGAAGTCAACTGATACTGGCCTCGTCCGCTGGACGGCGAAGTCCAGAGGTAAGTGCCGGCGGCTTCATCAAAGAGCCTCCATTCGCTGCGGGGCTGAGTCGTGGTGCCCCCGCTGTTCGGGCGAGTTTCAATCAGCAGCAGCCAGCGTCGGCCCCCGATATCACCGGCAACGCCCAGTACGCGTTCGTTCCGGGCCGACAGCCAGACAGAGTGCTGCTGCTGCGTCTGCTGATTTTTCTCGATGAGTTCCATCTGGCTGGCAGCGGGCCCCGGCTGAAACCACGCTGCGCGGCTGCCGTCGGCACTGCACCAGACGAATTCGTCAAGCAGTGGTGGGGGTAGTCTGCGGGGCAGATTCCAGGGAGTGACCAGCGGCCGATGCTGATCGATGCGTCCGGTCCGAAACAGACCACCCTCAACGTCAGCCCCGGTCAGGAGGACTGAGCGATTGCCCCATGCGGAGAGGTCATAGACATCATCGGCCACGTGCAGCAGAGGCTGGACCACGGACATTCGACTGAGGCAGACTCGTCCATCGTTGCCGACGGAGTACAGGGTGGTGCCATCAGCCGAAAAAGCCAGAGAAGTGATTGAACCAGTGTGCACTTTCCAGCGGCGTTCTGCGGAGAACGCGCTGTCCTGCACGGGATTGGCAGCAGGCAGTGTCAGCATGACCCGACGTCCGCGGACTGCGACCTCGGTCGGCAGCAGAAAGGGCGAGCTGGCGTTGATTTGTGAGAGTTGTGCGGAGTAGAGCCGATAGGACTGTGGATCTGCGGCTCCGGGGAAATCAGCGGACAGTTCCAGAGTCAACTGATTGACGCCGGGTGGAATGCTGTTGCCGGCGATGGCGGGAACAACTGCGGCAACACTGGGCTGCAGTGCTGGCAGCAGCGGCGTTTCCCGGATTGTGGGGAAGTTTTCGCCGTTCAGAATCGCGGTCAACTGCAACTGCAGGCCGGGATTATGAACCGCCTGAGTGGAGATTGTTCCGAGGGTGCCATCTGCGAGTCCGACGGCGAGTGTCCGTCCGTCAGGTGCGAAGGCGACAGCAGTGACCGTATCCGGAAACTGGCGAGAGACGACAGCGCCTTCCGTGGCATCGAGCCTTAGAATGCGGAGGCCGGCGCCCTGTTCGCCGGCTGCCAGCATGCGTCCATCAGGGGAAAAGCTGACGGTCGCCAGATTAAAATAACGTCCCAGCCATGCGGTTCCCGACTGGACCTCCTGCCGTTCCTCCTGAGCCGCACTGAAGCCGGGGAAACCGGCCAGCAGCAGCGTACTGCGTTCGCCACCGATTGCCAGCCTGCCGGACGACGACACCGTGAGGCATTCGAGATCGACTGAGCTGTCGATGTTTCCGGCAGCGGTAAATGTGGTGGTTTCCCACAACCGGACCCCCTTTTCATTTCCGCAGGTGGCCAGCATGCTGCCGTCCGGCGACCATGCTCCCTGCCATACCTGTGCACCGTGAGCCGTGAAGCGGTGCTGTTCTGTGAGTGAGTCGGCGTCGCGGATGGACACAGTTCCATCATCACCGAAAACCGCCAGACGCTGACCATCCGGTGACAGGCTGAGACCGTTCAGTTCGCCCTGCCCTGCGAGGATGCGGTGCAGCAGTTTGCCGGAGGATGTGTCCAGCACCAGCAGTTCACCGCTCTGCCCGCAGGCCGCCAACCGGCTACCACCGGCGATCAGACAGCAGTAGTAGAGCGCCTGCGGTTCTGCCACCAGTTGGTCCACGTGCGATGCAGACAGATAACTGAGCAATCGGAATTCGAGGCTGTCCAGTTCGCGAAAGCCGGCAGTTTCCCGCTGTCGATCGAGCGCTGCCACAGCGTTGGCCGTATCACCGTCATCCAGTGCCAGTGAGGCCAGCAGGAGATCCGCGCAGTAGTTGCGGATCTTCAGCCGCGTTTCAGAATCGACTGCCCGCTGCCGCTGTCGGTCGGCCAGCAGGATACCGATGCTGAGTGCGAGAAATACGGCGGACAGCGCCGACACCAGTCCGCGGTTGCGGAGGATACGACGCCGCAGGCGATACGACCACGAATCCGGTCGCGCCAGAATGGGCTGGTCACTCAGGTGGCACTGCAGATCAGAGATCAGTTCCGCGACACTCTGGTATCGTCGCTCGCGTTCGCGAGCCATCGCCTTGAGCACAATAGCGTCGAGATCACCGCGCAGCCTGCGCGACAGCAGTCGGGCCGTGTCGTCAGCAGGCCCGTGACTGGCCGATGCGTGCTGCAGCACTCGCTGAGATGGCGGAGCAGGATCCTGATTGAGGACCGCCTGCATGAGTGACATGCTTGACAGTGAGCCCGCTCGATTTTCGGCGGCGTGCGGTTCACTGCCGGTCAGCAGCACGTACAGCACCACCCCCAGCGAGTAGACGTCGGTGCGAATATCCACGGGGATTTCGCCGTACAACTGCTCGGGACTCATGTACTGTGGCGTACCTGGCAGGAACCCGGCCCTCGTACGTCGCGAAGGCGTTCGCTGCGCGTCCTGCGAATCATCGAGGATGCGGGCAATGCCAAAGTCAATCACCTTGACCATCGGCCCTTCAGAGGTATCAGCAACCAGAATGTTGGAAGGCTTCAGGTCGCGATGGATAATGGCATTCTGATGGGCATGCCGTACGGCTTCGCAGCATTGCAGGAACAGTCGCAGTTTCTGACGCAGATCATTGGTGTGCTGTCGACACCAGTCCGTAAGCTGACACCCATCCACGTACTCCATAGCCAGCCAGGACACGCCGCTGGGCTGGACAGCGGCATCGATCAGCCCGGCAATATGCGGATGGCTCAGACGAGCCAACACCTGTTGTTCCTGCTGGAAACGCCAGAGCGATTCGTCGGACTCCTGCCCCAGTTGGATCAGCTTCAGGGCTGCCAGACGCTGTACAGGCTGTTGCTGTTCCGCAAGGTACACACTGCCCATGCCACCGTGTCCGAGCAGCCGCCGTACTTTCCAGTGACCGAAGCTGGCCTGTGCGAGGCTCCCGGCGAGAAGACTTTGGGCCAGCACAGCTTCCGGAAGCTGTTGATCCAGTATGGAGGGACGTTCGCCGGCACTCAGCAGTTCACGCACCTGCTGCAGGAGCATTGGGGAATTCTGGCAGCGTTGCAGCAGGAACTGTTCGCGTTCTGCGTCGCAGAATTCCAGTGCCTCAAGAAAGACGGCCTCGAGCTCTTTCGAGGGTGAACCACCAAAATCCTCGTCACTCATATCAACACTTGTTCACTAAAAAGTCGGCACTCTGACCGTTTAGAGAATCCTACTGCCGATTCCGGATCAGAATTTTCCAACGCCACAAAAAAAATACCGGAATTCGGGTCACGCTTGGATTTGCGATGTCGCCTTTATAGCCAGCGGAATTACCGATTGCGAGCATCGAAAAAAGCAGCACAAAAATCATCTCCCGGTTGGTTGGCATGAAAACGACTCAGACGCATGACATTGAGATTCGGTACAGCCGCGAGTTGGTGCCGTTAATGCGTCGCAATGGCCTGATGCTTTGCCTGTGCAGTCGTCAGGATCGGCGTTTATTGACGCTGGCGGTGACGGCAGAGGAACTGGACGTCGAACTGTGCACGTTACCGGGACCGGGTCTGATGGCATTTGCGGGCAACGCGGCCGCAGTGTCAGTGGAGTCACAGATCCAGTTATTTCGGCTCGATGTGCAGCCATGGTGTGATCATCCGCGTGAGCGTGCGTGGTGGTGGTTGTTTCCCGATCGCAGTCGGTTTTTAGGAGCGTTGCGTGCTGCCGACATGGATTTGACTGAGGCTGATCTGTGGTTGCAGAGTGAAGCGGACGGCGGGGTATTGCAACTGCCGCTGACGGAACCGGCGCGTCCATACTGGCACCCGCAGGATTGTGCAGAGACGACTGGTGGTGAATGGCAGGGCTGTGGCCTGGCCGTGGATCAATTGCGGCCGGCCTATGCGGCGTTGTCGCGGTTGCGGACGCGATCGCCGCAGTGCCAGTTGATTGACCTGTCGATAAATCGCCGGCTGCCTGTGTCACTTCAGCAGTTTCATTCTCCGCGTCTGCACCTCGGTGAGCTGTGGTTGCTGGACACAGACAGACCGGGGATCTGTTCGGTGAATCGTCAGACGGGGGCCACGGCATCGCATCACGGTATCACGGGGACTCCAACGGCGGCAACTTTTCAGGGCACCAGTGGATTTGTCGCAAGTCAGGTGGAGGACAGCGAGACAGGAGCGACGCACCCACGAATTTCGGTGCTGGACCTGCGAACGGGGCTGACCTGTGGTCACCTGGAATTCGTGCGTGGTCTGTCCCGCATCGACAGTCTGGCGTGGACTCCGGACAGCAGCATTATCAATCCGGCCGATGGCGGCCTGCGTACGGCAACGACCTGAAAGCCAGCCCGGAGTGTCGCGAGGAAAACGGATCAGCGCGAGATCCTGTGCGCAGCTGCAGATTGCCTTGCCACAGGTGTTGACGTAACAGGCCATAGAATCCTGCGGTTCGTCTGCGGCCTCAACCTTTGGGAGGGCGAAGCTCCGGCTGAGCCGAACATCACCCAAGCCACTGAATACCGCGGCTCGGCAGGAGCCTCACCCCTTCGGGAGGGCGAAGCTCCCGCTGAGCCGAACATCACCCAAGCCACTGAATACCGCGGCTCGGCAGGAGCCTCACCCCTTTGGGAGGGCGAAGCTCCTGCTGAGCCGAACATCACCCAAGCCACTGAATACCGCGGCTCGGCAAAAGCCTCACCCCTTCGGGAGGGCGAAGCTCCCGCTGAGCCGAACATCACCCAAGCCACTGAATACCACGGCTCGGCGGGAGCCTCACCCCTTCGGGAGGGCGAAGCTCCTGCTGAGCCGA
>CAITYU010000099.1 GCA_903896675.1 uncultured Planctomycetaceae bacterium
GGGCATTTTTGATGTTCGGATTTCTGGGCCTGTTGATCGGAGAACTGTTGCTGACGCGACGAGTGATTCTGCGAGGTTACGGAGCGGAAGCACTTGCCAATCAATCACCCTCCTGAGCCGAACGCCCCTTTGGGAGGGCGAAGCTCCCGCTGAGCCGAACCGCCCTTTGGGAGGGCGAAGCTCCTGCTGAGCCGAATCGCCTGTCAGTTCTCGTGATGCTTGTGGCTCGGCAGGAGCCTCGCCCTCCCGAGGGGACTTTGCGATTACTGAACACTGATTACTGGGCACTGACGTCCGGCTCGGCAGTAGCCTCGCCCTCCCGAGGGCGGAACCACCGAGCACCAGTTCGGTGGCCCACTTCAAGGCAACACCCGTTGGATTACGCCAATGGCTGGCATTTGGATGCTACCACTACTGGGTCTTTTCGTGCCTTTGGTGTAAGAAAAGTCGCCCCCCACCAACCCAACTCTGGTCTGCACACCACGTTTTCTAAACCCAGCCCCCTGAACACTGAACACTGAACACTGAACACTGAAAACTGACAACTGACAACTCTCAATCCAGTCTTTCCTTCAGCCACTGATAAACGCGTTCGCGAGTTTCCGGGGGGAAGTCGTGGGCACATTGCGGGTATTCGGCAATGACTGTTGCTGCTGGTGCCCCATAAAGCTGCCATACCGGGGTCACTGCAGCTATGACCTTCCGGACCCCTGCGTTGTCGAAGTTGTCGTCGTTGACCGGAGCTGCTACGAACAGGGCTCGCGGAGCGATCGCTGTCAGGACTTCCGCAAAATCAAACGGTACGCGGTTGGGATCGTTGCGGTACAGTTCGCGAATTCGCGGCATGTAACGATCGCTGGTCCAGCCCGCCAGTTTGCCACCGTAGTAATCGTGAAATCCGGTGAAGCCGCAACTGGTCACTGCAGCTCGAATTCGCTGGTCAAAGGCCGCCGTGAACAGTGTGTTGTGTCCGCCGAGGGAATGCCCGATGCAGCCGATGCGATCCGGGTCGACCTGCGGCAGGGTCTGCAGCAAATCCACCGCTCGCAGATTGTTCCAGATCGCCTTCATGGAACCGCTGGCATAGTGACTGCCCTGAGTCCTGAAGTCGTAGGGGTAGTCACCGAACGACGGATAATCCGGCACCAGACACACAAATCCTCGTTCAGCCAGTTCGTGTGCGTAGTGCAGATTGGGTAATCCGCCCAGACCTGCCGGTTCGCCCTTACCGATGCCGGTCGTCTGATGCAGACACAGCATCGCCGGCCCTGCTGAGGCGGACGCCCCTGCAGAGTTTTCCGGCAACAGCAGCCACGCCGGCACGCGATCGCCCGGCTCTGCCTGATACGTAATGCGCAGCCGACGGTACTTCCCGGCCGCCTCGCTGGACTCAACCTGCATGTCCAGCGGACAGCGGCGATCGGCGGCGGGCAGCGGTCCCATGGCAAGGCTCATGCCCGCCAGCGTGTGCTCCCGACGCAGCGCCGCGTCCGCAGCGGTCTCCAGAGGCTGCTGCTGGCCGCGAAAAACCGTCTGCGGATTTGTGTGGTCGTACTTCTGCGAGTCTGCAGTCAGCGATTCTGCCGTTAGCTGTACCGCTGGGACAACGGACCGGGCCACAGTTGCGGTCTCGGTCGAGTTCTCTGGCTGCAGCCGAGGATTCAGCAGCAGCGAAAGTCCACTGCGGTCCGCACACACGAGGTCAAGATCACCGTCGCCATCCACATCCGCAATCTTCGGATCGACACCGAGGGCTGCGCCATAGTTGCAGCTCAGCAGCTGCTTCTGCCAGACTCGCTGTTCCCCCAGGTATCGCCATGCCGAAACCTGCAGCGGACCGGATTCGCCCACATCTCGGCCGTCGTGTCCATAGTAGCGACTGCCGGAAATCAGTTCGCCGTGACCGTCTCCGTCAAGGTCCGCCCACAGCAGCGTATGCTGCTGACTGAGTGATGAATCGATGACGTGCCGCTGCCATGCTCGCTGCTCGCCACTGCCGGTCTGCTCCAGCCAGTACAGCCCCGACTGATGACCGCGTCCCCAGATCAGGTCGGCATCGCCGTCATTGTCCACATCCTGCACCAGAATGGGTACGGAAGCATCACGCCACAGAAAAAAGTCGGCATGAAAAATCCAGCGGTCGGTACGCGGGTTGGCAGGAGCTTCAGCCCAGCCCCGTGGTCCGACCACGTCCGTCCGTCCGTCTCCGTTGATGTCTCCCGCACCAATGCCATGCCCGGCCAGCTCATCCGGCAGCGCGTACCGCTGCCACCGCGGCTCAGGACCCGGCTGCAGCGACCACCACGCAGCGAACTCAACACCGTTCGGCAGCACATCCACGAGTCCATCTCCGTCGAGATCCACGAGGCGACCGGTTTCCATGGCTCCCGGCGTTTCGACCACGGTGCGCACCCATTCCGCGTCCGGCCCCGCAGACCGCTCCGGATGCCGAATCCAGTACAGACTCTGGCTGCGATAATTGGCGCTCACAATGTCCGGCAGACCGTCGCCGTTGACGTCCAGAGGCAGATTGGCGTAGTCATCCTGCCGACCACGAATCACCTCCACACTGCGGACATGGTGGGACTGCCACGCCGGCGCCTGATACCAGTGATTGCCACAGACAATATCCGGTTTGCCATCGCCGTTCACGTCCAGAACCGCACAGGCACTGTTGCGATTCTGCGGATCCAGCGGCAGCCATTGAAACCCGGCCGCCGGCGGAAGTGTGGCGGGACCGCTGACCAGTTGAGCTGCCGTCGGATCCAGCGTCAGCGGGATCCACGCCACCACCAACACCAGGATTCTGCAACTCATGCCGAATCGCCCTGCATCACGGCCCATCTGCTGACTCCTTCAAGCCCCTGCGAATCCGGTCCCTGTTTTTCGAGTCACCGGGTTTGTGCGGGCATTCTGCAGTGCAAATCAATGCAGGTCCAGCATTCCGCCAGTGGCGACCGAGGCAAAAATCCGCAGCAATTCGCCTGCTGCTTTTTCACCACACGTCGTCAAATCCGACGGAAGTCCGCGACAGAGCCATCAATTGGAGACGATTTTGCCGGCATTCACCACGCTGCTGTGGTTCGCGAATCTGATCGGAATTCGGCACCAACCCCGGTGACACTGACAGTTCCAGCGCCGACAACCTGCAAGTGCCGACAAATTCCGATAGACTCTGCGGAACCGGGAATGCTTCTCCGATGCCCTCTGCTGATCAGGACCACCTCTGATGACAAAACAGCCCGTACGAATGACGGCGACCGAATTTGAACAGGCCCGCTTCGATCTTCCGGAAGCCGGTCGCTTTCACGAGCTGCATGAAGGCTGTCTGACGCTGCTGTCAACACCCGAAGAAATCCACGGCACCATCGTGTTCAACATTTCACGAATCCTTGCCGGTTGGCTGCCCGCAGTCAAAGGGTCCGCTGCCTACGGTATCGGACTGCATGTGGCACGCGAGCCCGACACAGTGTACACACCAGCGATCTCGGTATTCCTCGAAGGACGTCCTTTTTCGCAGGCAGACCTCGTGATTGCCACAGAAGTCCCGGCACTGGTCGTGGACATCGCGTCCACCAATGATCGTCGCAGCGACATGCGACGTCGCACCACCTCACTGCTGCAACTGGGAGTCGAAACCGTGTGGGTCCCGGATCCCTTCAAGAAGGAGATTCAGGTGATCAGCCGCGGCCAGCACACGCTGGCGCTGGGAGCATGGCAGAAGCTGACGGGAATCGGTCGATTGCAAGGCCTGGAATTCAACGTCGCTGACGCCTTCGCTCAGCCCAAATGGTGGGATGGGAAGCTGCCGGAAATGTCCTGAAGGCGACCACCCGATGCGCTCTGCAGGATTAGTATTCCGGGACCATCTCGCCACCAGCTTTTGTGGCAAGGGCTTCAATCACCTCCGGGGCCACGGATGAATTCAACGAACGTACCGCAGCGTCTGCCAGCAGTATCGGGATCCCCCGTCGATCCACTGAGCCAATCCCGTCGGGCCCATTCAGATAGGGCCGCTGCGAAAATCCTCGCACCGTATCACGACCACCTGCATAGATGGAACGATTGGACACATTCAAAGTACTCAGCATCATCGTATTGGACAACCCGTCTGTGATGCTGCTGAATGTGGTCTGTCGATCATATCCAAAAATCCCGGCCCTCGGGTGACCCTCAGGCAGGTCGGCAGCATCACCGCCCATACCGGCGATACCCACAAGATCTCCTGAAAAGATGCCCAGACGCTCATGGTCTCTTTCAGGCTCGCGGTACTGTACGACGCTGTAGGTGTCCAGTCTGAGATTATGCGGGCTGTTCCAGCCTTCGTGAGGCCGGGGCTCAACATTTCCCGGTCTCTGCCCCCAGCCACTATAGGGCTCAATCAGGATCGCCCAACTGAAACGCTGTTCCGGGGAAAGCCCCGGCGCAAATACCGTGCCTGGTGGCAGTGTATCAAAGACGTCGTGATAGTGGTGCAACGCCAGTGCGACTGAAAAAATGCCACCCCCGAAACGGCCGCGCGGGGTGTTCATAATCATGTTGCCCAATCCGAGCACCAGCACAAGCACCAGCGATACGCCGAAGAAGGTCAGAAGAAAGGCAGGCCTGAGATACCTGGGCACGGTCTTTGCCACCGCTGGTTCAGACCGTCCCGTCGTCGCAGAATCTGCAGTTTCAACAGGATGAGACATACCCACACCCTCCTGAAATCACTGGTCAGCCGATTCAGCCGGCGGCGCCGATCGCCTCCGGACCCCGCCTTGCACAAAAGTCCCCGAATGATTCCGACCCCTCACGCTCCACACGGTACCGCTGCAGCAAGGGAA
>CAITYU010000100.1 GCA_903896675.1 uncultured Planctomycetaceae bacterium
CACGGATGGGCGGCATACGCAGGGTGATTCTCCGATCGAAACGGCTCGCGAGCTGGCGGCCGCCGGAACTCGTGTGGTGACAGTTTCCATCGGAGCGGCTGAAGAGCCTTCTGATCTGGCGATTCTGAAGCTGGAACATCCGGAGAGTGTGTTTCGGCGGGACGAGGTACGGGGAGTGGCGGTGTTGCAGGATCACGGCCCGGCGGGGGCTCCGTTTGTGCTGCAGATTCGGCAGGGGAACGAGGTGCTGTGGCAGAAGCAGGAGACGGCGACGGGAATTGGTGAGCGGCGGATTGAGTTTGCGTTTGGGGTGGAGTCGCTGGTTGAGCGCCTGGCAGGGCAGTCCACGAATGGTGTTTCACTGAATGCCGTGCCCTTGTCGCTGACCGCATCGATTGCTCCGCTGGCCGGTGAAGCCAGCACGGCCAACAACGAAGCTCCGCTGCGGCTGGCTGCGGTGGTGCAGCGGCAGCGCGTCCTGCTGCTGGACGGTCGTTCGCGGTGGGAAACGCGTTATTTGCGAAACCTGTTTGAGCGTGATGAGCAGTGGGAAGTGAATGCGGTGCTGGCCGGGCCGGGTGTGCAGCAGCATGAACTGTTGCGGGGTGTCGAATCGGGCCGTTTTCCAGAGAACCGTGATCAGTTGTTTGGCTATGACCTTGTGGTGCTGGGTGAGCTGGACCTGGCACTGCTGTCGGCGGCGGAGCAGCGCTGGCTGCGGGACTTTGTGGAACTGCGTGGTGGTGGTTTGATTCTGATTGACGGGCAGCGGGGTGAGCTGCGGGCGGCGGATCCCGAGTCGCTCGGGGCGCTGCTGCCGGTATCGTGGACGGATGGTCCGGTTGCGGCCGCAGTTGGATTGCAGTTGACGGATCGCGGAGCGGCGGATGCCATGCTGAAGCTGGCGGCGGAGGATCTGCAGAATCGCGGATTCTGGAAGCAGCTACCGCCACCACAGGCGTTGATTCCGGTGCAGGCACTGCCGGGTACGGAAGTGCTGGTGGAGGCTGAGCTGGCGGGGTCCGTGCAGCCGCTGCTGGTGTCGCGTCGATACGGGGCCGGGCGTGTGCTGTATCTGGCCGGGGATGAGACGTGGCGGTGGCGTTACAAGACAGCCGATCTGTGGCATCAGCGGATCTGGAACCAGATTGCTCGCAGCGTGATGGCTCGTTCATTTTCCGTCAGCAGTGAATTTCTGTCGGTGGATACGGGGCCGGTCAGTTACCAGCCGGGTCAGGCGGTGGAGGTGCGGATTCGCCTGCAGGATGCGGGAGGTAAACCCGCAGTTGCGGCTACGGTGGACGCACTGGTCTGGCGTGGCGGGCAGGTGGCTGCTGTGGTTTCGCTGCAGTCTGACGAGAATGTGCCGGGGATTTATCGTGGTCGTGTGACGGGATTGCCGGCAGGCGACTATGAGGTTTCGGTGCAGGCGGCGGGCTACAGTGCCGAGGCTCTGCAGGCGCGCAGCAGTTTCACGGTGACAGCCGTGGCCGCTGCTGAGCTGCGGGATGGATCAGCGAATGAAGGCCTGTTGCAGCAGGTGTCGGAAGCTGGCGGAGGTCAGTTTCTGCGTGAGGAGGATTTGCGGCGTCTGCCGGAAATTCTCAGTGTTTACAGTCACGGTAGGATTGTCGAGTCCGATACTCTGTTATGGCAGAGTTACTGGTGGTTCCTGTCCATTCTGCTGCTGCTGACCATGGAATGGCTGCTGCGGCGCAGAGCGGGCCTGATGTAAGGGCAGAGCCGATGAATATACCTCTGGATCCGGTCGTGGTGCGTCGTCTGCAGCAGTTCGGGCGACGACGTCGGCTGCTGCTGACGGCTCGCGGCTTCAGTGCCGGGCTCAGCACATTTCTGCTGTGTCTGGGTCTGGCGGCTGCGGTGGACTGGTACTGGCTGCTGACGGACGGTCAGCGGTGGATCCTGTCGGCCTGTGTGTATCTGCCGGGTCTGCTGGCAGCGTGGCTGGCCTGTGGTCGGCAACTGCTGAAGGCTCCGGCCAGTGATGAAATTGCGATGCATGTTGAGCAGTCAGAGCCTGAGCTGCGTGAGAAGCTGCTGGCGGCGGTGGAACTGGCGGCGGATGATCCTGCCAGCCTGCATGATTCACCGATGTTCCGCAGTCTGCTGCAGGGCGAAGTGGCTGCGCGGCTCAGCAAAGTGCAACCGTCTGCGGTGCTGCCATTTCGACTGGTGGCAAAATGGACGGCTGCTGCGACGGTGATTGCTGCGATCTTTCTGCTGCTGTTGGGTGCCCCGGATCAGCGATTCCGCCAGTTGGCGGTACGAGCCATGCTGCCGATGGCCAATCTGGCGCGGGTTTCCCGGGTGCAGGTACAGATTCTGCAGCCGGTCCCGCATTCGCTGCTGCTGCCTGAGGACGAGACGGCTGCCGTGATTGTGCAGACATCCGGTGGTACCGTCAGTGCAGCGGTGCTGGAAGCGAAGTCCGAGACGGCTGGTGTGGTACGTTATGAGATGCAGCCGCAGGCCGAATCACGCTTTGCCGCCAATCTGCGGCTGGAACATGGCTCGGTGCAGTACCGCATTCTGGCGGGCGACGCCATCACTCAGTGGCATCGCATCACAACGCGACCACGCCCGCGAGTGGAACTGTTCACGAAGCTGCTGCAGTTTCCTGAATACAGTCAACTGGAACCGGTTTCCAGCAGTGGTGCAGACGGGCATCTGCAGGCATTGCAGGGGACGCTGGCGCAGCTCACGATTCAGCCCAATCAACCGGTGTCGGCGGCGGAACTGCGACTGGATCCTTTGAATTCCGAAGACCCCGTGGTGATTCCCCTCGTGCCGGTGACAGAGCAGGGCACCGCAGCTCAGCCAGCGGAGGGTGGCCTGTGGACGGCCGCAGTGCCGATTCAGGATCCCGGCACGTATCGCGTGCATCTGGTGTCGCGAGAGACGGGTTTTGAGAATGTGTTCAGTCCGCGGTATGAGATTCGACCGCAGCCCGACCTGATTCCGCGAGCCGGCTTTGTTGATCAGCAGCAGACAACGCTGCTGTTGCCACCGGACGACATCCTGCAGCTGCGGGCGATGGCGGAAGATGATCTGCCGCTGGTCAGTCTGGAGCAGCAGATTTCGATCAATGGTGAGGACTGGATGACGCTGCCCTTGCAGATGACTGAAGTGCCGGGGACTGAGGGCCGTGGAGTGACTGCGGAATGGCATTGGGATCTGGTGCCGCACGCGCTGCGTCCGGGTGATCAGGTGCTGACCAGACTGTCGGCACTGGACCGTCGGGGCAGTCACGGCGAATCTGCTCCGCTGCGTATTGTGATTGCGGATCGGGACTTTGATCCGGAGCGTCATACGCAGATGCAGCAGAAGCTGCAGTTGCGGACTCCGCTGGCCAAACTGGCAGCGCAACTGGACGAACAGAAGACGGCGGCGGCCGACATTGTGCAGCGGCTGAAATCGCTGCCCGCAGACGCTCCGCAGGCGGTCACTGACCGCACGGCTCTGCTGGATCTGGCCAGTCGGCAGCAGCAGGCGGCGGATGCCGTGCTGCAGCAGGCTCAGGGGCTGCTGCGGAACATGCCGGCGGGTGCCGATGCGACGGATCTGGAATTGACGGGCCGGGTACTGGCCAAACTGACTCTGGAACAGCCGAGTGCGCTGCGTTCGACGCTGCAGACCACCGCAGAGGGCGGCAATCCGCAGTCGCAGCAGGCGGATCTGAACGAGGTGCAGCGGACGTTCGATCTGGCTGCGGACGATGCGAAGAATCTTGCCGAACATTTTTCGTGGCTGGCAGCGTGGAATCTGTTTGACGCGGCTTCGCAGGATCTGCAGATGATGCTGGAGCATCAGGAATTTGTCGTCAGCAGTCCGACTCAGACGTGGCGCCGTCTGCTGCGTCAGGAATCACTGCTGGTAACGCAACTGGAAACCTTTGAGCGACTGCTGCAGGAGCAGCGTGGGAATCTGCCGGAACCGATTGTCAGCCATGCCACGCGGCTGCTGGACTTCAGTGCTGCCAGCCGTGATCAACTGCAGCAGGCGATGGAGTCTGAAGAGCGACTGCCGCAGCTGCAGGCGCTGACAAAATCGTTGCGGGATCAGTTGCTGCAGTATCAGAAGCTGGATGTGCTGGACAGCGCGGTACCGGGTCGACTGCAGAATGCGTGGCGCGATCTGGAGAATCGTGCGGGGCCGTTGGCGGTGCTGCTGGACGCGATGGCGCAGGCTGCCACCGAGCGTGCGGGATTGCTGGCGCAGGCCGCAAAGCAGCGGGAAGCGGCTGATGATGCCGAAAAAACTCGGCAACTGGAACAGCAGGCGGCACGTGCCACGAATCGCATGCTGCTGCGTTTTCAACCGGCACTGCAGCAGCTTCGCAGTCGCCAGAAACTGGCGGAAGCGAGGCCGGACGCGGATTTGCAGTATGCGGCGGATGCGGGACTGGCAGTCCGCGCGATTGATGCGGTGCTGTATCTGCAGCAGAGCGAGGATCCGGATGGGGTGAAGCTGCCGGAGCAGTTGCGTGAGATTGCACCTGCGTGGCGGACACTGGAAGCCGGTCACGAGCTGTCGCTGGCACTGGCCGCCATGGCTCGTTTGCAGGAGCTGGAACGCTGGGGTTCGCGGCAGCGTACGGCGCGTATTGACCAGCCACGGCACTGGGACCTGCTGCAGCAGGCCCTGGATGCCACGGTCCGCAGGTTAGGGGAAGCGCGAGCCGACGCGGCCGTGATCAATCGCCTGAACCAGACTCGCTGGTCGGCTGAGGCCCGGGATGCGGGCCGGCGGATTTCCGAGCGTCGCTGGCGACGGGATGTGCTGACGGCAACCGGCCATGAGCTGGATGAGATGGCGGCGGAAATGGCAGGGGCGGCAGTCGATCTGCAGCCGGCCATGGCTCAGGCCCGCGCTGTGCTGGCAAAGTACGCTCCGTCCATTTCCCAGTTGGCAGAGCGTGCGGCGGAACAGGTGCGTGCTTTGGAAGAACAGACGCTGCAGGCTGCGGATGCGGCCGAGCAGGAGCCGCAGAAGCCGCAGGCTGACCAGCCGCAACTGGCGCAGTTGCAGCAGCAACAACAGCAGGTGAATGACCAGATCCAGGATCTGCTGCAGGCACTGGTGGAGGATGCTGAGCAGCAGGACCTGACCGACGACCAGCAGCGGGAGCGAGCCCGTGACAGTGATGACAGCCTCGCTCTGATTCAGCCACCGGCCGAACGCATGAATCAGGAGCTGCAGCAGGCGACTGAGGCACCGCAGGCGGCAAGGCAGCAGGAACTGGCGGAAGCCGCCGAACAGCAGGAGCAGACGGCGAGGGCACTGGAAACGGTGGCTGAACATTTCAGGGCGCTGGAACAGGGGCAGGAAGTCGCTGAGACTCGCGCGGAACTGCGCAAGGTGGAACAGCAGCAGGGACTGCCTCCGGAACTGGCGGAACAGTATCAGCAGGCGGAATCGCTGGATCAGCAGTTGAGTCGCAGTGCCGAACAGCAGTTGCAGGAGCTGGAGGCGGAGCTGCAGCGGAACCCGGCCATGCAGGACGCGCTGTCCGAGATCGCCCGCAATGCCCTCGCGGATGCTGAAAGTGTGCTGCAGGAGGCTGCCGCGGAGGATCAGAATCTGCAGCAGGCAAATGAACGATCAGATACGGATTTTCAGAACAGGAAGCGTGAGCTGGCCGAGGATCTGCGGCAGATTGGCACGCAGGCTTCGCAGTTGTCGGGTGCGCTGGTGGCTCAGGCTGCCCAGGCTGCTGCTCAGGGCAAGGCACCCGAAGCGCAGGCCAAACTGGCGGAAACTCAGCAGAAGCTGAATGCTGCGGCAGCGGAAGCTGCCAGTGCGCGGGAAGAACAGTTGCTGTCCGAGCTGCAGCAGACGGCAGCGGATGCCCGACAGGCGATTCAGGAGGCTGCGGCGGTGTTGAATGAGGGACGAGCTCAGACGGCGACGGCGAAGGATCAGGCAATTTTCCCCGACGCCGCCGCTCGTGAAACGCAGCAGAAGAACTCAGAAAAACAGCGACAGGCATTTCGTGAACAGCAGAAACGGACGGCCAGCGAGTCCGTGAAGCAGGCGGAAGACGCCGTGAAACGCACCCAGCAGACAGTGAAGAATGCTGAGAATGAAGTGCGGAATGCCGACAAGCGGGTAGAGCAGGCTCAGCAGCAGTTGAATAAAAAGCCGGCGGATGCGGGTTTGCAGCAGCAACTGACGGCTCAGCAGCAGCAGCGGCAGACCGTGCAGGATCGCCTCGATGATGCTCGACGGCAGCAGGACCGGGCAACTCAGCGAGTGCAGGCGGCGCAGCAGAATCGCGAGGCTGTGAACAATGCTGCCATGCCGGCCCTGACTGCGAACAATCCGGCAGCGCAGCTGGCAGAACAGTATGCGGGAGAAGCGGCGGAGTCGCTGGAGAAGCTGAAGCAGGCGGCGGAAGGTCTGCAGACGGATTTCGGCAGTCAACTGACTCCGGCTCAGAATCAGCTGGCGGCCGCCGAGCAGCGGCAGCAGGAGTTGACTGAAGATGTGCAGTCGGCGGCAGCAGATGTGGCGCGAGCCGCGCGGCATGAACGTCGGCTGAACAATCCGACGGTGGCCGAGACGCTGCAGCAGACGGCGCAAAGCATTCAGCAGGCTGCCAGTCAGGAGTCGACAGCGGCGGAACAGCAGTTGGAGACGGCGGCGGCAGAAGCCGGTCAGCAGGCGACTCAGCCGCAGACACCGCCCGCCAACGCTCAAGCCCTCGAAGCTCAGCGCGATCTGGAAGCGGCTGAGCAGGCATTCACAGCACGGGCTGAGCAGATCGAACAGGCCTTGAATCCACTGGAACAGGCGGCAGCAGCGGCCGAGGCGGCGGCGGCCGAAGCGGCAGTGGGACCGGAACCTGCGGGGCAGCAGCCAGAAGGCCAGCAGCCCGGGGGGCAGCAAGGGGCGGGCCAGCAGCCAGTGAGCCAGCAGCCAGTCAGCCAGCAAGGGGCGGGCCAGCAGCCAGTGAGCCAGCAGCCAGAAGGCCAGCAAGGGGTGAGCCAGCAGCCGGCGAGCCAGCAGCCGGTGGGACCGGAGCAGCAGGCGCAGGCGTTGCAGTTGGCGCAGACCCTCGACGAGCTGGATCGTCAGTTGGCAGCGGCCTCAGCGGCTCAGCAGGCTGCGGCGGCTGGTCAGCAGCCGGCGGGTGCGCAGCCACCGGGTTCGCAGCAGCCGCTGTCACAGGCCCAGGCCGCACAGGCTCAGCAGGCACGGCTGGCCGCGGCCCGGCGACAGGCTCAGCAACAGGCCCTGCGGTCACTGTCCCAATCGGCACAGCAGTCTGCTGACGGGTTTTCGGAACCGCCGGAAGCACAACCGTTCGAGGTGGCTCGCGTGAACCGGGCGGAGAATGCCAACTGGGGTCGCCTGCGCGGGCAGGCGGCCGAAGATGTGGCTCGCGGTCGCGGTGAACCCATTCCTGAAGCATGGCGAAAAAGTGTGGAAACCTATTTCCGCGTGCTGTCTGAACGAACTCGGAAG
>CAITYU010000101.1 GCA_903896675.1 uncultured Planctomycetaceae bacterium
GCCCGATTCACGGAATGACTCATCCCCGCATCGTCCGAATGCACGATCAGATACCGTCGAGTCGGGTCGAGAGGCTGTTGAGCGCTGGCCGGCCGGCTTCCGAAAAACACAGCCAGACAGCACACACAACACAACAGCTTTGCAATCACCGACGATTTCACGACAAAACACTCCGAAATAGCGAAAACACAGGAAAGGTCCAGTCTCAGACTGTCCAAACCCTCAGCTTAGCGTGCCGGAACCGTCACGTGCAGTTCCAGATCCGAAAAATGCGGACTGTTCGCCCGGCAGACTGACTTCTGAACAGACGAATCCCTGCTAGAATCCCCCAACCGCTGCAGGCGATCAACGATCTCCTCCCAGTCGCCCTCGCCGACAGGCCCTCTCTTTCCCCAGCCGGGCGGTGGTCTTTCGGGCCTGCAGATTTCTTTCAAAACCCCGTCCCCGCAGATCAGGCATGCCGATGCTGGAACGTCGTGAGCTGTTTCCGAATGTCATCGAGCTGAATTTTCAGGCGCGACGCCGACTGGGATGCTGCGTTTATCTGGTGTACGGTCAATCAGACTGGATGCTGCTGGACATCGGCTACGAGGACACTGTTGACGAATTGATCGATCTGATTCGTCAGATGGATTTTCCGCTGGCAAATTGTCGCTACCTCGTAGCCACACATGCGGATGCTGATCACGTCCAGGGATTTGTGCGGGCCAAAGAACTGCTGCCGTCAGCACAACTGGTGGCCCATCCCCACGCCCGCAGAATTCTTGAATCCAACGATCGCATCGCAGCCTTTGCGGAAATCCCTGCCCAGCAGATTTCCATCAACCTGCCAGCACTGAAATTCGATCAGGAAGTGGATGAAGGCGACAGGTTGCAGCTCGATGGCGTCAGCCTCGACGTCTGGCATACTCCGGGACATGCCGTGGGTCAGTTGTCTTTTCGTTTCGGTCGGCTGCTGTTCTCCGGCGACAACATTTTTCGCGACGGCTGTGTCGGCAGTATTGACGCTCACCACGGTTCCGACCTGCCGGCCTTCATCCGATCCCTGCAACGCATTCAGGGCAGTGCAGTGGAATGGCTGCTGCCCAGTCACGGACCGGCCTTTCGCAACGACCGCAAACTGCTCCAGTCAGCCATTGATCGACTCGACCGATACCAGCACATGGCTGACTTCGGCACGTGCGCTGTGGACTGGCCCTTACTGGATGACTGGGAGGACGAACTGGCTCGCGGTGTGCATCCCGCGTCCTGAAAGTGCCGCTGCATGTCAGACTCGCTGCTGATTACTGCACTGACAGCATCACTGCTTCGCAGTGTGATCGTGTGCAGCATCGCCTGTCTGCTGCTGCCACTGTTCACCGGCTGGATTCAACGAGGGCGTTCCCGCACGTCACGGCTGACTCGCGAGCTGTTCTGTGTACTGCCATTCTTCACACCCGATCTGCTGACCGGTTTTCACTATCGACTGACAGCCTCCGCGTGGGCCGGAATCTCCGGCGGCCTCAGTTATGTACTGCTCACCGAGCTGCTTTACGGCACCCTGCAGCTCTTCCGAGCCGTGGCATTGGGTATGCTGCTCCGACACATCATCCCCACCCCGGCCGACACCAGCGAAGCCCTCTATTCGTGGCAGTTACTCCGCACCCGCATCCCTCGCGTACGCTGGTATCGCGGCTGGTTCCGACTGCAGCTGGCAGGACCGTGGCGGACCGCCCTGATCACATGGAGTCTTACGGCAGTCGTCGTTTTTCAGGAATTTGAAACGGCTGCGCTGATGCAGATCGATCAGCACCCCTGGTCGTGGTCAGTCTGCCTGTTTGACGCCCACGCAGCGTGGCAGCCCCTGACGGAATCTCTGCGACTGGCGGCTCAGGCACTGCTGGCGGAACTGCTGCTGCTGCTGCCCGGTCTCATCGCTGCCGGTTGCTCACTGAATATCCGCGAACCGCAGCCCGACACACGACAAGCCTCCACCACAACGGCTCTGCCGGCCGCCACTGCTGCATTTCTGGTCAGCCTGTCCATGGCACTGCTCATTTTCATCCCACTGCTCACGTCCACCCAGCCGGCCCTGCGCGGTATTCGCTTCATGCTGTCCGATCCCGTGACTATTCAGCGAACCTGCACATCACTTGCCACATCAGTCGCCTGTTCAGTCGCCGCTGCTGTCTGTGCCCTCGGAATCGCCAGCCGCATTCACTCCGATTATCCGTGGCGTTCCGGATGGCACGCATGCGTCACCGCCATCCTGCTGCTGCCCGGACTGGCAGGACCACTCATTCTCTCACTCGGACTGCAGTCACTGTTCCAGTTGCCGCTGCTGAGACTGGTATGGGACACATGGCTGCCACAACTGCTCGGACAGACTCTCTGGCTGCTGCCGCGTGCTTTCGCCGCAGCTCAACTGCTGTGGACTGCGGAACGCGGAGAATCCCTGCATGCCGCCAGCCTGCTGCTGCACGCACCCGACTCACGACGAAGATGGCTCGCTGGTCTGCTCCTCTGGAAACTTCAGGATCTGCCGCTGCTGATGGCACTGCTGCTGCTGACGCAATGGACATTCTGGGACGTCACGACCGCTTCACTGCTGCACCCGCTCACCTTCGAACCCATTGTCACGCGACTGTACAATGAAATGCACTTCGCACGCACAGAGGCACTGCTCGGACTTTCTGCCGTCGCACTGACAGCACCCGCCACCAGTCTTGCCGTCGGTGCTGCAGCCCTGCTGTTGATTCGCCTGCGCCAGACACGCCGCAATCAGCGGGCATAAAAAAATCCGGGCCCCTGAAGGCCCGGATCTGAACTCGTTTCCGAATCCCGACTGATCCGCTGGAACAGATCAGCCCGTCTGACTCAGTATCGGTCGCCGCGGTCACCACGCTCGCGACGGCCACCGCCGCCACCACCGTAACCGCCACCGCCACCACCACCGTAGCCGCCGCCACCGTAGCCACCACCACCACCGCCGTAACCGCCACCGCCACCACCACGGCTTTCACGAGGACGAGCCTCGTTGACCACGATCGTACGGCCGTCCAGCGTTGCGCCATTCAGTGCCCGAATTGCCTCGTCACCGCCGGTCGCCATCTCAACGAAACCAAAGCCCTTTGAACGGCCGGTTTCACGATCCGTGATCACCTTTGCAGATGTCACAGAACCATACTGAGCGAAAGCCTTCTCAAGACCTTCGGATGTGGTGGCCCAGGCCAGGCTTCCCACGAAGATGTTCTTACTCATCACACAAACCCTGAGCCTCGCAGCTCCCAAAACACCGATCGCTGCCCCAACGGCAGCTGTTAGAACACAAAAGAAACTGTTGGGGAGGAAACTGCAGGACGACTCAAGTGAATACCGAGCACTCTGTAGAATCACACCTCAAAGAGACCAATCGCAGTGCATCCTGATCAACGCATCAACGGTCGCCCTCGAGCCGCAGCCCCCCGTCTTCAACGTCGACGGAGTTGCCGGCTCTCGACTACTTTACGATCTTCGGGAAAAAATAGCAAGACGCTACCCCACTGGACCTTCCGGCATTTTCACCTTTTTCGGCGAATTTTCCGAAAGCACCGACATCGACTGCCGGATACCCAGGTCCACAATTGCCACCAGAATCCGGGTTTCCCCGACAACCCGAATCCCCCTCTGCAAATCGTCATTCCCCCGCAAATGCTCGAATATACCCCCCCTTTTTCCCGAAAAACACTCAAATTTCAGCATCCCGTCCATGTCCCCCGACCACCCACGCTCGGTACAACAGGGGCACAGCACAACCCCTCCTCTCCGGCCACAGACCTATGCCCCTCACGCTCACTCTCATCGCCGACACCTCAATCCCGATTGAACTGGAAGGGGTCACCCCCGAGAAATGTGCCAGCGCAACGGTCAGCGAAATCGCCCGCATCAATGTCTTCGAAGGCAACCGAAATGTACCACTCGGGGACCTCTTCCACATCTCCGGCAATCCCTCCGATCAGCAACTGATCTTCCAGGGGGACCTCAGCGGCGTTCACTGGATTGGCGCCGGAATGCAGTCGGGACACATCCGCGTTGAAGGACCCGCCGGACGACACCTCGGCAGCGGACTCGCAGGTGGCCGGATCGACGTCGCCGGCAGCGTCGGCGGCTGGGTCGCAGCAGAAATGCGGCGGGGATTGATTCGCGTCCACGGCAACGCCGGAAATTGCGCCGGCGGAGCTTTGCCAGGGTCCATCCGCGGCATGACCGGAGGCACACTGCTCATTCACGGTAACTGCGGTGACGAAGCCGGACTCGCCATGCGCCGAGGCCTGATTGCCATCGCCGGATCCCCCGGAGAATTCGCCGGAAGAAACATGATCGCAGGAACGCTCATCGCAGCAGGACGCTGCGGCCGACGCGCCGGAGCTGGTATGCGACGCGGAACCCTCGTCCTCGCCGGTGGCTCCCTCACACCACTCCTGCCAGGCTTCTGTTACTCCGGACAACTGCACCTGACCGTCGTCAGACTGCTGCAAAAAAGACTGCAAGCCCTGAACTTCCCACTCCAGATTCCACAGCTCAGCACACCACTGGCGATCCACCGCGGAGACCTGGCAGCACGCGGACAGGGAGAAATTCTGCTTCCGCCCGAGTCCGTTGCCTGATACACCACAGTTTCACAACATCCTCCGACATACAAGGCCCCTGCTGACCAACCTGTTACCAACCCCACTGTCGCTGACACAAGGAACGACTCCCCATGACACCCCGACATGCGGAATTACCCGCCCCCACACGCGTTCGTACCGGCCTGTTCTGCACAGTGCTGCTGGCCTGCTCACTCTGCTGCTCCACCCTGACGGCTCAAAGTCGTGACCGCGATGCAAAGAAAAAGGATTCAGGCGACAAAGCCGCCTCACCGCAGCAGCTTGAATCCCGCATCAGCAAGGCAGAAGAACAACTGCTGGAAGAGTACCTTGAAGTGGCCAATGAATACTACAGACAGGACCAGAAGGAACAGTCCATCGCCGTCCTCGAACGCATCGCAAAAATCAATCCTCAGATGCCCGGAATCCGTCAGCGCATGGACGGTATTCGCGAAGAACTGCTGCAGGAAAATGGACTGAAACTGGATTTCGACACCGGAAAGATCTGGTTGCCCGTGGCCGAAGTGCAGGAAGGTCGCGGATTGCGAATTGTCGTTGCCGGAGAATACAAACTTGACCTGACCACACCGGTCACACTGGCCGGACTGCCCACCGGAGATCCCTCCAAAGATCACCTCGGTGGCGTCCCCTTCGGCGCCGTGATCGGCATGGTCTTCACGGATGGCAAACCCGGCGACCCGTTTCTCGTCGGTGGCGCCGTGGAATACACTCCAAAGAAAAGTGGTACGCTGTTCCTCCGGATCAACGTCCCCGCAACGGCAAAGTGCCGCGGCGATCTGAAGGTGCAGCTCAGTGGTGCCATTCAGCCGGTTGCCAAAAAGGGCCGCTGAGTCGCCCCGTTTCACAGTCTCCTTCCACAGGTGGCTTCCGTGAACAGTTCAGAGAACCCCACAACCAATTCACCGCATGACCCGCATGACCCGCAGAACCACACGGATCTCAGCGATCTGCGGATCGGTGAATTCCTGCTGCTGCGACGACTGGGCAGCGGCGGCATGGCCGACGTCTACCTCGCCGAACAAACCAGCCTCGGCAGACAGGTCGCCGTCAAAGTCCTGAAAAACGACTCCATGCAGGGACGCAGTGATGTGCTCCTGAAACGGTTTGAACAGGAAGCCCGGGCCGCCGGAGGACTCAGTCACCCCAATGTCGTGCAGATCATTACTACCGGCCACGAAAACAATATCGCGTATATCGTGCAGGAGTACGTCCCGGGCCTGAATCTCAGCCAGTGGATCCGCCGCAACGGCCCCCCCGATTTTTCCACAGGGATCAAGTGGCTGCAGCAGATGGCAGCAGCCCTGTCGGCGGCCGCCGAGGCCGGCATCGTGCACCGCGATATCAAGCCGGAAAACATCCTGCTCAATCGTCAGGCCACCGCCAAGGTCACCGACTTCGGACTCGCTCAACTGAACCAGCCCGCCCCCACTCGCATGAACCTTACGCAGGCCGGAACCACACTCGGTACCCCGTGGTACATGAGCCCCGAACAGATCCAGGGAACAAAACTCGATCACCGCTCCGATCAATACTCGCTCGGTGTCACAGCGTGGCACATGTTCGCCGGCCGACCTCCCTTCCCGGGTCGCAACCCCATGACGGTCGCCGTTCAGCACCTGAAGGAACTGCCACCATCCCTCGCCACCCTGCGACCCGACCTGCCGCTCCCACTGTGCACCATCATCGAACGCATGATGGCCAAAAAACCTGAAGATCGCTTCCCGGACGGACGGTCCCTCGAACAGGCACTCACCGCTGCCGCCGCACTGCCACCTCGAGACCTCTCAGCGGGAACTGCTGACCTCGCCGGTCGGCTCCGTCGCTGGCGCCCCACTATGACGCTCGCAGTCGCAGCCATACTGGCCTGCACTCTCACCACGTGGGCATTCGCTCGACTCACCGCCACCCCCATCCGACTGCCAGCCCCCTCTGTCTACCCGGAGATTCGCAAACAACCGTCAGCCGCCCGACAGTATGCACTCGCCATGCTCCAGCCCGATCGACAGGATCTCTGGAATGCCGTCTCCCGGTTTTATCCCGAATCCACCGAAGCCGAAATGGCCTCGCTGCAACTGGGAGTCGCCCTCATGGCCAGTGCTGTGCCCGACGCCTCCGGGGCCTTCCGAGCCTTTGCTGCGGTCCGCGAGAAAGGTGAAGTCGCCCCCGAAAAAAGTTACCTGCAACTGCTGGGAATGATCGGACAGGCATGGACTCTTCGAGATCGACCACGCAGCACCGAACTTGAACAACTGCTGTCTGATATTCAACAGCAGATCGACAGCTACCAGTCAGACGATCTGCTGCAACTGGATATCGATCGAGCACCCATCGAATTGCAGCAGTTCTTCAGTCGCCTGCAGATGACTCGCCGTCAGTCCCTCTGAAACCCCCGGAGCAGAGCTCAGCCGCGAAACGCATCGTCATCGATGAAATTCGGAGCAGGGTAGTCCGGGTCCTCCTCAAAATCATCCGCATCATCTCCCAGCATCAGCAGCCCCGCTGCCGACACATCCTCGCCACGCAGATCCGCATCCAGTCCGGCACTGCGATCTCCGTCGTCCAGCTGATCGTCAGTCAGATCCATGATGTCGGCAGGCTCGTCCTCAGGTATCCCCGCCACAGCATCCGGATCCACCTCATTGCGACTGCGCAGGACAAGCCGGATCGGAACTTCACGAAACGGAGTTGATTCCCGCAGAAAACCCAGCAGATAACGCTTCCAGCCCTCGTCCAGAAGTGTCGCATCATTGCACCGCAGCATGATCGTCGGAGGCGATCCGGCAATCTGAGATGCAAAATAAATCCGCGGACGACGATTCTTGCGCATCGGCGGAGCATTCCGTTCGATGGCCGAACGCACAATCCGATTCAGCCTTGCCGTGCTGATACGCAGGCTGGCCTGCTTGAATACCGACTGAGCCAGATTGACCAGCTTCCGGATATTCCGCCCGTTCTTCGCCGTGACCACCGCCATCGGCACATGTCGCATCGACTCAAAACTGGTCGTCAGATACCTCACCCAGCGATCGATCGTCATCCCCTGCTCAATTGCCAGATCCCACTTGTTCACCACAAAAATGCAGGGCTTGAACTGCTCCGAAATCTCCTCCACCAACTGCTTGTCCACCCGCGAAATCGTCTGCGTGGCATCAAAGAACATCAGCACCAGATCCGCACGACGAATACTGCGCTGCGCCCTCACAAGCCCGTAAAACTCAATGTCGTTTTCCAGACTCTTCCGCTTGCGAACACCCGGAGTATCGATGGCGACCAGAGCCTTGCCGTCCACCTCAAATCGAATGTCTATGCTGTCCCTCGTCGTACCCGGAATCTCGCTGACAATCACCCGCTCACACTCTGCCAGCTGATTGATGAAAGTGCTCTTGCCAACATTCCGCCGACCCACGACCGCCAGCCGCAGATCCGCCGGAGACAACATGCGGTCACCGGCAAACTGCTCAGACTCCGATGCCTCCGGAAGCATCTCCAGAATCTGCTCCAGCAGCATATCACGCCCACGATTCGCCTTCACGCTGGTCGTCACACAGGGGACATCCGCCAGCTCCAGAAATGTGGCAGCCTCCTGATCCAGCCTGACAGAATCACACTTGTTCACAACCAGCAGCACCGGACGCGATGACTTCCGCAGCCGCCTTGCCACCTGCTGGTCCAGCGGAGTAATCCCGGATTTGGCGTCCACCACAAACAACAGCAGATCCGCCTCCTCTATTCCCGCCTGTATCTGACGCTCAATGTCCTCAGACAGATCATCAATGTCCACAATCCCAATGCCACCCGTGTCGATCAGCTCAAAATAACGATCGTCCTCATGCATAATCCACGTGACACGATCCCGTGTCACTCCGGCAGTCGGATCCACGATCGAAATCAGACGATCGGCCAGCCAGTTCAACAGCGAACTTTTTCCGACATTCGGACGACCAGTAATCGCCACCTTCGGAATTCCCATCGAACCGACTCCAGCCACCTGCAGGCAACTTCGGCTGTACACACCGACCGCAGGGCAGGGCACTTGCCCAACACAAACCGCTGACAGCTGCAACACCGCAAAACGCAGCAGTCTACACGCAGAAACCACTGCAATACAGCCGACAAACCCGCGACCGCTGAACGTTTTGCGAAAGTCAGAACCAGGTCGCCGACTCCGCAGATTCCCAGCCGACCTACTCAGACTGACCCGAAACCGTCATCACCCGCGGCGGCAGTCGCAATGGCGGTCGAACCTTCGACGGCGACCCGCCGGACGGCGACTTCCGCTGCCCCGGGACCACCGCACGCACCGGCCCCGGCGGAGCAGGCTCGGCACCGCCCATGAAACTCTGCAAATCCAACACCTCGTCATTCACCCCGGATTCCGCCGCTCCGTTCAACTCACCCCCCACCTGCCGCATCACACCTGACCACGGCAACTCACCAATAAACTCCATCAAAAACTGATCACTCAAACCACCCGAAACCTCCGCACCAAACTCGGTCCCCCCCACCGGCGATTGCACCTGCGGTACCGCAGGCACCGCTGCGCCCGGCGAAACCAACTGCAAATCCACTCGTCCCCCAGACGGCAAAGACGTCGCCGCTGCAGCCGGCATCTCCTTCGGCTGTGCAGGTGCTGGTTTCGGTGCTGGTGTCGGTGCTGGTGCTGGTGTCGGTGTCGGAGCTGGTACTGGTGCAGGTGCGGGTGTCGGTGTCGGCGTCGGTGTCGGTGCTGGCGGCCGCGTAACAGCGGGAGCGGGAACCCCCGCAGCCGTCGGTGCGGCAGGAACGGGCTGAGGTGCGGTTGCCGGAGTGGGCACGATCAATGGTGCCGGATTACTCGCCGTCGCAGACTTCGCCGCCGACTCCGGCATCTCACGCGTCTGAGAAATCGATTTCGTCTGCGGTTCCTGCTCCACGCCCTTCTTCGCCTCAGACTCCTCCAACGCCACTCGATCAAGATAAATCGACAGCGCATTCAGCGAATGATACAGCGGCGAACAACTCACGTTCTCACGCCGATTCGACATCAGATCATTCGCCACACACTCAATTGCCCGTCGCACCCACTGCTGCTTCAACTCCTCCTGCGATACCGACATCATCAGGAACTCCAGCAAATGCCCCTGACTGGCCATTCGCTTGTCGAAATCCTGCTTGTATTCGCGAGTCTTGAAAAAGCCGGAGGACAGGGATCCATCACTGTTCCGCAGTACACGCGCCACCTCAATGTAACGCTTCACTTTACGATCCGCCTCAAACCAGACCCCCGTCAGCTCCTTGCCCGTTCGCAGGTACACATTTCTGGCCCGCGCCAGCGCAAACAAACCGTGAGTTCCACCACACGGTGATGTCGCCCCGCCCACCTGCTTGCCCGTCTCAATCTGCACCAGCCGCTCGATGCTCCACGGTTCGCCAGCAGCATTCACCCACGTCGCATCCGAAGGCAGATACGTGGACAATGCCCACAGCGTCCACGTGACTTCCTCACGAGCATTCACTGTCATCTGAGCATTCTTCAGCATCTCACGCATGCTGATCGGCCCCGCAGCCGTACCAAACTTCGTGTCCAGCGGCAGGTTGCACATCGACAGAACCGCCACGAACTGATTGACGTGTCCCTCAAACCAGTAAGGCTTTATGTAGGGATGAGCACGCCCGCCGTGTGGCGTCTTCTCAAACCAGTGCTCGTTCTGATACAGCGGGCCACTCCGCACCCACTCCAGCCCGCTCACCGGCTCACCATTGTGCAGAATCTGCAGGTCCTGACGCAGACCCAGAACGCCGTGCATGATCTGCCACGGAGTGTGATCCTTCGTGGAAAGCATCCGCTTCCGCTGCACTTCCCGCGTTTCCCAGACCAGCTTCACCAGCGGATCGTTGGAGTCTGGCCGAGACCTTCCGACCGGCAAAGTCAGCGATTTCGCGGTCTGTTCTGCCAGATTGGCACGAGGCTCGGCATCCCTGGAGCCACCTTCACCAATGGGCTCGTCAGCCAGCACCGCAGCAGGCGCGAATCCCGCAGCCAGAAACAGCGCCAGCACCGGCAGGAACTGCCGAATCTCTGCCCGCAAGGCCACCCGGTCCATCCTCAAAGCCCCCTGTCTTCCCTGACAGCCCGCAGCCTGAAGCCTGCAGCAGCCCGTCCAAACGATCTCTGCTCTGTTTTCGGACTTCTGCGAATACTCCTTCACTAAGTCCCCACAGTTGCCCGCCGGAATTCGTCCACGTGCCTGGATCATCCAGCCTCTCTCTGACAGAATTCCCCGTTTACCACTAGTCCAGTTAGCTCGTTTTTACCGAACGGAAGAGGAAAACCTTGAAAAAACTGATTCTGGCCAGCGGCTCAACCTATCGGCGGGAACTGCTCGCACGCCTCGTCAGCGGTTTTGATGTGCAGATTCCGGGAGTGGATGAAGACGCAATTAAGAACTCAGGACGCTCCCCCCTGCAGACGGCCTGTACACTTGCATCGATGAAAGCTGAAGCGGTCGCCCGGCAGCATGCTGACGCCATCATCATCGGCTCGGACCAATTGGTCGATCTCGACGGCACAATCCTGGGCAAACCCGGAACCCCCGAACAGTGCCGTCGGCAGCTGCTGGCCATGTCCGGCCGTGTGCACCGCCTGATCACAGCGGTCTGCGTATTGACAAATACACACCGCTTTGAGTTTGCTGAGCTGATTGAAATGCAGATGCGGCCACTGCAGACGGCGGAAATCGAGCGTTACATCGTACAGGACACTCCCATGGATTGTGCCGGCAGCTACCGTATTGAAGCGGCCGGCATTGCCCTGTTCGACTCGATCCGTACCACCGATTTCACAGCCATCATCGGACTGCCACTGCTGCGGCTGTCCCGGATTCTCAGAGAACTGGGAGTGCCACTGCCCTGAGGAATCGCCGTTCAGCGTCTCGAATTCCCCCGGCCTGTCTGCTACATTCCCAATCCACAGGTCACCTGGTGTACAGGGATTTTCTTCCACAGAGTCACCGCATGTCGCTGCTGCTTGAAAACATCCGCAAGACCTATCGTCAGCCGGAAGGTGGCCGACTGCCAGTTCTGGGGATTGAGCATTTTCAACTTCAGCGGGGCGAACAGGTCGCACTGATTGGTTCAAGTGGTGGCGGCAAAACAACCCTGCTCAACATTATCGCCGGAATTCTGACTCCTGATTCCGGACGTGTTGTGATCGATGGTCGCGACATTGTCGCAATGCCGGAGGTTGTTCGGGACCGGTACCGCGCATCCCGTATCGGCATCGTCTTCCAGACCTTCAATCTGCTGCCCGCATTCACTGCCCTCGAAAACGTCATGCTGGGAATGACATTCTCCGGACGCGGAGTCGACCCGAAATTCGCTCAGGAACTGCTGCAGCGGGTCGGACTCGGCCACCGCCTGCACCATTCCCCTAAACGACTTTCCGTGGGTGAACAGCAACGGGTTGCCGTAGCACGTTCGCTCGCCAATAAGCCGGTGCTGCTGCTGGCGGACGAACCCACCGCAAACGTCGACCCGGCCAACCAGCAACTGATTCTCGACCTGATCCGTGACTCCTGCCGCGACCACAATGTCTCGCTCCTGCTGGTCACGCATTCCATGGAAGCCGCAGCCTCCTTTCAGCGAATTGAACGACTGCAGGACTTCAACCGCCCCGAACTCTGTGCTCCGGAGCGATCCGCATGAGTCTGCTCAGAATTGCCTGGAAAAACATCCTGCAGCGCCGCGTCGCTTCGCTGCTCACCAGTCTCAGCATCGGACTGGGTGTGATGCTGATGGTCCTCGTCCTGGTCATCGCCGGAGCCGTGGAAACAGCCTTCACCCAGCGCAGCATCGGTTACGATCTCATCGTCGGCCCCAAAGGCAGTGATCTGCAACTGGTACTCAGCGCTGTCTACCGCGTTCAGCCACCCATTGAAAATCTTCCATACATGTATCTCGAGCAGATTCGTGCGGACCGCCGTGTGATCTCCGCCATCCCCCTGGCTTTCGGTGATGTCACACAGCAGGGCTCTTTTCCGATCGTCGGCACCACGGCCGAATTCTTCGAAAATGATTACATGCCCGGTCGCAGGTTCCGTTTTCGAGGTGGTCGGATTGCCTCACTCTTCGACGCCATCATCGGCGCCGAAGTCGCTCGCACAAATGGCTGGGATGTCGGCACACAATTTTCCATCCTTCACGGAGGTGCCCAGGGCAGCCTGCACGACGAACTGTTCACTGTCGTCGCTGTACTGGAACCCACAGGTACCGCCAACGATCGCACCGTATTCCTGAACCTGCAGGGCTTCTATGCCATCGAAGGTCACGAAAAGCCGATCGACGAAGTTGAAAAACGGCTGCGTGATTTTTACGCGGCTGATCCGCAGCGTTTGGATTCCGCCATGCAGCAACTGCAGCAATACCGAGTCCGACGTGCAGCAAACCCCGACATTCGCGAGGGGCAGGCGATGGACAGCCCCCCAGCCATGCAGGAAGTCACCGCAATCCTCGTCAAAACCCGACCCGCGACACCCTTCGACGCCATCAGCCTCGCCTCCGAGCTGCAGAAGGGCTTTCAGGCCATGGCCGTCAACCCCATTCGACCAATTCAGAGATTTATGGCCAGTGTCGTCGGCAATATTCAGAAGGCCCTCGTGGTGCTCACTGCCGTCATCATCCTCGTCTCCGGAGTTGGGATCTTTGTCAGTATCTACAACTCGATGGTTGATCGTCGCCGGGAAATCGGCGTCATGCGCGCCCTCGGAGCAGGGCGACATCATGTCTTTGGCATCATCCTTGCCGAAGCCTCACTGCTCTGCCTCGGTGGTGCTGCCGCAGGCTGGCTGGCCGGCCACGCACTCGCCATCATCGCCAGCCCGTGGGTCATCCGGCAAACCGGACTGCTGATCGATCCATGGGCCGTCAGTGCCATCGAAGCCATCCTCTTTCCGGCACTCGGTCTACTCGGAATCCTTGTCGGATTCCTGCCGGCTTTGACAGCCTATCGTACCGACGTCGCCGAAGCCCTCAGTTCCTGACAGCAACATGCCCGTCAATTCTTCGGCTGAATGGCCAGCACTGATGCGCCCAGCGGCTGCCGTTACAGGGCTGGCCCTGCTGTGGCTCCTCGAATCTCAGACACCAACTGCCTCCAGACCCCTCGCGATCCACAACACCTCCCGACTCAGACACGCCGCCCGCAATTACGGACTGGCCGTCATCAGCGGACTCACCGTCCTGTGGGCCGCCGGCGGACTGGTCGTTGCCACCACCGAATTTGCCGAACGCCACCGCATCGGACTGCTCCGCATCCTGCCCCTGCACCCGGTCGCTGGCACCGCCTTAGCCATTCTGCTGCTGGATTTGTGGACATGGGCCTGGCACCTCGCCTGCCACCGCATTCCTGCACTCTGGAGATTCCATCAGGTCCACCACAGCGATTCCGCCATGGACGTCAGCAGCTCGGCTCGCTTTCACCCCGGTGAGCTGGCCTGTTCAACCGCCGCTCGCATCCCCGTCCTTCTGCTGCTCGGTGTCTCCACATCACAGCTGCTGCTGTTCGAAACACTGCTGCTGGCAGTCTCCCAGGTGCATCACTCGGCCATCACCTCACGCCACCTCGACCACTGGCTCGGCTGGCTGCTGGTCACACCCGGTATCCACCGAGTCCACCACTCACGCCAACGCAGCGAAACAAATTCAAATTACGCTGCCATACTCTCTGCCTGGGATCGATTGTTCGGAACCCGCAGCCCTAATACCCGTAAACCCATGAATGCACCCGGATTATCAGGAATGGACGCAGATCAGTTTCAGACACTGCTCGGTCTGCTGAAAACCCCGCTGCTCAGCCCTCGCGATTCACAGAAACACCCAGCATCTGACCCTCAAACATCAGCTCTTCACCAACCCAGCCCTGAAAATCAAACTGGGCCAGCTTCCGAGCCATGACGCGAGTCACTTTGGCGATCAGGTCCAGACGCATGCCCGGAAACACCGGCTTGCGAAACCGCACCTCATTCATACCCCCAAATCCCAGATAATCTCCGCCGATCAGATTGTACTTTCGCGCGTAAAAACCGCCCAACTGAGCCGCCGCCTCACACTGCACCACACCCGGCATCAGTGCAAATCCCGGCATGTGACCCCTGATCCAGAACTCCTGATCCGTCAACTGCTTGTAACCCGCCAGCAGGTGCTGCGACTGGTCAACGTGCACGATCGCCGTCAGCTGTTCCATCTCGAAACGCTGCGGATTCACGCCTCGAATGTCCTCCAGCGTGAATAAAGGTATCGCTGTCTGAAATACCGACAAATCGCAAAGCGGGGCCGAAGCCATGAACACAGGTCTCCACTGCCATCAGCACTGAATGCCATTCGCATAAGAATCCATGACAGGGTGCATTCCAGTAACCTCCCGCCCTCAGTACAAGCCAGGCAGACCAGTTCGTCTGCGGATTTTCAGTCCTTGCACCAAAAACACTACTTTTCCAACGATTTGCCACCAGCCGCTGCCTCGTAATCACGCAGCACTTTCTCAAATCCCGACTTCCACGACTCATCCGCCAGTTCCACAGCCCGCCGCTGCAGCTCCTGCGCACGATCCACATTCCCCAGCCGGAAATGAACCCGTGCCAGAGTATCCAGGGAATGGGCGTCACGACCACCATCCAGCTCCACAGCCCGCTCCGCAGCCTTCCGCGCCAACTGCAGATCCACATTTCCCTCGGTGACTTCGGACACCAGAGTCCACGCGAGCGAATGCAAACCGGCAGCATCGTTCTGCAGCTTTTGCAGCAATTCCGCCACAGCCGCATTACCCTCAGCCGCACGCTTCAGTTGAAACAAGGCCAGCATCTTCAGTGACGCAGCCTCCACATCCCCCGGATCCATCTGCTCTGCAACCGAGAGCACACGTCTGAAATTGCCGTTCGAAATCGCTTCATTCGCAGCCTGACGCAACTCCGCCTCACGCTTCCCCTTCGCAATATCCCACGTTCCGTCCACCACCTGCTGCAACGGCCTGTCAATCGCCATCGGATGGCCAATCCACTCCACCTTACCCCCACGCCCCACGATAAATGCACACGGTATACCCTCCTGACCCGCAGCCTGCAGCCAGGCAGAACTCGTTTTCCCCGCATCATCCACCGCAATCCGGTACGTCAGCAGTTGCCTCCACGACTGCTGGCCCCCCTGAGCAGGCTTCTGCAGAAATTCAGACACCAGCTCCGGCTCTTCCTCCGTCACACCCACAAACTTCACCTTGTCACCATATCGCGTCTGCAACTCGGCAATGTGTGGCATGCTCATCAGACAAGGACCGCACCACGTCGCCCAGAACTCCACCACATGCACCGTGTCCCCGGCCGAAAGCTCAAAAGCCCCGCCATGCATCCAGCGACGGATCGATAACCCCGGAGCCGCATCACCGGGCTCCAGCGCGTGCCGACGCTGCTGCTGAACATGGAAGTTCACCGAAAGCGAACTCCGACTCTCACCCGAACCATCACCTTCGGTGATCGTCAAGGGAGCCATTTCCTGCGGTGGCCCGCTGCGGACTAACGGTCCCGAACTTTCCTCGCAACCCGCCAGCAACAGTACTGAAAACGCCACGCAAACACCAACCCGTCGCAACAATCCAGACACCGCAAAAACAGCGGACTTGTGCATCATCAGCTCTCCCGAATCCAATTCAACAGCTCAGTCTTCTGACGCCCGACGACCACGCGCCGGCACCCACGTGCTGGCACTGGTCAGACGCAGCTCACGAGCCTCCCCGGCTGTAATCGGTTGATTTGCACCATCAGCTCGGCCGGCACGACTGCCACCAGCCCTCCGCGGTTCATAGTCCCGCATCCCGTCATCCCGCCGACTGCGACCAAATCGACCCAGAAATCCCAGATCCACTGACAACGCTCGCCCAAATCGCTGCAAGACTATCAGCAGCAGCAGACCCCCGAACACTGCACCAAGGATCCCCGCCGTCAACGGCAGGGAATTCGGCGATAACGCACCGACCATAAACAGGCAGGCACCACCACCCAGCCCCAGAATCAGCGATGATGCCAGCAGACTGCCCGCATCGTTGCGCTGCCCCATGCCTCGTCTGCCCATGCCGCAGCTCCCCGTCCATCCCCTTTAACACACCCGTCACCGCAGATACAACCACCAGTCACCGGATATCCTACCAACCGCCCCCCTGCCAGTCGATGTTTTTACACTCGGGAAAACCAGCGAATTGAGGATTCAAATCGACAAATACCCCCAGCCCCTTGCCAATGCCCCCGTCAATCCGCAAGACTCCCCCCAACACCTCATGACCCCGCCCACGCACCGATTTGTCTCACCAAATATACCCTTTTCACAGCAGCACTCACCGCAGCATGTTTTACCTCCGTCTGCTCAGCCAGTTCATCCGCAACGCCCTGATCCGGGAAATGATGTTTCCCGCCAATTTTCTCATCCAGGTCGTTACCCGGCTGTTCTGGTTCGCCGCCCGAGTTGCCCTGTTTCGACTGATCTACAGCGAAGTCCAGCAGATTCGCGAATGGTCCCGCGACGAATATTTCACCTTCATGGCCACCGGCATGCTGATCAACTCGATCGTCGAAGCCTTCTTCATGCCAAATTGCGCCGCATTCTGCGAACAGATCCGCACCGGAAGACTCGACTTCGCACTCACCAGACCCGTTGACGCACAGTTCCTCGTCTCCCTTCAGAGACTGAACCCCGCCATGTTCACGCAGGTGCTGCTGGCCACCGCTCTGCTGATCATGTCACTCGCTGAACTCAATCGGCCCATTGCGCCATACGCCGTCGTCCTGTACCTGTTCTACATCGGAGTTGCCGTCACGTTCTTCTACTCACTCATGATTGCTACCGCCTGCACCAGCATCTGGTTCGGCCGCAATCAGGGACTCTATGACTTCTGGTTCTACATCACCATCTTCGCACAATACCCCCGCAGCATCTATGACGGCACCGACGCCAGTCGCTTCGAATCCGGTGAAGCCCTGCAGTTCGCTTTCTCGTGGGTCCTGCCCATTCTGCTGGTCGTCACCATTCCCGCTCAGACCATCCTCAACACCGCTGGACATCCCGCCTTCGCGCTGGCCATGCTGGCCTCCACCACCGCCTGCTTCGTCCTCTCCCGCATGGTCTTCAACTGGTCACTCAGTCACTACCGTGGAGCCAGCAGCTGACCTTGCACAGCAGTGACACCAGAGACAAAAAACGCAGCCCGGTCCCTCCCGACACTGGGGACAAAAGCTGTAGCCTCGGCTTTAGCCCGGGCCAGCTACCCAACCCATCGCCCCAAAAACACCGCGTTTTTCAACCAGGAAGCTCCGTGGCACACCAAAACCCGACTTTTGTCACGGAATCAGCACTCAGCGAGCGACTCGCAGACGACGCACCCACGGAATCAACCGGACCGACAGCTCCGCCGGTGTCTCGCCGATCGCCTCCGTAAACATCTGCTGCCGCTCGCTGCCCGTCACAGCCCGCAGCGGCTGCAAACGCTGCAGACGCCTTGCATATTCCGCAAATTCCACCGGCTTTTTCTTCAACAGATAACTGACCAGCCCCCAGCTTTCCGCATACGCAGCCACCGCCGCATCCGCCGACTGAAATGCCTGATCGTTCACCAGCAGATCCGACAGCGGTACCGGCAGAGTCTCGTCGCGCACCAGCCGCACAAACTCAGGATGATGCCGCGGACTCACCTGCCCCGGACGACTCCATAACACCGCAGCCCGCTCCGCAGGCGGCTCAAAATACAATGATAATCCCTCGGAATACCATACCGGAAAATCCGCAAACCGCTGCTGCAGCCCCGAATTGAACGACAATTGATGCACCGCCTCATGCACCACCGTCGCCACCTGCAACGGACGATCCGCCAGCTTCTTCCGCACTGCAGATACGTCCCGCAGGCTGCGATCCCGAGTCAGATCAACCACCAGCACCAGATTGTCCCGCACTGAATAGAATCCCGGAACACCCTCAAAACCGGTTTCCGGATGAATCCGCCCTGCATACGACTGAAATTCAGACTCCGACTGAAACATCAGCACCGGCAGCGGACGACCCGCTGACACCACATCGACCTTCAGCTTCTTCCAGAAATCAAAATACTGCGCATGCACAGTTTCCAGCAGTCGACCAATGAATTCGTTGTAACCCTCGCTGCAGTTCGAACACACCAGATAATGCTCGGTCTGATACACCTCAAATCCCGATCCCGCTTCAGTCTTCAGCAGTTGTCCCAGTTGCTCCGCGTCCGCCGGCTGCCACACACCCCGCCGATCTTCACGTCCCACAACCTCCGCCCCCGACAACTGACGCATCCGCCCGGCAGGATCCTCCAGCAGCAACTCGCCCGCAGTCCCCTCCGCCACCACCCGCCCCGCCAGACGCTGCTCACCATCCGCTGACCGAATCACAATGTCCGACAACAGCACCTCGTCCGCCGGCAACTCGCCGAAACCCGCCAGCACACACACCAACAGCCACCGCCAACAGCCGGAAAATGCTGCACACCGCACAACCGCTGATCCCGCAACTGCCATACAACACACCCCAATCGCTGACAAAAAACTGACTTCTGCAATTCTCCAGCCCGCTCGCTCAACTGGCAATCCAAATCTGCCTGAATCCAGCCAAACAATCCGGACACCCCGCCGTTCTGCCGTTCAGCATTTGCCAAATCCCGCAACTCAGATATGCTCCACGCCATAGCCTCACAGCACAGACCCACTCTCTCAATTGCTCATTACCATCGGCCCCCGAGGTGCAGCGTGTCCGACGTCCCTGACTACTTCGAAATTGAATGGCACAATAACACAGTCGTTGTGACTCCCTCGTCCAGCATTGAATCCCTGACCTGGGACCTCGTGGAACGCGCCGCCGACACCATCATGGAACCGCTGAACGCCCAGCAGGCCCCCATGGTCATCGTCGATCTCAGCAACGTACGTCACTTCGGCTCAGTCTTCCTCGCCATGCTCCTCCGCTGCCACAAATTCGTCAAACGCAAAAACGGTGAACTGGTGCTGTGCGGTGCCAGCGATCCCTCACTCGAACTGCTCCGCATCACCGCACTCGACACCATCTGGGCCATCTACGACACCCGCCGTGAAGCCATGGACGCTCTGCTGAACTGAATTCCCGGGAGCCAACTGTGAATGCACGCCAGCCGCTGCGGCATCCCCATGAATCCGAAAGCGATGTCATCGAGCACGTGCCCGTTCTGCGCACGCACGATGAACTGATCGCTGAAATCAAAGCCACTGCCGATAAACTCTCAGGCGATAACGCATCCCGCGGCGACCTCAAAATTCTCAGCCGCGCCCTCAGGGAACTCCGCTACGCCTTCAAAGTCTTCGCCCCGTGGCGACGCAACCGCAAAGTCAGCGTCTTCGGCTCCGCAAGAACAGCACCCGATCACCCCACATGGCACACCGCTGAACAGTTCGGGCGACGCATGGCCCAGGAAGGCTGGATGGTCGTCACCGGTGCCGGGGCCGGCATCATGGAAGCCGCTCACCGGGGTTCCGGGCGTGATATGGCCATGGGGCTCAATATCCTCCTGCCCTTCGAGCAGCAGGCCAACCCCGTCATCGCCGGCGACCCCAAACTGGTCAGCCTCAAATACTTCTTCACCCGCAAACTGATGTTCGTCAAGGAAGTGCACGCCATCGTGACCTGCCCCGGGGGTTTCGGCACACTCGATGAAGCCTTCGAAACTCTCACACTCGTTCAGACCGGCAAACGCGACCTCATGCCACTCGTCATGCTCGATCAGCCCGGCGGCACCTTCTGGAAGGATTTCGCCGGATACATTCAGAACCACCTGCTCTCCGCCGGCCTCATCTCCCCAGCCGATATGTCTCTCTTTACAGTCACAGACAGCGTCGAACAGGCTGTCGAAGAAGTACTGGGGTTCTACAGCGTCTACAACAGCATGCGATTCATCGGCGAACGACTGATCCTGCGACTGCACATCGCACCCGACGATCAGATGCTTCAGAGACTCAATGACGAGTTCTCCGATATCTGCGCCAAAGGACGCATCGAACGCACGGAAACCCACAAAGTCGAAGCCGATGATGAACACCTCGCACAACTGCCTCGACTCGCACTCTACCCCGATCGTCGCGCCGTCGGACGACTCCGCCAGATGATCGATCTGCTCAACTGTGAACTGGAAGGTCACTGCACCGGACCTCAACCCTGAAACCCCTCCCGCCTGCCACAACTCACCACCACAAAAACACCACCAAATCCCCCCGAATCCTGTTGAACATTCCTCCGAATCTTCACAGAATACCCCAGCGGTTTCCAACAGCGGTCCCACGCAGCCCGAAAACGGGCAGGAGCATCCCATGCTGCGACGTCAGGCTCTCTGCACACTCGCCACGGCTTTCGTGGCCGCCCCGGTGGTTGCCAGCCAGAACTTTTTCGCATTCCCCACAACACACACCGGTTCCCAGGATCTGCTGCAACTGCTGGATCACAGCCTGCAACTGCTCCGGAACCAAACCGGCAGCCACCACGCCGCGGCAGCTTTCACCGAAACCGCAGCACTGCTGCAGCACACCCGCAGAATCCTGCTCGCCGGACACCAGGGCAGTGCCGCCTGCTGGCAGGCCTGCAGCGATGCCGTCGCCCGCTCACTGACCTTCCTCCCCCCGCAGTCCCCGGCAACCACGTCACTGCATTGCCTGCAGCAACGGCTCACTGCTGCCTGTCGCAACTGCCTCAGCGTCGCCTCAGTCGGCTAACGCGGATCCGGCAGATCCGGCCCCGCCGGGGTCTCAGGAACCCGCACTCCCGCCGCTCCGCCACGCCTCGGAAAATCCTTCAGCTCAAACGCCTGCTCAGACGGTCGCTGCTCCTCCGCGTACCTCGGCACATTGTCACTCGGCCTCAGACTCTCCGGATAACTGCCGTTCTCCTCCATGCACCAGCCCTGCGGACCAATGCTCCCGAATCGCTCCTCCATGAAGCGGACCCCGTGAGTTTCCAGGATCGTACCCGACTGCAGCTCCAGATTCGCCAGCTCCGTGTTGTACGCCGTCAGTGACTGAGCCTCAGCCGCCACAGCATTCGCCCAGTCCGTAATTGCCAGCAGTTCGCTCAGAATCGTGTCACGCTGCGCCTGAATATTGGCCCTCTGCGCCCTGACGTTGAAGGCCGAAGCCTGCCGCGCCTCACGATAAGCCTCGTACTGCTGCAGATTCTGCTCAATCGTTCGCAATGACGTCGCCAGCTGATGCTCCACCTGATGCAGCATCTGCTGAATATTCGCCCGATCCTTCGCAATCAGCAGTTCCTGATTACGCACCCGCGCTCGCGATTCACGCAGACTCAGCGGTACCGTAAACACCACACCCATCGTCCAGTCCGTATTGTCGCCCGGACCAGCACTCACCGATTCACCCGCCAGAGTCCGACCGGAAAGACCATTCCAGCGGTACCCGGCCGTCGCATCCAGTGACGGCTTCGCCAGATTCGACTGCTGCACCAGCCGCTGCCGATCCGCATCCAGGATCAGATTCAGCTCAATCAGATCCGGACGACTGGACTGAGCTGTCTCGACAATCTCCTTCCAGCGAAATTCAATCCGGTCACGAGTCGGTGGCGTTGAAGGCACCAGCCGCTGACCGTCTTCAGGTGGCAGCCCCAGAATGTTCCGCAGCGCCGCCTCACGCTGCAGTACGTTCGCCCGCGCCTGCACCAGCGTCGCACGCGCATTCGACCAGGAAGCCTGCGCCTGAGCCGCAGCCGGACGATTCCGCAAACCCACATCCGCCTTCGCCTCCAGACTCCGAAACGAAAACTCCAGCTGCTCCACCTGAATCTCACGAGCCCACAGCTCGGTCCGCGCCTGCACCAGCAGCCAGTACGCAGAAATCACATCCCGCACCAGACGCTGCATCGCATCCTTGAACTGGAAATATGACTGCTCCTGCTGCAGCCGCGCC